>NZ_BAABHJ010000003.1:0-347387 GCF_039542035.1 Actinoallomurus liliacearum
CGCTCGATCGGGGTCGCGGAGTTCCGCACCTCGACACGCAACAACTTCCGGCCCTCAGGAGCGATCGTCATCGTGCGTCATCCCAGGCTGGGGTAGAGAGGGTGCTTGTCCGCCAGGTCGCGGACCCGGGCGGACAGCGCCGCGGAGTCGAACGACGGCTGCAGCGCCAGCGCGATGATGTCGGCGACCTCGGCGAAGTCGTCGGCTCGGAACCCGCGGGTGGCGAGGGCGGGCGTGCCGATCCGCAGACCGGAGGTCACCATCGGCGGGCGCGGGTCGTTCGGCACGGCGTTGCGGTTGACCGTGATGCCGATGTCGTGCAGGCGGTCCTCGGCGTCCCGTCCCGTGATCTCCGAGTCGACCAGGTCGACCAGGACCAGGTGGACGTCGGTGCCGCCGGTCAGCACCTTGACCCCCGCCTTGGCGGCGTCCTCGCGCAGGAGCCGGGCCGCGAGGATGCGGGCGCCCTCGAGCGTCCGGGCCTGCCGCTCGGCGAACTCGTCGGTCGCGGCGATCTTCAGGGCGACGGCCTTCGCGGCGATGACGTGTTCGAGCGGGCCGCCCTGCGTGCCGGGGAACACCGCCGAGTTGATCTTCTTGGCGTACTCCTCGCGGCAGAGGATGAGACCGCCGCGCGGGCCGCACAGCGTCTTGTGTGTCGTGGTCGTCACGACGTCGGCGTACGGCACCGGCGAGGGGTGCAGGCCCGCGGCGACCAGGCCGGCGAAGTGGGCCATGTCCACCATCAGCAGCGCCCCGGTCTCGTCGGCGACCCGCCGGAACGCGGCGAAGTCGAGCTGCCGCGGGTACGCTGACCAGCCGGCGATGATCATCTTCGGCCGGTATTCCTGGGCGAGCCGGGCGACCTCCTCCATGTCCACGAGGCCGTCGGGACCCACGTGGTAGGCGGCGACGTTGAACATCTTGCCGGAGTAGTTGATCCGCATGCCGTGGGTGAGGTGCCCGCCATGCGCGAGGTCCAGGCCGAGGATCGTGTCCCCGGGCTCCAGCAGCGCGAAGTACACCGCGATGTTCGCCTGCGCGCCCGAGTGGGGCTGCACGTTGGCGTGGTCCGCGCCGAACAGCTCCTTGGCGCGGTCGATCGCCAGTTGCTCGGTGACGTCGACGTACTCACAACCGCCGTAGTAGCGCCGCCCCGGGTAGCCCTCGGCGTACTTGTTCGTCATCACCGAGCCCTGCGCCTCGAGGACGCCGACGGGCGCGAAGTTCTCCGAGGCGATCATCTCCAGGGTCGACTGCTGCCGCCGCAACTCGTCCGCGATCGCGGCCGCGACGTCCGGGTCGACCTCGGACAGGGGCAGGTTCAAGAGGTTCATCACGCCTCCTCGATCAGCTTCGAGTAGGCCTGCGCGTCGAGCAGGTCTGCGGGGTCGTCATCGGTCCGCACCCGGAACAGCCATCCCTCGCCGTACGGGTCGGAGTTGATGGCCGCCGGGTCCTCCTCAACGGCGGTGTTCACCGCGACGACCTCACCGGTGACGGGCGAATAGACGTCGCTCACCGACTTGGTCGACTCGGCCTCGCCACACGGCTCACCGGCCTCAACGGACGCGCCCTCCTGGGGCAGCGACACGTACACGATGTCACCCAGCGCGTCGGCCGCGTGGGCCGTGATCCCGATGGTCACCACGCTCTCCGACGGCTCGGTGACCCACTCGTGCTCCTGGGTGTAGTACAGCGTCTCGGGAACGGTGCTCACGAAGTCCTCCTGTAGAACGGCAGTGCGACCTTGTCGACCGGCTCATGCTTACCGCGGATGTCCACCGCGAGGTCGGTGTCCTCGGCATGGCCCGCGTCGATGTAGGCCATGGCGATGGGCTTGCCCAGCGTCGGGGACGGCGCGCCACTGGTCACGACCCCGCAGGGCGTACCGTCCGGCGTCACCACGGCGTACCCGTGGCGCGGGACGCGACGCCCTCGCCCGACGAGCCCCACGAGGGTGCGGCCCGGCGGCGTGTCGGCGCGGGCGGCCAGCGCGGCGCGGCCGACGAAGTCACCGGGCTTGTCGAGCTTGACGCTGCGGCCGAGGCCGGCGTCGTACGGGGTGGTCTCGGTGGTCAGCTCGTTGCCGTACAGCGGCATGCCGGCCTCCAACCGCAGCGTGTCCCGCGCGGACAGCCCGGCGGGCCGCAGGTCGTCGCCGCCGGCCTCCGTGACGGCGTTCCAGACGGCGACGGCGTCACCGGCCGCCACGAACAGCTCGAAACCGTCCTCGCCGGTGTAACCGGTGCGCGCGATCAGCGCGTCGATCCCGGCGACCTTGCCCGGCAGGATCGCGTAGTACTTGAGGTCGGCGAGCGCGGCGTCGGTGAGCGTCGCCAGGATGGCGTGGGCCTTCGGGCCCTGCACGGCGATGAGCGCGTACGCGCCGGACCGGTCGTCGACGGTGGCCTTCTCGAACCCGTCCGCCCGCGCGGTCAGCTCGGCCCGTACGGTCGCGACGTTGGCCGCGTTCGCGACGACCATGTAGGTCTCCGGGGCGAGCCGGTACACGATCAGGTCGTCGAGCACGCCCCCGGCCGGGTCGACGATCATGGTGTAGCGCGCCCGGCCGACGGCGAGCACGGACAGGTGTCCGATGAGCGCGTGGTCGAGGGCCGCCCCGGCCTGCGGGCCGGTCACGAAGATCTCTCCCATGTGGGACAGGTCGAACAGGCCCGCGCCGGTGCGGACGGCCTGGTGCTCGGCGGTCTCGCTGCCGTAACGCAGCGGCATGAGGTACCCGGCGAACTCGGTGATCATGGCGCCGAGCTCGACGTGGACCTCGTGGAGTGGTGTTCTCTTGGCGTCCGGCGTGGACATCGGGGCAGGCTCCTATCACGCGGGCGGCCGGGAATCCCATCCTCCCATTGGCACGCGAAATGCGGTGGCGGTGCCCTCCCCCTCTGTCATCGGTGCCTGAGAGCTTCACCCCCTCGTCGGGGGCTTGCACCTTCGGCGGGAGCGTGGCTCCACTTTCCAGAGGTCGCCTGGTCCGCGCGGTTCGTGTGGCCTGAGAGGTTCCGGGGAGGGGTTGCTCCTTCGGCGTACCTCGCTGGCGGCGAGGTCACTCTCCCGCACGGGATCAACGGCATGGTCAGGCTAGCAGGACCTTCCTGGAGACGGAATCGACGACCGGTGGCCGGGACTTCCGGCTCAATTCCCCGCGAACGGCCGACGGCGGTCGAAGATCGCCGACTACTTTGATCATCCGGCCCGCCGGAGGCGGGTCCGTACGCGGGGGCTCGACCTCCACGACCGCGTCGACGCGCATCGAGCGTGAGGAGACTCCATGGCCCACCCGAGGACATCCCGGCGGATCATCGGATCGGCGGCGCTCGGCGTCGCGGCGGTCATCGGCCTCACCGGTGCCTGCTCGCCCGGCCGCGCGGCGGGGACCACAGCGGCGCACGAGACCGTGGCGGGCACGGCGCACGCGGCCGCGGCCGGCGGCCCGATCGACCTGACCAGCGGCTTCTACGTCGACCCGGACTCCAACCCCGCCACCTGGGTGAAGAACAATTCCGGCGACGGCCGCGCGGCCCGGATCACGTCGGCGATCGCCGGCAAGCCGATGGCGCGCTGGTTCGGCGACTGGAGCGGCGACATCGCCGCCGCGGTCTCGGCGTATGTCGGCGCCGCCGACGCGGCCGACAAGCTGCCCGTCCTCGTGGCGTACAACGTGCCGGGCCGGGACTGTTCGGGTCACTCCGCGGGCGGCGCGGGGAGCCCCGAGGCGTACCGGACGTGGATCTCGAACTTCGCCGCCGGGATCGGGGCGCGGCCCGCGGTCGTCGTCATCGGGCCCGACGCCGTCGCCCAGATCGACTGCCTGCCGAACGACTCCGAACGGCAGATCCGGCTTGACCTGCTGAAGTACGCCACCGAGCAGTTCGCGGCGAAGGCGCCGAACACCTGGGCCTACCTCGACGGCGGCAACGCCAAGTGGATCGCCCCGGCCACCATGGCCCAGCGGCTGGAGTCCGCCGGGGTGCACAACGTGCGGGGCTTCGCGGTGAACGTCTCGAACTACTACACGACCGACGAGTCCGTCTCCTACGGGGCGGCGGTGAACGCCGCGCTGTCGAGCAGGGTGCCGTTCGTCGTCGACACCAGCCGCAACGGCAACGGATCGAACGGGGAGTGGTGCAACCCGGCCGGCCGCAGGCTGGGCGTTCCGTCGCAGACCGGCGGTGGGGCGGAGATGCTGCTGTGGGTCAAGGTCCCCGGTGACTCCGACGGGTCCTGCGGGATCGGCCAGGGCGTCCCGGCCGGGCAGTTCAGCCCCGACCTCGCCATCCACCTGATCGACGGGTCCTGACGCCGCACCCGGCCGAGACCGGCGGAGGGGAGGCGCCCGCGTACCCCATCGTCCGGTCCGTCGCCGGGGTCCGCGCGGACGATGGGCCGGGCAAGAGGGCGTACAGGTGCCGGGACGGCCCTCGTGCGCGGGTTTTCGGCATACGCTTGACCGGTCGAGATCTCGGAGGCCTTCGGTGAGCGTGCGCGACACGGTGCGCGAGGCGGCCTGCCGCGGTGCCCGGTGGGCGCCTGCGGTGCGACGGGTGAGGAGCGTGTGCGGGCAATGAGCGTGCTTTTCGTGGTGGGCATCGTCGTCTTCTTCCTCGGGCTGCTCGCCTCGATCGCCCTGCACGAACTGGGCCACATGTCCTTCGCCAAGCTCTTCGGCGTCCGCGTGCCGCAGTTCATGGTCGGGTTCGGGCCCACGATGTGGTCACGGCGCAAGGGCGAGACCGAGTACGGCGTCAAGTGGATCCCGCTCGGCGGCTACATCCGGATGATCGGGATGCTGCCGCCCCGCCGGGGCGACGCGCCCGGGACGGTCCGCCAGGGATCCACCGGTCCGTTCCAGGGGCTGATCGAGTCGGCGCGCGGCGCCGCCCTGGAGGAGGTCGGCCCCGGCGACGAGGACCGCGTCTTCTACCGCAAGAAGTGGTGGCAGAAGGTCATCATCATGTTCGCCGGGCCGTTCATGAACATCCTGCTGGCGTTCGTGTTCATCAGCGTCGTCGTCATGGGGATCGGTATCTCGACCCTGCAGCCGGTGATCGACTCCGTGTCCAAGTGCACGATCCCGGCCGCGCAGGCGGGCCGTGACTGCCAGGCCGGCGACCCGGTGACCCCGGCGGTACGCGCGGGGCTGCGGCCCGGCGACCGGATCGTGTCCTACGAAGGCCACCGGATCCACACGTACGCGCAGCTGCAGGGCCTGATCCGGGGGTCCGGCGGCCGTACGGTCCCGGTCGTCGTCCACCGCGGCGGCCAGGACATTCCGTTGAGCGTGCCGGTGACCACCAACCAGATGCAGTCGCTCACCGACCCGGACAAGACCGAGACCGTCGGGTTCCTCGGGATCAGCCCGACGAGCGCCCGCGAGCGGCAGGGACCGGGCGTGGTCGTGAGCACGATGACCGACCTGACCAAGCACACCTTCGGGTCGCTGATCGACATGCCGAAGAAGATGGTCGGGGTCTGGAACGCGGCGTTCAGCGACAAGAAGCGCGACCCGAACGGGCCGATCGGCGTCGTCGGCGCCAGCCGGATCGGCGGGGAGATCGCCGCCTCGAAGGAGCCGGGCCTGGACAAGCTCGCGTTCTTCCTGATGATGCTGGGTACGGTCAACTTCGCGGTCGGCATGTTCAACCTCGTGCCGCTGCTGCCGCTGGACGGCGGACACATCGCGGGCGCGCTGTGGGAGGCGGTGAAGAAGGGCATCGCCCGGGTGACCCGCAGGCCCGACCCCGGCCACGTCGACGTGGCGAAGGCGCTCCCGCTCACGTACGCGATGGCCGCGGTGATCATCACGATGGGCGCCTTGCTGATCTACGCGGATCTGGTGAATCCGGTACGCCTGAACGGCTGACGGTCTCGGCGGCTTCCGAGTCGGCAGTGACCACCGACGTCAAGCGTTATCACAGACCGGAATGGGTCATGATGAGGACGTATGACGTCGGGGGCCAATATGGAGGGACTGTTCACCGAGCGCGTCGTCCAGACCGGACGGCTGCCGCTGTTCTGCTTCTTCGTGGCGTTCATCGTCACGTTCGTCATCGTGCGCATCAACGTGCGGCTGATCCGCGCCAAGGTCCGCTGGTGGTTCAAGAACGTCGAGGTCGGTGACCTGCACATCCACCACGTGGTGTTCGGCGTCGTGCTGATGCTCATCGGCGGGGTGGCCGGGTTCTGCATCCCGGACGTCTACACGGGCTGGTATGCCCTCGCCGCCTCCGTCTTCGGGGTGGGGGCCGCCCTCGTCCTCGACGAGTTCGCGCTCATCCTGCACCTGCGCGACGTCTACTGGATGGAGGAGGGTCGCGCCTCCGTCGACGCGGTGTTCATCGCGGTCGCGGTGACGGGCCTGATCCTGGTGGGCGTCCGCCCGATCTGGCTCAGCGACGTCCATGATCTGCGGCCGGACGCGACCGTCTCCGTCGGCGTCTTCCTGGTCGTCTTCGCCAACATCCTCGTCAACCTCGGTCTGGCCATCGTGACCCTCTTCAAGGGCAAGATCTGGACCGGGCTGCTGGGCCTGTTCCTGCCGGTGGTGCTCATCTTCAGCGCGTTCCGGCTGGCCCGGCCGGGATCGCCGTGGGCCCGCTGGAGGTACCGGCCGGGCACGCGGAAGTTCCGGCGGGCGCTCCGCCGTGAGCAGCGCATCCGCCGCCCGATGATCCGGGCGAAGATCTGGGTCCAGGAGTTCATCGCGGGCCGCCACGACCTGATCGCCCACGAGCGGACCGTGGGCCCCCGGCGCCGCCTCGACCGCGGCGGCCGGCCTTAGGACCGGCGCGGGCCGTGCACGTCGCGGGTGTGAGCGCGGGTGTCCTTGCGTACGGTCACGCGTTACGTTGGTCCTGTGCTTGGGTCGCCTGCGAGTGGTCGGTGGCCACGCCCTCGGAGTGGCTGTGCGACACGGCAGGCTGGCCGGCCGACTCCTGGTGGGTCGTCTCGGACTGGTCACTGCCGGAGGTCTGCGACGGGGGCGCGGCAGGCTGACCGGCCGGGGCGACGGTCAGGGCGACCGGCGAAGATTTCGACGGTCCGCAGTGGGCATCACCGCTGTAGCCGGCGGTGATCTGGTGGCGACCCGGCGGCAGGCCGGCAGGGTCAGCGTGGCGGTCGCGTCGCGGAGCGTCGCGGTTCCCAGCGACGCTCCGGGTGAGGCACCGTCGAAGAACTCGACGGTGCCGGTCGGTGCGGAGCCGGCGTACGACCTTGTCCAGAGCGGCGATGAGCTTGCCCGTGGCTTCGGGCGAGACGCCGAGGCGGTCGGCGAGTGCCCTGGGAGTCAGCGGGGGCGGCCTCGGCGGTCAGACGGGGAAGGTGGCGATGGCGCGCACGCTGGCGAAGGTGTCGGCCTCGGCGGCGGTCTTGTCCGGGCGATGGCGGAGCACCCGCGCGAACCGCAGTGCCAGCCCACCGGGATAGCGCGGGCTGCGCTGCACGCCGTCGAAGGCGATCTCGACGACGAGCTCGGGCCGTACGTAGACCGTGTAGTCGTCGCGGTGCGTCTCCAGCGCGAGCAGCCGCTCGGTCTGCCAGGCCAGCATCTCGTCGGTCAGGCCCTTGAACGTCTTGCCCAGCATCACGAACCCGCCGGTCTCCGGGTCGCGGGCGCCGAGGTGCAGGTTGGACAACTTGCCCCGGCGGCGTCCGTTGCCCCACTCGACGGCCAGGACGACCAGGTCGAGCGTGTGGCGGGGTTTCACCTTGATCCACCCGGCGCCGCGCCGGCCGGCGGTGTACGGGGTGTCGAGGGACTTGACCAGCACGCCTTCGTGACCGTGCGCGAGGGCGTCGTCGAAGAACGCGCGGGCCTCGTCGACGGAGGCGGTGACCACCCGCGGCATGCGCAGCGCCTCGGGGACGACCCGGACCAGCGCCTCGTTGCGCTCGGCGCCCGGCAGGTCGATCAGGTCCTCGCCGTCGAGGTGCAGCACGTCGAACAGGAACACCGACAGTGGAACGTCCTGCCCACCGCCCGGTCGTACGCCGTGGCTGGCGACACGGGCCGAGGTGACCTGGAACGGGTGGGGCCGGCCGTCGTCGCGCAGCGCGATGAGCTCACCGTCGAGGACGGCCGTGTCGGCGGGCAGCGCGCCGAGCGCGGTGACGATCTCCGGCAGCCGGCCGGTGATGTCGTCGAGCGTGCGGGTGAACAGGCGCACCTCGCCCTTGGACACGTGCGCCTGGACCCGGATGCCGTCGAGCTTCCACTCCACGGCGGCGGGGCTCACCTTCTCCAGCGCCGCCTCGACGGACGGCGCGCTGGCGGCGAGCATCGGCTTGACCGGGCGCCCGACCTCCAGGCCGAACGCGCGCAGCCCCTCCCGGCCCTCGGACAGCGCCGCGTCGGCCACCGCGCCGAGCGAGCCGCGGAACATCACGGCGCGGCGAACGTCGGCCGCCGGCACGTCGGCCGCGGCGGCGATGGCGTCGGCCATCACGCCGTCGAGAGCGCCCTGGCGCAGCTCGCCGGAGAGCAGGCGGAGGAGGAAACTCTGCTCGGCGGCGGTCGCTCGGGAGAACAATTCCCCCACCAACTGTCGCCGGGCGGTGACGGAACCCTTACCCGAGACCGCGCCGATCGCGGTGAACGCGGCGTCGACCTCGTCCACGGTGAGGGCCGCCTCGGTCGCGGCGGGCGGCAGGTCGCGAAGTGTCGCCCAGCCGACGCCGATCTGGCGTTGTGGCAGCTCACCGGAGAGATATGCCACCGCGATCGCCGTCTCCTCCGGCTCGGCGTCCCGCAGGCAGGCGGCGAGCAGCTCGATCTTGGCACGTCGGCCGGACGTCGCGGCGACGGCCCGTGAGGTCTCGGTGATCTCGCTCAACAGCACATTCCATTCTGACGCCGGGGACCGACAATCGGGTGAGCCCGTCCCGGAGGACCGGCGGCCGGGCACCGGCGGCCGGAGGAGGAGGCGAAGAACGGCATGGCGTCACACTTGCCGGACGCGTATGAGTCTGGTTTGGGAGTGGAATCGCCGGTTACGGTCGCATCGAGCCGACATCCCGGGCCGTCCGGGGAACACGAGTGGGGAGAAGGATTGGGACTGCCGCGGCTGCCGGAACCGTTCCACCGGGTCTACTCGCCCCCGGAGGCGCCGAAGGCGAAGAGCCGCCGGCCGCGTACGGCCGGTGTCGTGGTCGCCGCGTTCGTCGTGGTGGCGATGGGCCTCGCCGCCGCGGCCGTCTTCGTGTTCGGCCGTGGGGGAGCCCGCCCGGCGGCGGCACCGGCCCGGTCCCGGCCGGCCACGGCCGGTTCCCGAGCGGCCGACACGCCCGCGAGAGCCGCGCAGCCGCCCGTGTTCGCGAGCCTGCCGCAGGCGTGCTCGGTCCTGCCCGCCGACACGGTACGGCGGCTGGTGCCGACGGCCGCACCGAAGATCGACAAGATGGGCGCGGAGACGGCGGGCGTCTGCAAGTACTCGATGACCGACGGGGGCCGCTACCGCGCCGTACAGGTCGACGCGCGGGCGTTCCTGCCCAAGTACATGCACGACCAGGCCACCGGTATGACCGTCTGGTCGTTCGAGGGGCAGTGGCGGCAGGCGGAGAAGGACCGGACGGCCGACACGAGCTCGCTGCGCCGGATCGGCGGCCTCGGCGACGCGGCGTTCGAGCGGTTCTGGATCGACCGGGACGTCCGGATCGCGGTCGGAGAGGCCACCGTGCGGTACCGCAACATCATCCTGCGGGTCCAGTACACCGAGGAGCAGCCGGCCGACAAGGACCGGCCCGCCGCCGAGCAGCGGTGCCTGGCCGACGCCATCGCGGCCGCCCGCGCGGGCCTGACCTCGTTGCACTGATCCCGGAGCGGTACCGGTACCAGTACCCGAGAATGTCCCGAAAAATGAGTGAAACGGCATCTTGTTGGCGTCCGACACTTAATTCCGCATGAGGTGATCGTCTCTCGTCGGAGTCGTAGCTTCTGCGACCCTCATGGCCGCCTGTCGGCCGATTCGTCATGACCGGCCACTCATCCGCGCATAATGCCCGATGTGGGGCGGAGAAGGGCGCTTGGATGCGGCCGCGTTCACGGGTGTGGACTGTCTTGCGCACGGTGACGTAGCAGGTCAGCGCGCATGTCCACGGTGCGGGGCGGGCGGTGGCGGTTGTGCGGCAAATCCGCTTAATGGAGCTGAGGTCGCCTGATTCCCTACTCGTTGATAATGGCGGTATGGCTGATCCGACTAAGTGCCCATCTCGCACCGTAATCATTTGATCAAGAGCATAGAGACTTAGGTCGCGGTGTCGGTGATGGGGGAATGAGGGGAGCGGTGGCGATGCCGGCAGCCAGGGAGCAGTCCGGGCTGCCGCTGACATCAAGGGGGTACTTATGAGGGTCGAACTCCTGACCCTGACAACCGCTTCAGCGGCCGCTCTGACGATCGGGCTTGCTTCACCCGCTCTTGGCGCGGCGCTCCAAAGCGACACTCAGGCCGGGCTGCACCACCGGGCGCAGCACCTTGCCGTCCAGACGGGAGCACACAAGGCGCTGAATGCCGAAGGTGCGCACGGCGCGGCCCTCCGCCGGGGCGGCGACGATGACGACGGTGACGGTGACGGTGACGGCGGCGGTGACGGCGGCGGTGACGTCGGCATCGCGCATCACCAGTTCCGTCACCGGCACCACGGCATCCTCCGTGGTCCCTTCGCCTTCGGCGACGAGGGGGGAGGCGGCTGTGACGACGAGAGCTGTGGTGGAGACGGCGACCACGCGGCCGGTGACGAAGAGGGCGAAGGCTGCTGCGCCGGTGGCGGTGGTGGCGGCAAGGAGGTCGTGAAGAAGATCCGCGGACGGGTCGTGCACGCGGTGCCCGGCCAGGTCAGCGCGGTTCCGCGTGGCGCCGTGCCGACCGGTTTCGGTGGCAGCCAGGGAGCGAGCGTGCCGATCGGCGTCGCCGGGCTCACCTTGATCCTGGGCGGCGCGGGGCTCATTGCTCGCCGGCGGATCCGGACCGGTGCCCGTTCCTAGCCGATCATCGCGATCACGTGGCGGCCGTCTCCGCGGCGGGGCGGCCGCCGGGTTGATCGCTACCGGGGCGGCGGTCCTGTGGTTCGACGCGTGTCACCACACAGGGCCGCCGCGACCGGACCCGCATGCCGCCCGGTCGGGCGCGGCGATCAGCCCGCCGGCCGGGCCGGTCCTCAAGGCGGCGGCGCCGCTGCGTGTGGACGTCCCGCGCGTCGGGATCCACTCGCGGCTGATCCGGGTCGGCCTCCAGCACGACGGCTCGCTCGGCGTGCCGCCGCTGTCGCGTGCCCAGTTGGCCGGCTGGTACGAGAAGGGCCCGTCGCCGGGTGAGCGCGGACCCGCCGTGCTCGTCGGCCACGTCGACACGAAAAAGGGGCCGGCCGTCTTCTTCCGGCTCTCGAGCCTGCACCCGGGCGACCGGATCGAGGTCACCCGCGCGGACGGGAAGGTGGCGACGTTCACCGTCGACTCGGTCGAGCGCGTCCCCAAGAAACACTTCCCGACGCAACGGGTCTACGGCGACCTGAACTTCGCCGGGCTCCGCCTGATCACGTGCGGTGGCGACTTCGACGGCCACAGCTACGAGGACAACACGATCGTCTACGCCCACCTGGCCATGAACCGCCGGCCCGGCGGGCCCTCCGCCACCGCGACACCCGCCACGGGCGGCTCACCGGAGGCTCCCCGAACCACCGGCCGGGTTTCGCATAAGCCGTGACGTTTCCTCGAAGAGGGAGGATGCTTGGCGTAATGCTGCCTGGTCACGACCGGTCGGGAGGTCGACAGATGCGAATTTCGGAGATCCTCCGCGTCAAGGGCGCGGATGTCGCGACGATCGCGCCGGAGGCGAGCGTACGGCGACTCCTCGCGCTGCTGGCGGAGCGCAATATCGGCGCCGTCGTCGTGTCGGCGGACGGTTCCACGATCGAGGGCATCGTCTCGGAGCGTGACATCGTCCGGCGGCTGAACGAGCGGGGCACGGACCTGCTCGACGCCCCGGTGTCGTCGATCATGACGAGCCCGGTGCGCACATGCGATCCCGGCGACGCCGTGGACGGGCTGCGCGGCACGATGACCGAGCACCGCATCCGTCACCTGCCGGTCGTCCGCGACGGCCGCCTGGTCGGGATCGTCAGCATCGGCGACGTCGTCAAGAGCGCCATCGCCGAGCTCGAGACCGAACGCGAACAGCTCGTCGACTACATCAAGCGCTGACCCCCGTTCCGGCGCCCGGTACGCCACCGGCCGCCCGGCCCACTCGGCCCGTCCGGTCCGCCACCGAGCCGTTCGGTCCGCCACCGAGCCGTTCGGTCCGCCACCGAGCCGTTCGGTCCGCCACCGGGGGATCCGGTCGCCGTCGGTTCGGGCGGGGGCGGGCACGATGGACCACATGAGCGTTGAGCCCCTCACCCTGCATGCGATGGACGGCGTCCGGATCGACGCCGGCCACCTCCCCGGACCGGACGGCCTGTGCCTGGTCCTCGCGCACGGGTTCACCGGCGCGTGGCGACAGCCGACGACGCGGCGGATCGCCGCGGTGCTCGGCGAGGTGGGCGGCGTCATCGCGATCGACTTCCGCGGCCACGGGCGGTCCGGCGGCCGGTCCACGGTCGGTGACCGGGAGATCCTCGACGTCGACGCGGCCGTCCGGCACGCCCGCCACCTCGGGTACCGGCACATCGGGCTCGTCGGCTTCTCGATGGGCGGGGCCGTCGTTGTCCGGCACGCGGCGCTGCACGGCGGCGTCGACGCGGTCGCCGCGGTCAGCGCGCCGGCCCGCTGGTACTACCGCGACACCAAGCCGATGCGCCGCGTGCACTGGGCGATCGAGCGCCGGTCGGGCCGCCTGGCCGCCCGCCTCGTCAAGCGGACGCGGATCGCCGGCGGCACCTGGGCGACGGTGCCCGCGGCGCCGCACGAGGTCGCGGGACGCATCGCGCCGACACCGCTGCTCGTCGTGCACGGCGACCAGGACCCCTTCCTGCCGGTCGAGCACGCCGAGCAGCTGTACGCCGCGGCCCGTGATCCCCGCGAGCTGTGGATCGAACCCGGCTACGGGCACGCCGAAAGCGCCGCGACCCCGGCGTTGATCCGCCGGATCGGACAATGGGCCGCATCTCAGGCGACGGCCGTGCACTAGGGTGCGCACGTGCGGGTGGTGGTGACGGGGGCCGCCGGGTTCATCGGCGGCCATGTGGCGGAGGCGTTCGCCGGGGCGGGCCATGAGGTGCTCGCCGTCGACGCGCTGCACCGGTCCGCCGCGCCGGAGGCCGCGCGGCTTACCTGGGCGGCGCTCGCCGACCGGGCCGGCGTCACGCTCGTCGAGGCCGACCTGGCGGCCGACGACCTGACCAAGCTCGCCGACGCGGACGTGGTCGTCCACCTGGCCGGCCGGCCCGGAGTGCGCAGTTCGTGGGGCGCCGGGGAGGCGGCCACCGAGCGCGACAACGTCACCGCCACGCAGCGGCTGCTCGCCGCCTGCCTGGACCCGGCGGCCGGTCGCCGTCCGCGCGTGGTCGTCGCGTCGAGCTCCTCGGTGTACGGCTCCGCGGGCGACCGCCCGCACCGCGAGGACGATCCGCCGCGTCCCGCCAGCCCGTACGCGCGGAGCAAGGTCGCCGTCGAGCACCTCGTCGCGCGGGCGGTGCGGGAGGGCCTGCCGGCGGTGACCCTGCGATACTTCTCGGTGTACGGCCCGCGCCAGCGCCCCGACATGGCCTTCCACCGGTTCGTCGAGGCGGCGCGGCACGGCCGTCCGCTGCCGGTCTTCGGGGACGGCCGGCAGTCCCGCGCCTTCACGCACGTCGCCGACGTCACGGCCGCGACGCTGGCCGCGGCCACCGCCGACCTGCCGCCGGGGACCGTGCTCAACGTCGGCCATTCCGAGCCCGTCACCGTCCGGGACGCGATCGACCTCCTCGCCGGTCTCCTGGGCGTACGTCCGCGGGTGCGCGAGTACGCGCCGGCGGCCGGCGACGCTACCCGTACGTGGGCGGACACGGCCAGGGCCGAGCGCCTGCTCGGCTGGTCCGCCCGGATCGGGCCGGCCGAGGGCCTGGCCGACCAGGTCCGGTGGCACCGCGAGCGTACGGAGCGGGCGGGATGAGTTCCGAGACACCGGCGGCCGTCCGGGCCGCCTACTTCGCCTTCGACCGCTTCCCGTCGAGCAAGGGGTCGGCGGTGCACATCGGGCACATGGCGGCCGAGCTGTTCGCCCGGTTCGACGGCGGCCTGCTCGGCGTGCTCGGCGGTGGGCCCCTGCCGCGCTACCAGCGGGAGGCGGGCGGCATCGAGATCGCGCGCTTCGGCGAGCAGATCCCCAACTTCCTCGACCGCGCCGAGGCGTTCTCCCGATGGGTCGCCGCGCACGTGGAGCCGCACCGCGAGACCCTGCGGATCTGCCACGTCCGCGATCCGTGGAGCGCGCTGCCCGTGCTCGCCCTTCCCGGACGGGGGTACCGCGTCGTGTACGAGGTCAACGGGCTGCCGTCCGTCGAGCTCGTGCACACCCACCCGTCGGTCACCCCCGCCACCCTGGCGAAGATCGCCGACCTGGAGCGGCTCTGCCTCGAGGGCGCCGACGCGGTCGTGGTGCCCTCGCGGGTCATCGCGGGGGCGCTGTCCCGCAGGGGCGTCCCCGAGACGAAGGTCCACCTGGTGCCGAACGGCGCCGACGTGGCCGCCGCCGCGCCCCGTCCGGACGGTGCGCCGGAGCGGTACCTGGTCTACGTCGGGGCGCTGCAGCCGTGGCAGGGCGTCGACGTGCTGCTGCGGGCGTTCGCCCGGCTGGCGGACCTGACCGATCTCCGGCTGGTCATCTGCTCGTCGGTGCCGGAGCGCCGGGCCCGTCCGCTGCGCCGCCTCGCGGAGCGCCTCGGCGTCGCGGACCGCCTGCTCTGGCGGTTCACGCTCCCGCACGCGGAGGTGGCGGGCTGGCTGGCGGGCGCCGCGATCTCCGTCGCGCCGCTGACCGCCTGCGCGCGCAACCTCGACCAGGGCTGCGCGCCGCTGAAGATCCTGGAGTCGATGGCCGCGGGGGTCCCGGTGGTCGCCTCCGACCTCCCCGCCGTACGAGAGATCATGGCCGACCGGGAGCACGGCCGGCTGGTCGCTCCGGACCGCCCCGCCGAGCTGGCCCGCGTGCTCCGCGTCCTGCTGGAGTATCCGGACGCCGCCCGCGCGATGGGCGAACGCGGCCGGCAGCGGATCCTGGCCGACCTCACCTGGCCGGCGTCCCGCGCCCGGCTGTCCGCGGTGTACGACTCCCTGACGTCTCCTGTCGTGCGCCGCTGACCCGGACCGTGGAGGCCGAACATGCCATATGAGGCTTATCCCGGGCGATATCCGGTTGGTATTGTCCGCCCATGTTCTGGCGGAAGACACGGGCGGCGATCGAGCGATTCCACCCGGTGCACCAGGGGCTGATTCTGCAGCGCACCGCGTCCGCCACGCTCCCGCCGGCGGAGTGGGACGCCGTCGTGGCCAGCCTCGCCCGGCACGCCGAGACGGTGAAGCGGCGGAAGTGGCGTATACCGGACCGGGCGGTGCACGTGGTGGTGCCGCTGATCAGGGTGCTGTGCGAGGACGTCGCGCCGAACGGCGCCATCGGCATCACCGCCGACCTGCGCGGTCCCAAGGTGCCCGAGAAGACCGGGCCGAGCCAACGGTTTCCCGGGCGCGGGCGGGTGCGCAGCATCACCGAGTGGTTCGCGCAGGACCCCTGGCTCACGGCGCGGGCCGAGCTGCGGGACGGCAGCGTCCTGGAGCTGGCCGTCACCGACCGGGTCCGCTACCGGAAGATCCACAAGGTCAATCCGCGCGGCAAGCACAAGCACAAGACGAAGACCAAGACCGTCCAGCGGATCACCGCCCGGCGCACCCTGCAGCCCGACCAGAACGTACGGCGGCCGGACACCCCGCCGCCGCCCTCGCTCGCGGTCCGCGTCAAGTCCGCCAAGCGCACGGTGGTCAGCGCGACGACGAAGCTCGGCCCGGCGCCCGCTCTGGACGACCAGGTGCAGTGGATCCTGGCGGTGGCGACCGAGCCGTTCCGGTGGACGCCGCCGACGGCGCCGGTGAGGAGGACCGCGTGAACCCCTGCGCCGTGACGACCGGCTTCTTCGTGCTCGGCCGGTGCGGCCGGCCGTCGGTCACCGTGTGCCGCTGCGGCCGTCCCGTCTGCGGTCATCACGTCGACCCCCAGGGGCTGTGCCCCGAGTGCGCCGCCACGCAGGCCTATGAGGACCCCTTCCACCCCGGATGGGCGCGTGGGTACCGCCGGCACTACTACCAGCAGAGCTCCGGGCAGTACAACGACCCGATCTGGTATTCGCGGTTCGACTCCTACGACCGCGGCCAGTTCGACGCGGGCGACGGCTTCGACACGGGCGGCTACGAGGGTGACGGCTTCGACGGCGACGACGGGAACGACTGGGTCGACAGTTGATGCGCGTCCTGTGGATCACCGAGCACTACCCGCCGAGCCGCGGCGGCATGGCGGAGTCGTGTGACCGCATCGTCCGCGGCCTGCGGGCGGCGGGCGTGGAGATCGACGTGGCGCACCTGACCCGGCGGTCGCGGCCGTGGCGGGTGGAGCGCGAGTCCGGCGGGCGGCTGCTCGTGGTCCCGCTGGAGGACAACCCCGAGCACGCGCTGCGCCGGCTCTGGACCGAGCTGCGCGGCGAGGAGTACACCCACGTCGTCGCGTTCGGCGGCACGTACGCCCTGGTCGGCGCGCCCGTGCTGGCCGCCTGGCTCGGCGCGCCGCTGATCACGCTGCTGCGCGGCAACGACTTCGACACCGGCGTCTTCTCGCTGCGCCGCCGCGAGGCGCTGCTGACGGCGCTGCGCGCGTCCGCCCGCGTCTGCGTGGTCGCCCGGTCGCATGGCCCGCTGGTGTCCGCGCTCGTCCCGGACACCGCCGTGACGTGGGTGGCCAACAGCATCGACACCGCCGACTGGGAGGTCCTGCCCTCCGAGCGGGCCCGCGCCCGGGAGTGGCGGGCGGCCCACGTGGAGCCGGGGCGGCGCGTGCTCGGCCTCGTCGGTCAGCTCAAGAACAAGAAGGGCGTCGGCTTCCTGCTCGACGCGCTCGCCGCCTCCGGGCACGTGCCGGCGTTCCATCTGCTCCTCGTCGGCGAGCTTGAGGACGGGATGGAGGAGCGGCTGGCCGCCGTGCCGCACACGCGGATGCCGTTCCTGGACCGGTACGAACTGCCGGGCGTGTACGCGTCCTGCGATCTGGTCGCGCTGCCGTCGTTCTACGACGGGCTGCCGAACGTCTCGCTGGAGGCCGCCGCGCTCGGCGTACCGCTGCTCGCCTCCGACGCCGGGGGCCTGGCCGACCTGGCCGACGAGGAGATCGGCTTCACGTTCCGCGCGGGCGACCCGCACGGCTGCCGTGCGGCCGTCGACCGGGCCGTACGGGCGACGGACGAGGAGCTCGCCAAGCTGGGCGCGGCGGCGCGCGAACGCGTGCGCCGGGACTTCGCCCCGGCGGCCGAGACCGCCGGATACCTGGCGGTCCTCACGGAGACCGAAGCGTGAAGCGTGCGGCGAGCGGTCTGGTGGTGGCGGCGGTGCTGCTGCTCGCCGGCTGTTCCGGTGGCGGGGGCGGCGACCGTACGACGACCGCACCACCACCGTCGCCGAGCACCGCCTCCGCCGCGCCGGCGTACCTGCGCGTCACGACCGCCGCCGGCGGCCCGCTCCTGCTCATCGACACGACCGGTGGGACGACGCGGATCACCAGCAGGCTCGGCGGCGCGTCGGTCACCATCACCGGCGCGGACGGCCGGTACACCGAGGGCGGCCGGGTGGTGGCCGTGGTGAAGCCGTCCGCCGACGGCGTCAAGATGAAGGACACCGCCGGACGTACGCTGTGGCGCGCCAAGCTCGCGGGCGGCAAGGTGCGGATCCGGCGCGGCGAGTCCGACACGCGGTACGAGTTCCGGCACGAGGCGGACGGCCGGATCAAGGTGAAGCAGGGGCAGACCGAGGTCGGCGACGTCCGGCCCCTGGAGCAGGGCGCCAAGGTCGAGACCGCGGCCGGCGCCACGGTCGCCCGCTCCGGCACCGCGCCGAGCACCGGCCTGGCGGTCCTGCTCTGCCTCGAGGTGCCGCCGGACCTGCGGGCCGTACTCGCCGCCGCGCTGGCGTCCCGGCTTTGATCGTCTGCTACGCGCAGGGCGGGGGCCTCGGGCACCTCACCCGCATCCGGGCCTACCTGCACACCCGTGAGGTGGGCGACGAGCCGGTGACGATCCTGACCGGTTCGCCGTTCGCCGGTGACTCGCGGGTCGTGGCCGGCCGCCCGGTGCTGTCCGCGCCCGCCGGGCTGGACCGGGACGCGCTCACGCGCTGGATCGGCGGGACCCTGGCCGGGCTGCGGCCGCGTGAGCTCGTCGTCGACGCCTTTCCCGCAGGGCTGTCCGGCGAACTGAGCGCCGCCATCGTCCCGGCGGGCACCCGCGTCGTGCACCTCGCCCGGCTGCTGCGCTGGGACGCGTACCGGCCGCTGCTGGCCGCCGATCCCCTCGAGTTCGCCGAGACCCGGCTGGTCGAGCCGGTGGGCGACGCGCACCGCGCGTACCTCGAGGCGGTGTCGTCCGTGGTCGCGCCGCTGACGCTGGTCGACCCGCCGGAGCCGGAACCCGCCGTCCCCACCGAGCCCGGCGGCTGGCTGATCGTGCACTCCGGGCCGGTCGCCGAAGTGTCGGAACTCGTCGCGTACGCGCTGGACGTCGCGGCGCTCGACGGCGCGCGTCCGAGGTTCACGCTGGTGTCGCCGAGCCGTCCGGACGGCCTGCCGCCGGGGATCGCGCACCATGACGTCTATCCGGCCTGGCCGTTGTTCGCCGGGGCGGACCGGATCGTCACCGCGGCGGGCTGCAACGTGGTCCGCCAGCTGGCCCGATGGCCGGAGCGGCACCGGATGCTGCCGTTCCCGCGCCGCTTCGACGACCAGTACGCCCGCGCCGCCCGCGCCCGCCGCCCGATCTCCTAGGGCCGGTTCAGCCGCTGAAGGTGATGTGCGCGCCGGAGACGTGCAACTCCACGCCCTTCGCGGTGACCGACAGGCTGTCGAACGTGAGGCCGAGCGGCAGGCCGCCGACCGGCACGGTGAAGTCGAGGTCCTCGTCCAGGTCGGAGAGGGAGAATCCCTCGGCCGACAGCGGGTGGACGCGGATCTGGTCCCGGCCGACCTTGGTGACCTGCCAGACCACCGTGCCGGAGCCGATTCCGAAGTCGACGTCGCCCTTGACCTTGTCGGGACCGGCCGCCGTGAACCGTACGCCGGGCTCGTCGGAGGTCTTGGCCAGCTCGCCGAACCCGATCGTCGCGGTGCCGTCCACTCTGCTGAGGGAGCCCTTGCGGAACCCCGAGTCGACGCGCACGTCCCGGACGTCCCCATCGATGCGGCTGATGGTGATCGGCCCCTCCCGCACGTTGCGGGCGGTCAGGTGGGCGTGCGGGAAGTGACGGTTCAGGACCTGGGTGACAAAGGGGAAGCCGCTGATCGTCACGTCGGGCCGGGCACCGAACCCCTGCTTCTGGATCTCACTGGAGATACGGCTCTCGGCGTACGCGGCGGCGATCCGGTCGAGGGCGACCAGAAGGCCCAGCAGCACCAGAAGGACGACCAGCACGACGACCCACGGCCGCCGCCGGCGGCGGCGTTTCGCCGGAAGGCCGTCCGGGCGGGTCATATCGCTGTCGTAGGCGCTCATTTGACGGTGATGGAGGTCGCCATGATGTTCAGCAAATTTCACCGCGGGGAAGTCGTCAATGGTTTAACCGCAGAGTCATGACAAAGTTGATGGGCGTTTCATGACTTCGGATCTACACTGCGGAGATATGGCGGCCGAGGGCTTTGTCTCGTCGATGGCCCCACCGGCGCTCGTCGTGCGGACCAAGGAGGCCGTCCGCAGACTGCAGCCCGGGGGCTCCTACTCCATCGGCCGTGATCCGGCGGCCGACATCTCGATCGCCGACCCCCGCGTGTCGTGGCGGCACGCCGTGCTGCGCACCGACGACAAGGGTTGGCTCCTGGAGGATCTGGACAGCACGAACGGTACGTTCGCCGGCTCGCGGCGCGTCCGGCGCGCCGGTATCGAGGGTGAGATCGTCTTCCGGCTGGGCAACGCCGAGAGCGGTCCGCCGGTGGCCTGTTCGGTTCCGCCGGTGCTCGACTCGCGCATCGGCGTGGACCGCCGGCCGACCTCCGTCATCCACGTCCCGTCCCGCCCGCTGCGGATCGGTCGGGCTCCGGACAATGACGTCGTGCTGTCCGATCTGATCGTTTCCCGCTATCACGCCGAGCTCCGGAAAAGGGCCGACGGGCGGCACGAGATCGTTGATCTCGGTGGCCACAATGGGACTTTCGTCAACGGGAAAAGGATCAACTCCGAGCCGCTCACCGAAAGTGACATCGTCAGCATCGGGCGGGCCACTTTTCGGCTCGTCGGCGACGAACTCAGGGAGTTCATCGACACCGGCGACGTGTCGTTGGTCGCCCAGGACCTCACCGTGCGGACCGCGAAGGGAAAGGTGCTGCTCGACCACGTCAGCTTCCCGATCCCCGAGCGCTGCCTGGTCGGGGTGATCGGCCCCAGCGGTGCCGGCAAGTCGACCCTGCTCGGCGCGGTGACCGGAACCCGGCCGGCGACCGAAGGCGGTGTCCGATACGACAATCGGGACCTCTACCGCCACTACGCGGAGCTGCGGCACCGGATCGGCCTGGTCCCGCAGGAGGACATCCTGCACACCCAGTTGCCCACCCGCCGGGCGCTGCGGTACGCGGCGGAGCTGCGCTTCCCCGGCGACACGGTCGCGGCGGAGCGGAACCGGCGCGTCGATGAGGTGATCGAGGAGCTCGGGCTCACCCCGCACGCGGATACGCGGATCGACGCGCTGTCCGGCGGCCAGCGCAAGCGGGTGAGCGTGGCGCTGGAACTGCTGACCAAGCCGTCGCTGCTGTTCCTGGACGAGCCCACGTCCGGTCTGGACCCGGGGCTGGACAAGTCCGTCATGGAGATGATGCGCGACCTCGCCCACGACGGCCGGACGATCGTCGTGGTCACGCACAGCGTCGCCAACCTCGACACGTGCGACCGCCTGCTCGTCCTCGTCCCGGGCGGCCGGGTGGCCTACTACGGGCCGCCGGCGGAGGGCCTGGGCTTCTTCGGCAAGGAGAGCTGGGCGGAGGTGTTCCAGGCGTTCGACCGGGAGCCCGACCGCGACTGGGCCGCCGAGTTCCGGATGGCACCGCTGTACACCCGCTACGTCCTGTCCGGCCTGGACGGCGACGCCGAGGTGCACCGTCCGGAGCCGGTGGCGGCGGACCCGCCGCCTCGGCGGCAGGGCCGGCTCTCCCAGCTCGGCACGCTCTGCCGCCGGTACACCGCGGTGATCGGCTCCGACCGCAGCTACCTGGCCGTGCTGGCGGTGCTGCCCCTGGTCGTCGGGCTGCTGATCCGGGCGATGCCGGCGCCGCACGGGCTGACCGACCTCGGCGAGAACGACGACGCGGCGTCGGTGCTCCTGACGCTCGTCATCGGCGCGTGCTTCGTCGGGGCCGCCAACTCCGTGCGCGAGCTCGTCAAGGAACGCCCGATCTACCGCCGGGAGCGGGCGGCGGGGCTGTCCGCCGGGATCTACCTGCTGTCGAAGATCCTCATTCTCGGTCTGATCACCGGGGTGCAGGCGGTGCTGCTCGTCCTCATCGGCCTGGTGTTCCGCCCGATGCCGGCGCACGGCGCGTTCACCTCGCCGTACCCGGAGCTCATGCTGGCCATGGCAGGCCTGGCGGTCGTGTCGATGGCGATGGGCCTGCTGGTGTCGGCGGCGGTCAGCACGTCGGAGAAGACGATGCCGTTGCTGGTCCTGCTGTCCCTGGCCCAGGTGATCCTCTGCGGCGCCCTCATGCCGCTCCAGGGCAAGGCGGGCCTGGAGCAGGTCGCCTGGATCACGCCGTCGCGCTGGGGCCTGGGCGCGGCCGCCTCGACCGTCGACCTCGCGCACCTGCCGCACAAACCGATCGTCGACCGGCTCTGGCACACCGACGCGACCACGTGGGGTACGGACATGGGGGTGCTGGCCGGTATCGGGCTGCTGTTCGTCATCGTCGCCTGGTGGCGTCTCGAGCGCCTGCGCCCGGGCCGCCGCTGACCAGGGCCCGGAGGGCCGATCGACCGGACCCGCGCGGGCCCGGACGGCACGCCTGCTGCCCGTTTTGTCGGGGTACGGTGTGAAGGGTGCGGCTCGGCGAGCATGTGCGCCAAGTCTTCGCGTCATGGCGGCCCGGTCAGGCCATGGTGGCGATCCCGGTCGCGCTCATCGTGCTGATCAGCGTGGCGGACATCCTGTCTCCGACCCACATTCACCTGGGGCCGCTCCTGGTCGTGGCGCCCGCGCTCACGGCGTCGTTCGGCGGGCCTCTGATGACCGGGGCGATCGGTGCCCTGGCGGTGGTGGCGCAAGTGGTGATCGCCTTCCTGCACGGCGGGATCGAGACCATGAACCATCAGGTACAGATCCTCACGCTGCTGGTGGTCTCGGCGTTCGTGGTGGCGTTCCGCTACCTGCGCGACCGCCACGAGCGGCAGCTCAGTGAGGTCCGGTCGGTGTCGGATGTCGCGCAACGCGTCATCCTGCGTCCGCTGCCGCACCGGATCGGCCCGTTGCGGATCGCGTCGATGTACCTCGCCGCCGCGGCCGAGGCCCGGATCGGCGGTGACCTGTACGCCGCCGCGCGTACGGCGGGCGGTACCCGCCTGCTCATCGGCGACGTGCGGGGGAAGGGCCTGGCCTCGGTCAGCGACGCGGCGCTGCTCCTGTGCGCCTTCCGCGAGGCGTCGCACCGCCACGCGAACCTCCCCGATCTCGCGAGGCACCTGGAGGCCAGCGTCTGCCGGAACCTGGCCGAACTCTCCGAGACGAACATCGATGTCGATGAGTGCTTCGTCACCGCGGTGATCGTCGACATCCCCGACGCGGAGCCGGTCGTGCACGTGGTCGACTGCGGCCACCCACCGCCGCTGCTGCTGCGCGGAGACCGGGTCCTGACCCTGGGCTCGGAGCGGCCGGGTGCGCCGCTGGGCCTGGGCGAACTCACGGCCGATGACCACCCGGCCGGGACGTTCTCCTTCGAGCCGGGCGACATCCTGCTGCTCTACACCGACGGCATCGTCGAGGGCCGCGACCGGACGGGAACCTTCTACGCCCTCGCCGAGCGTCTCCGCAGGTGGGCGGGCGAGGATCCCGCCATCATCGTCGCGCGGCTCGAGAAGGACCTCCTCGACCACGTCGGCGGTCATCTGGAGGACGACGCGGCCGCCATCGCGATCGAACGCCTGCCGGCCGCACCCCCCCGCTGACTCACGAGGCCGGCCGGGCCGTGTAGTAGGCCGCGCGGACCGCCCGCAGCCACGCCTCGACGGGAGCCTCGTCGGGGCGCTCCGGGAGCGGGGTGCGGATCCGGGCGAAGTCGGCCTCGGCCTCGGCGAGCAGCTGGCGGGCGACCTCCAGGTCGCCCGCCGCGACCCGGTCGCCGAAGCGGTGGTACCAGCCCGGGTCGTCGAGGCGGATGCGCAGCCGCCCGGTGGCGTAGAGCTCCCGGCCCTGGTGGACGAGCCGCGCCAAGTGCCGGGCGTGCTTGGCCGTGCGCCTGCGGGTGTCGGCGGAGAACGCGCCGTCCCCCCG
The DNA here is from genome assembly GCF_039542035.1 of Actinoallomurus liliacearum. Classification (NCBI taxonomy): domain Bacteria; kingdom Bacillati; phylum Actinomycetota; class Actinomycetes; order Streptosporangiales; family Thermomonosporaceae; genus Actinoallomurus; species Actinoallomurus liliacearum. Next base: position 23,705 of record NZ_BAABHJ010000003.1, read on the forward strand.
GTTCTCCAGCTTCCGGAACTGCTGCGAGGCGTAACCGAGGTAGGCGTCCCGGACCCGCTTCGCCGACAGGAAGGCGGCGCGGATGCCGATCAGCTCGTCGCCGAACGCCGTCCGCGTCTCGTACAGGTCGTCGGGCAGCCAGACCAGCTCCATGACGGTCGGGTTGCCGCCCAGGGCGAGGCCGCACCACTTACGGGCCTCGTGCAGGGTCCGGTCGGGGGCGGTCGTCACGATCGACTCGCGCGGAGTGCGCAGCCCGAGCAGGGTGTCGGTCGGCGCGGCGAAGACGCCGAGCCGGTCGACGTCGGAGTCGGCGGTGGCCAGGCCGTACGCGGTGGACCCGACGACGCCCGCCAGCAGAATCTCGGTCATCGGCGTTCCCGGGGGTAGATCATCGGCGACGGCTACGCACCTTAACCGCAGCGCCCCGGTCCCGTCGCGTGAATTATCATCCATGAGACAGAACGCTGTCCCGTATGACAGAACGGACGCACCATGGATCAGGCGGAGATCGAACGGGCGATCGGCGCGGGCCGGGTGCTGCCCGTGCTCAGGACGCCGGACGCCGACGGCGCCGTACGGGCGGCCGAGACGCTGCTGGCCGCTGGCCTCACCGTCATCGAGCTGACCGCGACCACTCCCGGCTGGGCCGGCGCACTGGCCGGGCTGCGCCGGGGGAACCCGGCGGCGGTCCTCGGCGCCGGTACGGTCACGACGGCCGAGGACGCCCGCCGCGCCCTCGACGCGGGCGCGGACTTCCTCGTCAGCCCCTATCCGGCCGAGGCCGTCCGCGCGGTCGCCGCCGAGACCGGGACCGTGTTCCTCGAAGGCGGGTTCACGCCCGGCGAGGTCGCGGCCGCCGCCGGGCGCGGGATCGCCAAGCTGTTCCCTGCGCACGTGGGCGGCCCCGCCTACCTGCGCTCGGTGCTGGCCGTGCTGCCGGGCGCGCGGGTCGTGCCGACCGGCGGGATCGCGCTGACCGACGTCCCGGCCTACCTGGAGGCGGGCGCGTACGCCGTGGGCGTCGGCTCGGACCTGGTCAAGGCGCCCGACCCGGCCAAGGCGGTCCGGGAGCTGCTCGAGGCGGCGAAGTGACCGGCGGCGCCCCCGACGTCGTCATCATCGGCGAGCCGCTGGTGGAGTTCTCGGCGGCCGACCCGCTGACCCGCGCGGAGACCTTCCGGCTCTCCTTTTCCGGCGACGCGCTCAACACGGCGGTCGCCGCGGCGGCCGCCGGCGCCCACGTCGCCCTGGTCACGCGCGTCGGCGAGGACGAGTTCGGCGACCGGCTCGTGGACTTCGCCGCCCGGCGCGGCGTCGACACCCGCTGGATGGAGCGCGGACCGGGGCACACCGGGGCGTACGTCGTCGGCGCCGATCCGCTGGGCACGCGCGCCTTCGCCTACCTGCGCGCGGCCAGCGCCGCGTCCCGGCTGAGCCCGGCCGACGTGGACCGCGCACCGGTCGCGGAGGCCGGGGCGGTCCTGCTGAGCGGTATCACCGCGGCGCTGTCGGACTCCTGCGCCGCCGCCGTCGTGCACGCGGCCGAGAAGGCCCGCGGCACGGTGGTGTACGACCCCAACTTCCGGGGTCGCCTGACGACGCCGGGCGACGCCCGAGCGGTCCTGGCGGAGGTCGCGCCCCGGGCCGCGCTGGTCCTGCCGTCCTGCCCCGCCGACACCTCCGCCCTGCTGGACACCACCGACCCCGAAGAGGCCGCCGAGGCCTGCCTCGAACTGGGGGCGGCCGCCGCCGCGGTCACCTGCGGAGCCGACGGCGTCCACCTCGCGAGCGGAGCGGACCGCCGATGGCTGCCCGCCGTACCGGCCCCGGAGATCGTCGACGCCACCGGCGCGGGAGACGCGTTCGGCGGCGCGCTCACGGCGCGGCTCGCGCGCGGCGCGTCCCTCGTGGCGGCCGTACGCGGCGGCGCGGCGGCCGCCTCGATCTGCCTCGGCGGCCAGGGCGGTACCGGCCGGGTCGCCACGGCCGACGAGATCGAGCGCCTCCTCGCGGCCGGCTGACCCCGGGCCGCACCTCGCGCGCCGATGCGCGCCGGTCGGGCCCGGGCCCGCAGGCGGGGGCGGTCGGTGTGCCGGTCGAGCCGAGGGGCGGGTGAGGTCGGGGGCCGATCCGCATGAGCCGGGTCGGACCGGTATCTGGGCGCTCGGGCCGGGGCGGACCGGTATCTGGGCGCGCGGGCCGGATCGGACCGGTGTCCGAGTGCGCGGGCCGGTGGGACCGCCGGTGCGCCGGTCAGGTGGACGCGGGCGCGGGCACGCGTTCGGGCGGGGCGCCCATGGCCAGCGAGACGTCCCGTGCCGCGGCCACCACCTCGGCGGTCAGGGTCGCGTCCCGCACGTCGATCTCGAACGCGAGCCCGGACACCGAGATGCCGCCCAGCACCGCGCCGGTGTGGTCGAACACCGGTGCCCCCACGCAGCGGATGCCCCGCTCGTTCTCCTCGTCGTCGACGGCGTGGCCGCGACGACGCACCTCGGCCAGGTGTGCGACCAGTGCGTCGACGTCCGTGATCGTGTGCTGGGCGCGCGGCTCCAGCCCGGTCCGCGACGTGATCGCGGCGACCTCCTGGTCGGACAGTTGCGCGAGGATCGCCTTGCCGATCGAGGTGGAGTGCAGGCGCAGGCTCATGCCGACCCGCGAGCCCATCTGGTACGGCCGCAGGCCCTCGAGCTTGCGGACGTACACCGCCTCGTCGCCGCTGCGGATCGCGAAGTGCACGGTGCAGCCCGTACGGTCGCGCAGCGCCTGCAGGGCCGCGTCGGCGTGCTGCGCCGGGTCGAACCGGCTCATCACCTTGCCCGCCAGGGTGAGGATGCGCGGACCCGGGAGGTAGCCGCCGTTGCCGTCGGCGCGGGCGAACCCCCAGCCGACGAGGGACTGGAGGATGCGGTGCACGGTCGACTTGGGCAGCCCGGTACCGGCCGCGATGTCGGTCACCCGGCTGTGCTCGGCCAGTGCCTCCAGCACCGTGAGCGCCTTGTCGATCGAACCGCCGCCGGTCTGCGTCGCCACCACACGGCGAGGATATCCGCAGCGCAGCGGCGTACGGCGGGAGCGGCGCGGGCGGCGGCCCCCGGCCGCAGGTCGGTCCCGCCGCAGGGTCGGCCCGGACACAGACCGGCCCGCACGCAGGTCGGCTCGGGCGCAGGTCAGCCCGGTTGGAGGTCGGGTGCGGCCCGGTAGGCGGCCGCCTGCAGTTCGTAGAGTTGGGCGTACAGCCCTTCCTCGCGTATGAGCTCGGCGTGCGTGCCGTGCTCGGTGACCCGGCCGGCGTCGAGGACATAGATGTGGTCGGCGTAGCGGACGCTCGCGAGGCGGTGCGTGATCAGGACGACCGTGCGGTCCTGCGCGTGGTCACGGATGCGCTCGAACAGGGCGTGCTCGGCGCGCGCGTCGAGCGCGGAGGTGGGCTCGTCGAAGATCATCAAAGGCGCGTCACGGTAGAAGCCACGGGCCGTCGCGATCCGCTGCCACTGCCCGCCGGACAGCTCGTGACCGCCCTCGAACCTGCGGTCGAGCAGAGTGTCGTACCCCTGGGGCAACCGGGCGACGACCTGGTCGGCGCCCGCGGCCCGGGTGGCGTCGGCCAGCCGGTCCTCCTCGGGCGCACGGCCCATGAGGATGTTGTCCCGCACGGTGAGCGGCCATCGCGTGTGGTCCTGGGCGATCACCGCGATGCGCTCACGGAGGGTGTCGCCGTCGATCGCGGAGATGTCGGTGTCGTCCCACCGGACCGTGCCGGAGTCGGGTGCGTACAGACCGGCGAGGAGCTTGGCGAGGGTGGTCTTGCCGGAGCCGTTCTCCCCGACCAGCGCGATCACCTGGCCCCGGCGGATCGTCAGGTCGACGTCGCACAGGGCGGGGGTGCCGGCGCCCGGGTACGTGAAGCTCAGCCGCTCCGCGGTGATGCGGCCGAAGGACTCCGGGGCCGTCGGCGCGCGCCGGGCGGGGACGCGTTCGCGGGCCATCGCGCAGAAGTCGAGGTAGTCGCCGAAGTACAGGCCGGCCTCGTACAGCTTGTTGAGCGCCTGCATCAGGGCGGCGAGGGAGGACTGGCCGGCCCGGATGGCGAGCACGGCCGTTCCCGTGACGGCGAGCGGGATGATCCCCGCGGCGAGCAGGCCGCCGAGTGCCGCGTAGACCAGGCCGGTGGTGGTGCCGGTCAGGAGGTCGCCGGCGACCCTGGTGGCGGTCTGCTGCCGGGCGACGTCGAGTTCGACCCGCTGTTCCGCGTCGGCGATCCGGTCGTACTCCCCGAGGAGGAAGGAGCGCAGGCCGAACGCGCGTACCTCGGCGGCCGGCGGCCGCTCGGCCATGAGGTCCGAGAGCATGTACTTGCGGCGCCGGGCCCGGGACATCCTGCGGAAGGCCAGGTAGCGCATGCGGGCGGCGCGCAGGGCCGCCCACCCGTCCGGCAGGGCCGTGATCAGCAGCAGCGGCATCAGCACCGGGTGCAGCACGCCGAGGGTCGCGGCGGCCGCGACGACGCCCACCGCGCCGGTGAGGACGTTCACCGTCATCTCGACGACGGTCACCGAGTCGGGCACGCCACTGTCCCGTGCCCGCTGCATCGCGTTGTGGAACTCGTCGTCGTCGAACGCGCTGAGCTCGACCCGTGTCGTCAGCCGGAACAGACGCGTCTCGGCCAGCCGTTCCACGCGCGGCTTGAGCCGCAGTTGTGCCCAGCCGGCGGCCGCGAGCAGCCCGGCGCGGACCGCGGTCGCGGCGGCGACGAGGATCAGTGCCGGGAGCGCGGCGCGCACGCGGGCGGCGCTGGGGCCGCCGGCGAACAGCGACTGCAGGACGCCGGTCGTCGCGAGGAGTCCGAACGCGGTGAACACCCCGGCGATGAGGTTCAGGCCGAGCGCGGCGAGCGTGTCCAGCCGGTCGGCCTGCCAGGCCAGGCGCAGGGCGGCGCCGGTCAGGGTGGGCAGCCTGCGTGCCATCGTGACCAGGCCCGCGGACCTGAACCGATCGTCGTGGATCTCCCAGTAGCGCAGCGCGAGACCCGACTGGTCGGCGGCGGGAGCCGTGGTCCGGTTCCTCCGCCGGAATCTCACCGGACGCGACCCGTAGTGATCATGACTACCCAAGCTAGGTGACCGCCGAGGGGATGTAAATAATCTTCACAATCCCGACTTGGTTGGTAGAAGATTCACGCCAAGCCATTATGCCTTCTCCTCAGGAGAAGGCAATGGCGTCAACGACCGGAATTTCGGGTCGTTGACCGGAGCCCATATGGGACGCAAATAAAACCGTCATCGCAACCTGGACAGCGTCCAAGATCGTACTGATAATGCTGGAGGTTGATCATGGCGAGGACGTCGTTTCCCGCGCTCCCGTCCTCGTCATCGATGGGCCCGGGGCACATTCTCCACACCAGGACGGTCGTGTCCCGCGAATCGGTTGCGGCCCGCCCACAAGGCGCCGGCCGAGAAAGGAGTCCGTTATGCCCGCACTCACGCTCGAACCCCGCGACGCAGGTGTGCTCGAGGCCGAGGACCTCGTCATCGACTTCGAAGGCGAGCTGATGGAGCTGCTGCACGGCCCGCAGGCCTGCGTCAACACCTGCAAGCGCACCGTCTGCAGCACCTTCCCCTGCTGCCCGTCCATCAAGTGACCGTCTGAGCGGGCGCCGGTCCGGGCTTTCTCCCGGTCCGGCGCCGACCACGGACGCCGGGACGGAGCGCTTCCGGAGGAGTGGTGAGAGAAAGGCCGTCGGCGTGCCCCGATGGCCTTTCTCGCTGACATATCGCGGTGAATGCGTATCGAGTACTCGCGTGGAGGAACTCTATGGACGCCGCTGTCTCAGATCGCACCGAGGACATGGCGGAGAGGGTCGCTGAAATAGCGGAGAGTGAGGGCCGCGAGGTCTATGTGGACGACACGTGGGTCAGCGTGCACCGGCCCGGCCTGGACCTGCCCGCGCAGGGCTGGAAACTCCACGTGTCCGCGCGTCCCGGCACCCTGGTGGCGACGCTCGACCGGATCCTCCCGCTGCTGTTCCACCTCGACTGCGACTTCAAGGTGGCGCGATCCACCTCGGTGCTGCGCGAGCTGAACTCCGGTGACGTCGATCCGGGGGCGGTCGGCAAGGCCGTGACGGTCTACCCGCCGCAGGACCGCGTGGTGAAGGTCGGGCGGGTGCTCGCGGCGGCGCTCGCCGGGTACGCCGCGCCTCGGGTGCCCAGCGATCGCCGGGTGCACCGGAGTGCGCCCGTCTACTACCGGTACGGGCCGTTCGTCCCGCAGTACCGCGTGGACGAGAACGGCGACTGGGAGCTCGTGCTGATCGGTCCCGACGGCGAGTTCCTGCCCGGCGCGGCCGGTCCGGAGTTCCGCTGCCCGCCCTGGGCGTCCGACCCGTTCCGGCAGGTGACGCCGGGCTCGGCCGCCGAACCCGGCGGCTCCCGACGGCCCGACGGGAAGACCGATGATCCGGGACGGGCCGATGGCTCGGGACGGCCGGGTGGGGAGACCGCCGTCTCGCCGGAGAGCGGCGACGGTGTGCCGGGGGATGGGAACGGTCCGTCCGAGGGCGTGCCGACGCTCGGCGGCCGTTACCGGCTCACGTCCGGCGTGGTCCGCGGCGCACGCGGCAACGTCTACCGGGCCGAGGACACCACCTCGGGCCACCGCGTGGTGGTCAAGGAGGCCCGCGCGTACGTCGGGGAGAACGCCGACGGCATGGACCTGCGGCTGCAGATCCGCAACGAACGCCGCATCCTGCAGGCACTCGCCGGAGTCGACGGCGTCCCCGGCCTGATCGACCACTTCCGGCACGGCGAGGACGAGTTCCTCGTGATCACCGAGGAGGGGAGCCGCGACCTCAACCGCTTCGTCAACGAGCACGGGCTCTTCGCCGACGACCCGCGCGGCGCCGGCCGTGACCTGGCCGTCCTCGCCACGCAGCTCGTCGGTCTCCTCGACGCCGTGCACGCCCGGGGCGTCGTCGTACGCGACCTGTCCCCGAAGAACGTCGTGCTGGACGACGACCTCCGCTGCACGCTCGTCGACTTCGGCAACAGCAGGTACGACGGTTTCCAGATCCCCGGCTGGACTCCGGGCTACAGCGTGCCGGACCAGCACACCGGCCGCCCGTCCGAACCGGCGGACGACTACTTCGCCCTCGGCGGCGTGCTCTTCTTCGCGGCCACCGGCATGCACCCGATCGGCGTCGACTCCGACCCGGCGCGCAACCTCGAGCGCACCCTGATGAGCCTGGCGGCGCTGTTCCCGGGCGTCACGACCGGTGTCCGGGGACTGATCCCCCGGCTGCTCAGCCTCGACCCCGCCGAGCGCACCGCCGCGGCGGCCGACATCCGGCACGGACGCCACCGTACGGGACGGGTGACCGCCGGGGCGGCGCGGGTCGTACCGCCACGGTTCACCCCCGACCTGCTCGACGCGGTCATCGCGCACACGAGGGACGAGTGCGTCCGGTTCGCCGAGAAGACGATGGCGGGCCCGGCGGACCCGCGGCGGTCCGCGCCTCCGGTGACGCACGTGTACGGAGGGTCGGCCGGCCTCGGGATGGAGCTGCTGCACCACCCGGACACCGAGGCCGTGGCGGGCGACCTGGCCCGCTGGACCGCCGAGGTGATCCCGCCGACGCGGCTGCCCTCGGCGCTGTTCTTCGGCCGGACCGGCACCGAGCTGTTCCTGAGCACGGCGCGGCGGATGCTGGGGGCGGATGTCCCCGCCGCCGATCCGATCGAACTCGGTGACGGGGAGCGCGGCGACCACGTGCACGGCCTGGCCGGTGTCGGCGCCGGTCACCTGCTCCTGGCGGAGCTGGATCCCTGTCCGGACCACCGCGCGGTCGCCGCCGAATGCGCGCGGCGGCTGCTGGCCGGGGAGGTACGCGACACGCAGGACGCGGTGGCGCCCGCCCAGCCCGGTACGGGCGTGGCCACCGAGTCCGGCTTCGCCCACGGCGCGGCGGGCATCGCCGCGTTCCTGCTCGCCTACCACCGGGCCACCGGCGACCCTGGAGCCGGCGCGGCGGCCCGGCGGCGGCTGGACGCGCTCGCCGGCGAGGCCGCAGCCCTCGCCCGGGTGCTGCGGGAGCCCGCGGCCCGGCCCATGGGCGCCTCCTGGTGCCAGGGACTCTCCGGCATCGTCACGGCGCTGGTGCACGCCGCGCGGGCGTACGACGAAGAGTGGTACCTCGAGACCGCCAGGGCGGGCGCCCGCGCCTGCCTGGGGATCGCGCCCCAGGCGTGGGTGGTGTCGCAGTGCTGCGGGCTGGCCGGCATCGGCGAGATGCTCCTCGACGTCGCGCTGGCGACCGGGGAGGAGGAGTTCTGGCGGGGCGCCGAGCGCATCGTCGAGCTCATGCTGACCCGGAGCGGCGGAGATCCGGAACACCCCGTCTTCCCCGACAACACCCTCGAAGGGGCCAGCGGCAGCTGGGGGATGGGCACTCCCGGCGTGCTGTCCTTCCTGCGGCGGCTGCGCGACCGCGACGGGGCACGCCTCTGGACCCCGGGCTGGGCCCCGCCGCGCTGACCCCGGCGGCGCCGCGCGGGCCGTTCAGACGAACGGTCCGCGCGGCGCTCGGACCGGCGCCCTGCAGGGTGTTCAGGCCGGGGCCTACGGGACGCTCAGACCGGGCTCTACGGGGTGCTCCGGCCGGGGGTCCTGCGGGGCGCTCGGGCCGGGGCTCGCGGGTGCCGCGTCGTTCTCAGCGCCGGGGCGGCGCGACGACGGCCTCGATCTCGACCGTCAGGTCCGGCCGGGCGAGCGCGGCGACGACCATGAGCGAGTGGGCGGGCCAGTCGCCGTCGGGATACCAGGCGCTCAGGACCTCCTCCCGCGCGAGCCGGCTTCCCTCGAGGTGCTCGGTCCCGGCCACGAACGTCAGCAGCTTCACCAGGTGCTCGGGACCGGCGCCGAGGGAGTCGAGCAGCCGTCCGATGTTCGCGAACGCCTGCCGGGTCTGCGACCGGGCATCCGGACCGGCGAGAGTGCCGTCTTCGGCCACTCCCACCTGGCCGGAGACGAACACCAGCTCGTGGTCGGCCGGCACGGCGGCCAGGTGGCTGTACTGCCCGATCGGCGGCGCGAGGCCGTCTGGGCTCCAGCGACGGATCATCGACGCTCCTGTCATGCGGTTCGGAGATGCCGAGGCTAAAGGTCGCTGATCGGCGGGCTCCCGTCTCGGCGCCCCGGATTTCACATAGTCGAAATTCGGCCGCATGCTGGTCGGACGACGATCGGACGTCGACGGCCGGAACACGGGGGAGGGCCATGCCGGAACGGGAACAGGGCACGGACGGTAAGCCGGTCGCGGAGCCCGGTCGTACGACGCTGCGCACCCTCGAGCGGGGCCTCGTCCTGCTCGAGGCGGTGGCGACCGCCGACGGCACCGCCACCGCCAAGGTGCTGAGCCGCATGCTCGGACTGAAGCTCGGGACCTGCTACCACCTGCTGCGCACGCTGCTCGAGAGCGGGCACCTCGTCAGGCTGCCCGGAGGGCGCTACGACGTCGGCCCGCGCGCCGCGTCACTGGGCCGGCACCTGCGGCGGCGCTCAGCCCCGTCCCCCGAGCTCTCCGTGATCCTCACCCGCCTGCACACCAAGACCCGGGAGACCTCGTACGTCTCCGGGTGGTACCACGGCAGCCTCATCCTCCAGCACTATCTCTCCGACCCGGACGCCGTCCGGCCCGCCGCCCTGGACGTGGGCTACAGCGAGCTCATGCACGCGCGGGCGGGTTCGAAGGCGGTGCTGGCCTTCCTGCCGCGCGACCACGTGACGGCCCTGTTCGACGGGGTGGACCTGACGCCGGTCACGCCCCGGACGATCGTCGACCACGACGCGTTCCTCGCCGAGCTGGCGAAGATTCGGCGGCAGCGGTACGCCCTCGACCTGGAGGAGTTCAGCCCGGGGGTCTGCTGCGTGGCCGCGCCGTTCTTCGACGAGACCGGCCATCCGGCGGGGGCCTTCACCGTCTCGGTCCCGGCCTCCCGGTTCGAACGGCGGCGAGAGTGGCTGACCGCCCAGGTGCGGGAGGCGTCCGTGATGGCGACCGGGCTCCTGCGCACCGGTCGGCTCACCGTACCGACCGTCTGAGGCCGGGACGGCGGGGCTCAGTCGCCGTCCGCCTCGGCCGAGCCCATCAGCCGCAGGCGGCGTTGCGCGCGCTGGTAGAAGGTCGTCTGCCCGAGTCGTACGACGCCGGCCGCGCCGGGCAGCGCCGTCAGGTCCAGGACGTCGCCGGGCGCGAGCCGGCCGATGAGCCGGCCGTCGGCCTCGACGGCGACGGCGCCGCTGGTCGGCAGGATCCGCAGCGCGAGCTTCTCCTGCGGGGACAGGAACAGCGCGCGGTTGAAAGCGGAGTGCGGCGCGACCGGCGTGACGAGCAGTCCCTCGGCACTGGGCGAGACGATCGGGCCGCCGGCGGAGAAGTTGTAGGCCGTGGAGCCGGTCGGCGTCGCGACGACGACGGCGTCGGCGGCGTACCGGACGAAGGGGTTGCCCTCGACGCACAGCTCGACCACGGGGATCCCGTCCCCGGGGACGCGGGCCAGGTCGATGTCGTTGAACGCCAGCGCGTCGATGCCGTTCGCGGTCGCCCGGAGCCCGGTCCGCGGCTCCACGGTGAAGCGGTGCTCGTCGATCGCGCAGAGCGCCGCGCTCAGGTCCGGAATGTCGATCTCGGCGAGGAAGCCGAGGCGGCCGAGGTTGACGCCGAGGACCGGGGTCCGCTGCGGGTAGCTCAGCCGCATGGCGCGCAGCATCGTGCCGTCACCGCCGAGGCTGACGATCAGCTCGGCGCGGCCGGCCAGGGCGTCCGGCTCCACCGGCTCGACGTCGCCGTCGATGCGGGCGACCTCGCCGGGCACACCCAGGACCTGGGCCTTCCGGTCGCGCGCCCAGCCGGTGATGGTGTCGATGACCCCCCTGCAGTTGCGTTCGGGATGCAGGACGAGACCGACAGTCGTGATCAGACCCATAAGTCATTGTCTCAGGACCGGCCCGGCCGTCGTCCATGCCGGTCCGGTCGGCCGCCCGGCTCACGGGGAGGGCGTGGCTCCCGGATCGAGGAGCCGCCGCTTCCGTAACATCACTCTCAGAATCTCCTCACGCCACGTGAATGTACTGTCGCTCATTGCGATCGAGGCCGTATCGAATTAGCCTTCCTCCGGCGATGACCTGCATTACGGCCCATCCTTAATGTCGATTAGCGCCGCAAAGTCAACGGTTCGTCCGGCATGTGGGGAGAGGGGCCCTTCGCCGCCGTCGGGTGGCCGTAGTACTGCTCTCGAGGGGGGCTCCATGGCGCAGAGCACGACCGGATCCGCCGATTCGGGACGACGCCTACGGCGCGACGTCGGTTTCTGGGGACTGATGTTCGTGTCGCTCGGATCGATCATCGGCTCCGGCTGGCTGCTCGGCGCGCTGACGGCCGCGACGATCGCCGGACCGGCCTCGCTGGTGTCCTGGCTCCTCGCCGCCGTGATGCTGGCGATCCTCGCCCTGGTGCACGCCGAGCTCGGCGCGGCCTATCCCATCGCCGGTGGCACGGCCCGGTTCCCGAGCTTCGCGTTCGGCCCGCTGGTCGGCTTCGCGGCGGGCTGGATGGCCTGGATACAGGCGGTCACGATCGCCCCGATCGAGGTCGAGGCGACGCTGTCCTACTCCGACCACATCGGGTGGGTGCGGCACCACATCACGATGCTGCACACCGACGGGACGCTGACCGGCGTCGGCCTGCTGGTGGCGACGGTGTTCATGCTGCTGTTCACGGTCATCAACATCGTCGGCGTCAAGCTCCTCGCCGACTCCAACGGGATCACCGTGATCTGGAAGACGGCGATTCCGCTGCTCACCGTGGTCGTCCTCCTGCTGCTGACCTTCCACGCGTCCAACTTCACGGCGGGCGGCGGGTTCATGCCCTTCGGGGCGCACGGCGTGTTCGCCGCGCTGCCGGCCGGCGTCGTCTTCGCCCTCCAGGGGTTCGAGCAGGCGATCCAGCTCGCCGGAGAGGCCAGGAAGCCGCAGCAGGACGTCTCGCGCGCGGTGATCACGGCCACCGCGATCGGCACGGTCGTCTACATCCTGCTCGAGGTCGCGTTCATCGGCGCCCTCAACCCCGCCCACATCGCGCACGGCTGGGCGAACCCGGTGGGCAAGGGCGACTTCGGCCCGTACGCCACGCTCGCCATCGGGGCCGGTGCCGCCTGGCTGGCGGCGCTGCTCTACGCGGACGCGGTGATCTCACCGGCGGGGACCGGTCTGGTGTACGTCGCCGCGTCGTCCCGGCTCTCGTACGCGCTGGGCCGGGAGAGGTCGGTGCCGCGCGTGGTGGCCAAGGTCAGCCCGAAGGGCGTGCCGATCGTCTCGGTCGTCATCGCCTTCGTCGTCGGGGAGATCGCGTTCCTGCCGTTCCCGAGCTGGCACTCCCTGGTCGGCCTCGTCACCTCGGCGACCGCGATCATGTACGCGTTCGGGCCGATCGCCCTGCGCGCCCTGCGGCTGCGCGATCCGGAGCGGAACCGCCCGTACCGCCTCCCCGCGCACCGCGTGCTGGCGCCCCTCGCCTTCGTCTCCTCGAACCTGATCATCTACTGGTCGAGTTTCCAGGCGGAGTGGAAACTCGGGATCGCCATCCTGTTCGGCCTGGTGATCTTCGCGGCGACCCGGGCGAGGACCCCGAGGGACGAGCGTGCCTCGTTGAAGTGGGCCGCGGCCATGTGGGTCTGGCCGTGGCTGGGCGGCATGATCCTCATCGGGTTCCTGGGCCGCTACGGCGGCGTCAAGGTGCTGCCCGAGTGGGTGGACATCCTGACGGTCGCGGTGTTCTCCCTCGCCGTCTACCACCTCGCCGTGCGGATCGCCGTGTCCAGCCGCGAGGTCGGCGCGGCGGTCGCGGCGGAGGAGGCCGAGATCGAGTCCGAGCCGGAGCTCAACGTCGCGTGAGCACGCGCCGCTCGTACGCCCGCCCGGCGGGGGAGCGTACGAGCGGCGGGCGGGTGGTCAGGACAGCAGGCGCAGCCGGACGGTGTTCGGCAGCGCGCGAAGCTGCTCCAGCACGTCGGTCGTGTACTGGGTGCCGATGTCGGTGATCACATAGCCGATCTCACCGCGCGTGCCGAGCAGCTGGCCCTCGATGTTCACGTCGTGGTCGGCGAGGATGCCGTTGATCGTGGCCAGCACGCCCGGGGTGTTGCGGTGCAGGTGCGTCAGGCGGTGGCCGGCGGCCGGGGCGGGCAGCGACACGGCCGGGAGGTTCACGCTGAGCGCGGTGTTGCCCGTGGCCACGAAGTCCTGCAGCTTCCCGGCGACGAACTGGCCGATGTCCTGCTGCGCCTCTTCGGTCGAGCCGCCGATGTGCGGCGTGATGATGACGTTGGGCAGCCCCCGCAGCTCCGAGACGAACTCGTCGCCGCGGCCCTTGGGCTCCTGCGGGAAGACGTCGATCGCCGCGCCGGCCAGGTGGCCCGACTCGATGTGCTCACGGAGCGCGCCGTGGTCGACGACGAACCCGCGGGAGAGGTTCAGGAACAGGCTGCCGGGACGCATCCGGGCGAACTCCGCCTCACCGAACAGGCCGCTGTTGCCGGGCCGGCCGTCGACGTGCAGGGTCACGACGTCGGAGACGGCCAGCAGCTCCTCCATGCTCGCGCACCGGCGGGCGTTGCCCAGCGCGAGCTTGTCGGCCGTGTCGTAGAAGAACACGCTCATGCCCAGGCTCTCGGCCAGCACCGACAACTGGCTGCCGATGTTGCCGTAGCCGACGATGCCGAGCCGCCGGCCCCGGACCTCGTGGGCGCCCTCGGCCGACTTGTCCCAGACGCCGGCGTGCATCGAGGAGTTCTTCTCCATTAGCCGGCGGGTCAGCGCGATGAGCTCGGCGACCACCAGCTCGACGACGCTGCGCGTGTTGGAGAACGGCGCGTTGAACACCGCGACGCCGCGCTGCGCGGCGGCGGACAGGTCGATCTGGTTGGTCCCGATGCAGAACGCGCCGACCGCGAGCAGGTCCGTCGCGGCGGCGAGCACCGCGTCGGTGATCGTCGTCTTCGATCGGATGCCGAGAATGTGCACGCCCGCGACACGAGCGATCAGCTCGTCCTCGTCGAGGGCGCGATCCAGCAACTCGACGGCGTAGCCGTTCTTCTCGAGGGAGGCGACAGCGTCGGAGTGAATGCTCTCCAACAGCAGCGCGCGCAGGGGTTCAGTAGCGGAGCTCACCTGGGAACAGTCCTTCTGCCGGGCGTCGTCGTCCCTCAAATGCTACGTGAAACGGTTACAAGCCGGTCACGGCGTCCACAGGCTAAGACGATCATGCCTGCGTACGGCCGCCGGTCGGGCGGTTCGGCGGGGTGTGGCCGGGCGTCACCGCGCGTCCTGCCGCGCGTACCTCGCCGGAGGCATGCCGATCGTGGCGGAGAAGTCCCGGATGAAATGCGCCTGGTCGGCGTAGCCCAGATCCGCGGCCAGGGCCGCCCAGTCGACGTCCGCGCCGCCGGCCGCCCGGTCCGCGGCGTCCTGCATCCGGCATCGGCGGATCACCCACTTGGGGCCCACCCCCACGTAGTCGGCGAACAGCCGCTGGAGGCGGCGCGTCCCGACCCCGACCGCGGCCGCCAGCCTGTCCACCCTGCTCAGCGCCGGGTCGGCGGCGATCCGGTCCACGATGGCGGACACCTCGAGGACCCGCGGGTCCGGTCTCCCCGGCGCGCCGGAACGGAGGAGGTCCTCCACCAGAAGGATCGCGTCCCCGGGGTCCGGCGTGGCGATGATCGCGTCGGCGACGGTGCGGGCTCGCCGGCCGAAGATCTCCTCGACCGGAACCCGCCGGTCGGTGATCGTGGACATCTGCGCGTCGAGGAAGGGCCGGAGGCCACCGGGCCGGAAGCGTACGCCGATCACCCGGCCGCGACCTTCGATGGTCTCGGCGAACACCCCGCGCACGACGCCGACCACCCGGGCCTGCCCGTCGCTGAGGAAGGTCATGTGCACGGATGGATGGGTGAGGACCCGCTGCCGGTGGGATCCCCCTTCGCCGAGATCCCAGTGCAGGATCCAGTGGTAGTCGGCGAGCCAGGCGAGATCCGCCGCCGGTTCCCGGTGGGCGACCTGGAAGCGCTCCCGCGCCGCCGCGCGGTTCAGGATGGCCCGCAGGCTGTCGGGAGCGGCGTCGGCCATACGGCTCAGTGTCGCATTTCTTCAAGACCGGCGGCCCCGCCCGGCCTACGGTCTATAGCCCTGCCACCAGACGACTCACGGAGACATCAATGGAACTGCGTCCGCTCATGACGCGCGCCGCGGAAGTGCCGATCGCGGTCGTCCAGGGGATCGGTCCCGATCTGTTCAGCCTGCCGACCCCGTGCACCGAGTACGACGTCCGCACCCTGCTGAACCATCTGATCTCCTGGACGGGGTCCCGCTTCGAGGCGGCCGCGCACAAGACGCCGCTCCCCGAGTCCCCGGCGGAGGACCACGACTTCACCGCCGAACCCGACTGGGCCGCCCGGTACGCCGTGAGCGTGCGGGCGGCCGCCGCGGCCTGGTCCGAGCAGGCCGCCTGGGAGGGCGAGACCGGGCTCTCCGTCTCGGGGGCGATGCCCGCTTCGGTGATCGGCGGGATGATGTTCGCGGAGCTCCTGCTGCACGCCTGGGACCTCGCCGCGGCGACCGGCCAGAAGGTCCCGGTCGACGACGAACTGGCACGCGCGCTGTTCGGCCAGGCGTCTGCGATGGCCGAGATGGCCCGGCGGTACGGTGCGATCGGTCCGGAGGTGGCGGTGTCCGAGACGGCTCCGCTGCTCGACCGGGCACTCGGCCTCGCCGGCCGCGACCCCGCGTGGACGTCTTGACCAGCGAGGGCATCGGCCGTAGCCGGCAAGGCCGACTTCTCCCACTTCGTGCGCATTGACGAGTGATATGACGGGTGAAAGCGTGGAGGTTGACTGAACTCTCGGGGAGAGGACGTTCGCCTCATGGCCGACCTGCCGCGACTGCCGTTCGAGCGCACCGACGTGCTGGGGATCTCCACGACGTACGCCACGTTGCGCGCCGAGGAGCCGATCGCCCGGATCCGCACCCGGACCGGCGACGAGGCCTGGCTCGTCACCGGGTACGAACAGGCCAGAGCGATCTTCGCCGACGAGCGCTTCGGCCGCTCCCACCCCGACCCCGACAACGCCGCCCGGCTCTCCAACTCCGCCCTCACCGGCGGCCCGACGGGGGAGTTCGCCACCGAGAAGGACGTGCACGACCGCATGCGCCGGCTGCTCGCGCCGGCGTTCTCCGCGCGCCGGATGCAGGCGCTGTCCGGGCACGTCCAGGAGCTGGTCGACGGCCTGCTCGACCGGATGGAGGAGCAGGGCCCACCGGTCGACCTGCACGCGTCGCTGTCGGTGCCGCTGCCCATCCAGGTGATCTGCGAGCTCCTCGGCGTACCCCTCGCCGACCGTGACCACTTCCGGGCGATCGCCGAGGAGATGACCGACCTCACCGACCTGGACCGGTCCGCCGCCGCCCGTACGGCCATGGAGGAGTACTCCCACGGGATCGTCATGGCCAAGCGGGACCACCCGGGGGAGGACGTCTACTCCGACCTGGCCGGGGCCGACCTGCCCGCCGACGAGATCGCGACCATGGCGGGCGGGCTGCTGTTCGCCGGGCACGAGACGACGGTCAACCGCATCGACCACGGAGTCCTTCTCCTGCTGGCCGACCCCGCGCAGGCCGCGGCGCTGCGAGATGATCCGGCACGGGTCTCCGCGACGGTCGAGGAGATCATGCGCGTCGCCGTGCCGAACGACCACGGCCTCGCCCGGTACGCCCGCGAGGACGTCGAGGTCGACGGTGTGCGGATCAGGGCGGGCGAGCTCTGCGTCATCATGACCGCGGCCGCCAACCGGGACGAGACCGTCTTCGCCGACGCCGAACGCTTCGACATCGGCCGCGACCCGCAGCCTCACCTCGGATTCGGGTACGCCATCCGGTACTGCCTGGGCGCGAACCTGGCCCGCGTCGAACTGCGGGCCGTCTTCGGCTCGCTGTTCCAGCGGTTCCCGGACCTGCGCCTGGCGGTGCCGCGCGACCGGCTGCCGTGGCGTATGGACCGCCTCACCGGCGGCGTGTCCGCGCTGCCCGTCACCTGGTGAGGCGCGCCGTCGCCGCCGGGTGGGCGTGGCGGTGAGACGGGCTCGTCAGTGCGCGGCCAGCGCGGGCGTGCGGGTCACGCTGCGACCGGCCGCGCGGGCGAACTCGGCGAACCGTCCGGCGTCCCGTACGGCCGCGCCGCCGGGATCGTTGTTGAAGTAGACGTACACGTCCTGCCCGTCGTCCCAGGTCTCGGCGAGCCGCCGCGCCCAGGAGCGCAGCGCCTGGTCGCCGTACTCCGGCCAGGGCGTCGCCGCGCCCTCGTGGAACCGCAGGTAGCCCCAGCCGGCGGTCCGCCACAGCGGCGTCAACGGCCGGCCGAGCCGGTCGGCCCAGCACAGCGCGGCCCCGTACCGGATCAGCAGTTCGCGCACCTCGTCGGTCCACCAGGACGGGTGCCGGGGCTCGACCGCGACCCGTACGCCCGCCGGGAAACGGCGCAGGGTCCGCGTCAGGCGTTCGACGTCGACCTGGAGGGTGGGCGGTAGCTGAACGAGGACCGGGCCGAGCTTGTCGCCCAGGCCGCCCGCGGCGTTCATCAGCCGGTCCACCGGTTCTTCCGGGTCCTTGAGGCGCTTGATGTGAGTGAGGTAGCGGCTGGCCTTGACCGCCATCACGAACCCCGGCGGCGTCCGCTCCCGCCACCCGGCGAAGACCTCCCGGCTGGGCAGCCGGTAGAAGGCGTTGTTGTTCTCCACCGTGTCGAAGCACTCGGTGTACCGCTCCAGCCAGACGCGCTGTGGCATCCCGGTCGGATAGAGGACGTCGCGCCAGTGCTTGTACTGCCACCCGGACGTGCCGATCAACAGCGGCATCCCGGCCTCCCCCACGCCCGCACGCCGTCCCGCATACTCCCGTCCGGATCGTTCGGCATGACTCGGGTCGTACCCCCCTCCCACCCCCCAAACGGGACAGGCCGTGTTGCTGCCGGGACGATAAAAATAATGATGGGCCCTGAGTCCGTTGGTGCTGGGGCCCGATTCGATCCCTGCGGTAACGGATGCCGACGAAGCCGATAACCTGCCCGAATTGGCCGTATTGTCGGCAGTGGTGCACGGTTCAAAAAGGTTCGATGTCCTCGATGCCCTTTACAAGGGTGTCCTGTACGACGTCGACGGCGAACGCTCCCGGCTGTACGCTGACGTCGTACTCGCGGCGCTACAGACCGAGCATGCACGCAGTTACCTGGAGGCCCTGTTGATCGCTGAAAAGTACGAGTACCAGAGCAGCTTCGCCAAGAAATACTTCGCCGAGGGCGAGGCCCGTGGTGAGGCCCGTGGTGAGGCCCGTGGCGAGATCAAGGCGCTTTTTGCCGTCTTGGACGTACGGGGGATCACGCTCACCGACGAGCAGCGTCTTCGGATCGAGGAGTGCGCCGACCTCGCGCAGTTGCAGGAGTGGGTCCGGCTGGCCGCTGTGGCCGGTTCGGCCGACAGGCTCTTCGACTGATCCGCCGGCGAAGCCGCGCCAGGAGGGCTCATCCGATGAGCAGGGCCCTGGTGCCGCTTGCGGGGTGGTGCCACGGCTCGACGCGGTAGCCGGTGTCGCGGAGGCGGGCGGTGATGCGGTCCGGGGCGTCGGGGCCCGCCGGGATCTCGATGCGGGCGGTGGCGGCCGGGGTGTGGCGCCGGCGGATCGTGACTCCGTCGTACAGGTAGAGCCCCCACGCGGACCACGGGACGTCGGGGGTGGGATCCTCGTGCTGCATCCAGGCCATCCAGGTGTCGCCGTGGACGTACCAGCAGTGGATCGCCCCCTTGCGCCAGGCGCCCTTGTGGCGGATCCAGACCCAAGCGTCGCGGGCCTCGATCCGGTGGGAGCCGGACGGGTAGTGGTCGAGTGGCCGGGCGTCATGCATGAGACCATCTTCGAACTGGTGTTCGAAAGATCGCAAGTCGACGCAGGTCAAGCCTGCTTCAGGTTTCTCGCACGCCCTCCAGGGCGGGCCGGCCCCCGAAAATGCGTTGTAGCGGCGGCCGGGACTTCTTCACACTGAAGACGACGGAAAGATTTCCGCGCCGCTCTGGCCCAACGGCAGAGGCGTCCGGTTCAGGACCGGAAGGTTCGGGGTTCGAATCCCTGGAGCGGCACGTCACGCACGGAGCGCAGTAGGGGAGTTCGGTCGTCCCCGCCGGTCTCATAAGCCGGAGGTCGTGGGTTCGAATCCCACCTGCGCGACCATTTCAATGGCGGGATGACGCGGCCGCCGGCCGTGTCATCCCGCCATTCGCATATTCGCCTCAGCAGGGGATGTGGAATGAACCGTAGTTGAGGTTGTTGCCGGTGCGCGGTTCGTCGGACGGGGCCGGGACCTCGATGGCGCGCGGGGCGAAGGCCGCGTTCTTGGCCGTGACCCGCTCGAGCGGGGCCGGGGTGAGTACCTTCTGGGCGCGGACGTACTTCACGAAGTTCTCGAAGTCCCGGGGGTGCCGGACCGGCCGGTCGAACGTCGCGAGCGCCGGGTACCCGTCGCCCTGGACGAAGGTGTAGGCCATCGTCGCGAGCCGGTACTTCCGGGCGACGTCGAGGGGCTTCCCGTCGATGAGCACGTCGGCCGGGTCGACCCGGTCGCCGACGGGCCCGCTCGCGTCGTAGGTGTACCGGACGTTGCGGGAGACCGCGAACGGCGCGAACACGATCTTGCCGTCCGTGCCCGTGGTCCACTGCTGTTCCAGGGTGTCGTGGATCTGCTGCCCCGCCACGGTCGCGGTGACGACCGGGTCGCCGTACCCGACGGCCTTGAACGCCTGGGCCAGCGTGACGGCGCCGTCGGACGCGGTCGAGACCAAGTCGCCTCCGACGACGCCCTGGCCGACGCGTGGCGCGATGGCGATGAGGGCCAGGTCGGCGGGCACGTTCGGGTACGCGTTGCCGTTGTTGGTCGGGTCGATCGGCTGCCGCCCCGACCAGTACGCCCAGTCGGCGGCCAGGTCGCCCATCGTGCTCTCTCCGGCGGTGTTCCGGGTCCGCGTGAACGGCGCGGTCACCCGGCCGATCGCGGTCTGGCCCCGCTTGGTGGCGAAGTCGAGCCAGTAGTCCGCGACCTCCTGCAGCTCCGGGTTCGGCGTGACGTCCTGGGTGTTCGCGTGGTTCGTGGACACGGTCAGCTCGCGGACGACCTTGCCCGTACGGCGGTCGAGCCGCAGGTTGATCTCGTTGATGAGCTGGCCGTTGTAGCCGGCCTCGACGAACGGGCGCGGCACGCCGTTCGGGTCGGGGACCATCATGTTGAACCGGCAGTGCCAGTGCCCGGTGACGATCGCGTCGACGTCCGGGGAGACCTGGTGGGCCAGGTCGTACGCCGGGCCGGAGGGGTCGCTACCGCTGTTGAAGTCGCTGCCCGCGACCGCCCCGTCGTGCATGCTGAGGATGATCGCGTTGACGCCCCGCCTCTTCAGCAGGGCGGCGTACCGGTTGACGGTCTCGACCTCGTCGAGGGTCCGCAGCGCCGGCTGGAACGACGCCGGCATCGTCTCGGCCCCGAACGCCGTCAGGTGGATGAACCCGATGGGCAGGCGGCGCCCGCCGCCGGCGTCCACCCACTCGATGTTGTACGGCGGGACGACCGTCCGGCCGGTCGCGGACCACACGACGTTGGCGCTGTAGTAGCGGAACCTCGCGCCCCGGAACCGGCGGCCGGTCGAGTCGACGAACTCGTCGTCCCACCCGACCTCGGGGAACGGGATGCCGCGCTCCATGTGGGCGGTGAGGAACGCCGGTGACTTGTCGAACTCGTGGTTGCCCGCCGAGCTGAACCGGAAGTCCATGCGGTTGAGCGCCTCGACCGTGGACTCGTCGGCGACGCTCTCGGCGTCGAACTCCCAGCCGGAGAACATGTCGCCGGGGCCGAAGAAGATCGAGTTCTGGTGGCCGTCGCGGAGCCGGTTCAGGTGGGCGGCGAGGTGACCGACGCCGCCCACGGTGTAGCGGGTGCCGGCCGCGCCGGTGATGACGCTGCTGCCGTGCAGGTAACCGTGCAGGTCGGTGATGTTGAGCAGTTGCACGTCCACGTACTCGTCGGCGGTGGCCGCGTCGCGGGCGTCCTCCGTCGCGTACGCGGGGGTGCCGATCGCGGCCATCGTCGCCATCGCGCCGGTCGCCGTCAGGAAGGTCCGCCGTCCCAGGTCCTGCGTCATCGCCCATCTCCCGATCGTGAGGAAGCGCAGGCGAGTAAAACGGTCCAAGATCAAGTCCGTGTCACGTACGGTCGGCCGCGGCGTGAACGTCAGATGATCGCGCAGGCCCGGCCGTCGCACCGTGACCGCGACCGGCCGTCGCCGGGAGCGCTCGTCACGGGCCCGGGGCGGTGACCGACGTCCGCGAGCGGAACGTACGGCGGTAGGTGTCCGGAGGAACGCCGACCGTGCGGTTGAAGTGCCGGCGCAGTGTCGTGGCGGTGCCCATGCCGGTCGCCGCCGCGATGGTGTCGACGCTGTCGTCGGTGGTCTCCAACAGCTCCTGGGCGTGGCGGATCCGCTGAGTCAGCAGCCACTGCAGCGGGGTCGTACCGGTCACCGCCCTGAAGTGGCGGCCCAGGTTGCGCGAGCTCATCCGCGCCTGGCGGGCCAGGTCCTCCACGGTCAGCGGCTGGTCCAGCCGTTCGATCACCCAGGGGAACAGTTCGGCGAGCGGGTGGCTGTCCGGGGCGGGCACCGGGGTGGTGACGAACTGGGCCTGACCCCCGTCCCGGTGCGGCGGCACGACCAGGCGGCGGGCGACCACGTTGGCGATCGAGGAGCCGTGGTCGAGGCGGACGAGGTGCAGGCACAGGTCCATGGCCGCCGCCTTGCCGGCGGAGGTGAGCACGCTGCCGTTGTCCACGTACAGGACGTCCGGGTCCACCTCCACCCGGGGGTGGCGGGCGGCCAGGACCTGGGTGTGCGCCCAGTGCGTGGTCGCGCGCCTGCCGTCCAGCAGGCCGGCGGCGGCCAGCACGAACGCGCCCGTGCAGAGGGAGGCCACGCGTGCGCCGGCCTCATGGGCCGCGCGTATCGCGTCGACCAGGTCGGCGGGCGGGTCCACGTCGACGTCGGTCCAGCCCGGGACGATCACGGTGTCGGCATGCGGGAGCCGGTCGAGGCCGTGGTCGGGCTCCAGCCGGAACCGGCCGACCTCAATGGCGCCCGACCCGCAGACCTTGACGTCGTACCAGGGGACCGCCACGCCGTCCGGGGCGGCGCCGAAGACCTCGTACGCCAGGGACAGCTCGAACTGCAGCATCCCGTCGGTGACGGCGATCGCAACGGTGTTCATGTCCGAAATTGTACGGGTGATGGCGTTCCGGACACTCGCGGCTGGATGCCCGCTCTCGCCAAGATCTCCGTACGGTTCGCACTAGGTCGTTCGAGTGGGAGGAGACCCCATGGGATCGGGGCAGACGGTGGCGGTGTTCGGCGCGTACGGGCACACCGGGCGCTTCGTGGTGGCGCAGTTGCGGGAGCGCGGGTTCGTCCCGGTCCTCTCCGGCCGCGACCCCGGGAAGCTGAAGGAACTGGCGGTGTCCGAATCCGGGCTGGAGGCCCGCCCGGCGTCGGTCGATGATCCGGCCTCGCTCGACCGCGCCCTGGCCGGTACGGCGGCCGTGATCAACTGTGCCGGGCCCTTCGCCACGACGGCCGCTCCCGTGATCGAGGCGGCGCTGCGCGCCGGGATCCCGTACGTGGACGTGGCGGCCGAGATCGAGGCCAACGCCGACACGTTCGCCTACTTCACGGACCGCGCCCGCGCCGCGGGCGCGGTGATCGTCCCCGCGATGGCCTTCTACGGCGGCCTCGGCGACCTGCTGGCCACGGCGGCGATGGGCGACTGGACGGCGGCCGACGAGGCGCACGTCGCGTACGGGCTGAGCAGTTGGCACCCCACCGCCGGGACGCGTGCCGCGGGCGCGGTCTCCGGGCAGCGGCGGGGCGGCCGACGCGTCCGTTACGCGAACGGCCGGCTGGAGTACCACCATGACGACCTGCCGACCCTGGAGTGGCCCTTCCCCGACCCGATGGGACCGCGGGCCGTCATCGGGGAGTTCACGATGGCCGACGTCGTCACCATCCCCAGCCACCTGCCCATCCCCGAAGTGCGCACCTACATGGCGGTCGAGGCGGCCCGGGACCTCTCGTCCCCCGACACCCCGCCGCCGGCCCCGGCCGACGAGCGGGGACGGTCCGCGCAGACCTTCCTCGTCGACGTCGTCGTACGCTCCGGCGGCCGGGAACGGCGCGCCGTGGCGAAGGGCCAGGACATCTACGCCGTCACCGCGCCGCTCGCGGTCGAAGCGGTCGACCGCGTACTCACGGGACGGACCAGGACGGTCGGCGTCGCCTCCGCCGGCGAGATCTTCGACGCGCCCGACTTCCTCCGCGCGCTGTCCCCGCACATCACCCTGGAGCTGCGTCCGTAGCGGCTGGATCAGGCATGCGGCCGCCGGCCCGCCATGAAAGGCGCCGACGGTCGCTCGGTGCGGGCCGTCCGCTCAGGTCTTGAGCGGGTCGTGGCCCCAGTTCATGAGGGAGTGCCGCCAGCGGGTGTCGCGGATGTCGCCGTCCGGGCGCTGCGCCAGGTGCCGGCGGATGTAGCCGACGACCTTGCGCATGTGCGCGTAGTCGTCGGCGGACAGGTCGCCCTTCTTCGCGCTTAGCAGCGCGACGATCCGGCGGCCCGACTCGTGGCCGGTGGACTCGCCGCCGCCCGAATGCTGCCCCGCCGCCTTCGACTCCTCGGTGCCGAGCCAGCGTTCCAGCTCGGCGGGGCCGAGGTTGACCAGGTCCTGGAACAGGCTCCGGATCTCCTCGTCGTCCTCGCCCGCCACGGGTTCAGTCCTCTTTCTTCTTCAGGGCCTCGGGCTTGTGCACGGCCAGGCCCCCGGACTTGTCGCTGCGGACCTGGTACTGCGGCTCGTCCGGCGACGCGGCGACCGTCCGGCCGGCCGCCTCGGTCCGCTCGGTGATCTCGCGCTCGACCTCGCCGTGGGCCTCGCCGCCGTGGCTGCGCCAGGAGACCTGGTCGCCCTTGTGCAGCTTCTTCTTCTCTTTCGCCATGGTTCTCTCCTCCTTCGCCCGCCCGCCTTCCCATACCCGCAGGTCAGGGCGTATTCATTGAGGGCCCCGGAGGTGGGCCTCGGCGATCTTCCGGAAGGCCGCCACGAGGCGGTTGCGGTCGTCGGCGCGGGTGGCCAGCACGACCTGGCTGGGCTCGACGCCCTCCAGGGGGATCGTGGTCAGGTCGGGGCGCAGGCGGCCGATGTGCTCTCCGTCCGGGATGATCGCGACGGCCTGTCCGGCGGCGACCAGTTCGGCCTTGTCCTCGACGTCGTCGATGAGGGGACCGCCGGGCGCCGGGCCTCCGCCGGGTCGGGGATCGATGCGCCAGAAGGCGTTCCAGTCCGGGTCGGACACCCGGGGCAGGGGCTCGTCGGCGATGTCGTCGAGGGTGACGGACTCCTTGCCGGCCAGGCGGTGGTCGAGAGGCACGACGAGGACTCGGGGCTCGTCGTGGAGGACCGTGACCCGCAGCCCGCCGGTCCGGAACGGCAGCCGTGTCACGACCGCGTCCGCGCGGTGGTCGAGCAGCGCGTCACGCGGTTCGTTCCAGCCCAGATGCACGGTCCGGACCTCGGCGTCCGGGTGCCGATGGCGCAGCTCGCGCACGGCGGACGTGACGATGAGGCTCGTGGTGTAGCCGATGGTGATCCGGGTCGGCCGGGCGGCGGCCCGGGTGCGCGCCATCGCCTGGGCGGCGGAGCGCAGCAGCGTCCTCGCGAGCGGGAGGAAGATCTCCCCGGCCTCGGTGAGTTCGGTGCCGCGCGGTGTGCGGTCGAGCAGCCGGACGCCGAGTTGCTGTTCGAGGCGGTGGATCTGCCGGCTCAGGGACGGCTGGGTGGTGTGGAGGGCCGCGGCGGCGCGACCGAAGTGCCGATGCTCGGCCAGGACGGTGAAGCACTGCACCAGCCGCAGATCGAGGTTGACCGGAGGCGGTGGCGAGTCGGGCATACCGGGATCGTAGCCCTCGTATGCCGTGACGTGGGGTGATACGCAGATCGTATTGCCGGATGCGAAACATTCATTGGACCCGGCGCGCTCCGCGGCCCGAAGGTGGAACCCGCGGCCGGGCACCGGCACGGTGCCGTATCGGGCCGCTCCCTGACCGTTGTCCCGAATGGAGTGCACCATGTCCGCGCCCACGGCCCTGATCACCGGCGGAACCAGCGGAATCGGCAAGGCCACCGCCGAACTTCTGCATCGGCGCGGATATCAGGTGGTGGTCACCGGGCAGAACCCCGACACCCTCGCCGCGGCCGAGAGGTCACTGCCCGACCAGATCGTCGTGCTGCGTGCCGACGCCCGGTCGCTCGCCGACACCGACCGGGTCGTCGACGAGGTCCGGGAGCGCTTCGGCACCCTCGATGTGCTGTTCCTCAACGCCGGGATCGTCCGGGGCGGGCCGGTCGAGGCCTTCGACGAGGCGACGTACGACGACCTGTTCGACGTCAACGTCAAGGGCCAGTTCTTCACCCTGCAGAAGGCCCTTCCCCTGCTCAACGACGGCGGATCCATCATCTTCACCATCGGGATCGGAGCCACGAGAGGCGTCGTCGGCGGCTCCGTCTCCGCCGCTTCCAAGGGCGCCCTCCTGTCCCTCGTGCCGTCCCTCGCCCTTGAGCTGGCGCCCCGGCGGATCCGGGTCAACGCCGTCAGCCCCGGCCCGATCGAGACGCCGATCTGGGCCAAGGGCGGGCTCCCGCCGGAGGCGCTGGAAGAGGTCGCCAAGGTCACGACCGCCCAGATCCCCCTCGGCAGGTTCGGGACCGGCGAGGAGGTCGCCGAAGTCGTGGCCTTCCTCGCCTCCGACGCGGCCGGCTTCGTGACCGGCGAGAACATCGTCGTCGGCGGCGGTTCCGGAATCAGGGCATAGGCCCGGCCGCGACCGGCTCCAGCGCCGGTGTCCACCGACGACACCGGCCGGCGACGGGGCGTCGCGTCGGACGGAGCCGGCGACCAGGCGGGATCAGCGGATCAGGCCGTGCCGGGCGGCGTAGTCGGCGACCTGGCTCCGGTTCGTGATCCCCGCCTTGGCGAACGCCCGGTTGATGTGCGACTTCACCGTCACCATCTCGATGTGCAGCCGCGCGGCGATCTCCCCGTTCGACAGTCCCGCACCGATCAGCGTGAGCACCTCCGCCTCCCGGACGGTGAGGCCGTCCGGGAGGCGCGCGCGGTCGGGTACCCGGCCGAGTCGCGCGGCGGCCACCAGCCGTGCCTGTACGGCCGGATCCACCGAGGCCAGGCCCGCGGCGGCGGCCGTGACGGCCTGCCGGATCTCCTGGCGTCCCGCGTTCTTCGTCAGGAACCCGCGGGCCCCGGCGGCGAGCGCGGCGAGAACCGACTCGTCGTCGGCGTACGAGGTGAGGATGACGACGGCGACCTCCGGATGGTCCGCGACGATCCGCTCCGTGGCGCCTTCGCCGCCGAGGCCGGGCATCCGCAGATCCATCAGTACGACGTCGGGCCGGTGCGCGGCGACCGCCGCGATCGCCGCGTGGCCGTCCTCGGCCTCGGCGACCACCTCGATGTCCGGCAGCAGGTCGAGCAGGGCGACCAGCCCCTCCCGGACGGCGGTCTGGTCGTCGGCGACGACGACGCGGATGACGGACTCGTTCACAGGCCGATCCGGGCGCGTACCCGCCATCCCGCTTCGGTCGACCCGCTGGTCACCGTGCCGCCCGCCAGCCGGACCCGCTCGCGCATCGCGGTGAGGCCGTAGCCGCCGCCCGGCGCGGTGGCGGCCGGAACCCGCCCCGGACCGTTGGTCACCTCGACGGCCAGTTCGTCGCTCGTGTAGTCGACGCGGACCTCGACGTCGGCCCCGGGGGCGTGCTTGCCGGCATTGGTGAGGGCCTCCTGCACGGCGCGGTAGACGGCGAGGGCGGACTCCGCCGGAAGCGGGCGCGCGGTCCCCGTCAGGTCGCACCGCACCGACGCGCCCGTGTCCTGACGGAACGCCGCGACGAGACCGCTGATCATCTCCTGGAGCTCGACCTCGCCCTCCCGCAGCGTACGGACGGCGGCGACCGCCTCCTCCTGGCCGGACCGGGCCAGCGCCCGGGCGCGACCGACGTGCCGCCGGGCCTCCTCACGGTCGCCGGTGAGTTCCAGAACCGCGTCGGCGGCCTCCAGCCGGAGCGCCAGGGCGCTGAGCGAGTGGCCGAGGACGTCGTGCAGCTCCCGCGCGATGCGGCCGCGTTCGGCGAGGACGGCGGCCCGTGCCCGTTCCTCTCCGGCCTGCCGGGTCTGCTCGGCCAGGAGCCGGGCGTGCTCGGCCCGGTCGACGTGGAGCCGGCGGTTGCGGCCCACCAGGTAGGCGACGAAGGTGACGGCGGCGAACGTCGCCAGCGCGTCGCCGCGCCCCACGGCGTACCCGGTCACGAGCACGCCGCAGCAACCGCCGGCCAGCGCGACACCCTCGCGCCGGGGGAACACGGCGGCGGCATCGACGCAGGCCCAGAACGTGAACCAGTACACCGCGGGCTGCGGGTGCAGGACGAGCAGCACGCTTCCGGCCAGCCCCGTCGCGGCGATCGTCGCACGCAGCGCGGGCGAGTGCCCGCGCGGCCCGAGGACCGCCCAGCCGAGCCAGGCGGCGGACGACACGGCCAGGGCGACGGAGATCCGCAGATTCTCCCCGTGCAGCCCGGCCGCCCCCTTGTGCGCGGTCTCGCCCCAGATGACGAACGCGAGCCCGGCCAGCATCGCGGCACGCGCGGGCCACTGCCCGCCCCACCGGATCGACATCCGGCCACCCCCTTTTCACCAGCGGCGGAGCGAATTATCGCGCCAGAACCATCCGCTACTACAACCGGATCTCCACCCGCGAGATGGACGACCTCCACCCGGCCCTCTCCCTACCGTGGGCCTCCACGACCGGCAGAGTGGGAGTGTTCGTTGTCCGCCATCACGATCGTCAACCTAGTGATCTTCGCCGCAGTCCTGATCAAGGATTGGGGCCACAACAGGGTCACGGTGTTCGCCGTCCTGCGGCCGCTGCTGTTCACCGCGGTGATCGTGCCGTTCTTCCTGCCGAAGTTCGACACCGCCGGTGACGGCCTGGCACTGGAGGCCGCCTCCATCGGGGGCGGGATCGTGCTGGGAGCGCTGGCGTGCGCGATGCTGCGGGTGAGCGTGGACGAGTCAGGCCAGGGCTGGTACGACGCCGGCTGGGCGTACGTGGCCTTCTGGACCGCGATCACGGTGCTGCGTCAGCTCTTCATCTACGGATGTCAGCACTGGTTCGCCCGCGACCTGGGCCGATTCCTGATCGACAACCACATCAGCGTGGCGGCCTTCGCGGACTCGATCCTCTTCTTCACGCTGGCCCTGGTGGTCACCACCCGAGCGGGCATCCTGCTCCGCAGCCGCATGCCCTCGGCCCGCCCGGTCCCGTCCGCCGCCTGACCCCAGGCGGCGGACGGCTCCGCCGTCCCGGGACTACTTCGCCCGCTCCACGACACAGACCTCGACGCAGTTTCCGCCGTTGACGTTGCTGCGCCGCGTCGCGGTAACGCCGAACGAGACGTCCGAGGGTGATGAGCGTAGGACTCGGAGGGGTTCGCATGGTCTGCCTTCCTGACGTTTTAGCTGGTCATTGCAGGCAGAGTAAGCAGAACGAAGCGGGATTACGGCGAGGTCGTCAATTGACCGCCGAGCGCTGCGAAGAATTCTTCCCCGAGGTGTTCGGTATCTTCCCCGAGAGCCGGGGCTCGGTGTTAAGGGTGTTTTACGAGGGCCGGGTGCCGGGGGTCGTCGACGCGGACGACGACGTCGGCGGTCAGGGTCGGCTGGGCCTCGTCCTCGTATCGCGCGTAGGCGGGCAGGGTCCACTCCTCGTCCGGGTCGGTCCGGCGGGTCAGCGCCCCACGGGACATCGACAGGTGCACCGTGTGGTCGAAGGGGAGTCCCCGGCCGAGGAGGAGGGCGCCATCGAGCAGGAGCACGCCGCCCGGCGCCAGGGTCACGTACGAGGCGCGGGTGGCACGGTCGATCGTGCTGTCCCAGAGCGCGGGCAGGATCCGGCCGGAGCCGTCCGGATCCAGCGGCCCGAGCACCTCGCGGACCAGGCCGCCCTCGTCGAGCCAGTCCGTGTAGAACGCGTCCGGGTCCTCCCGGCCGTACTCGAAACGGAGCGACGCCGGCCGGAGGAAGTCCCCGGCCGATACCCGGAGGACGTCGCGGCCGCGCAGCCGGAGGGGATCGACGAGCGCGTCCGCGAGGTCCCCCGTCCGGGTGGGTGGCGCACCGTCGATCGCGACCCGCGTCCAGGACGTGCCGGGGAGGGCGGCGATCCGGTCGGCGAGCTGTTCCACCAGGAGGGCCGGGGAGATGGGCTGTGCGCGCACCTCACCATCCTCGCAGGCGGGTGATCAATCGGGCTCAGCGTGCCGGTTGCGGGCTTCGTACCAGCACGGTCGCGTGGGCCAGGCCGGACAGGTTCGACGGCAGCAGCGGGTCGGCCCGCTCCCACAGGGCGGCGTCGACGGCCTCGCGGTGCAGGGAGTGCTCGATCAGGCCGAACCCGCGCTTTTCGAGCAGCGCGGACATCTCCTCGGGGCGGAAGGCGCTGAGCCAGGGCTCGCCCTGCTCGGCGGACATCGACGACACGGCGTCGGCGTACATCTGGGCCGCGGCGTCGCGCAGCTCGGGGACGAGGGTGTAGTCGAGGACGATCTCGCTGCCCGGGGCGAGCCGGCCGACCGCGGCGAGGGTGTCCCCGATGGCCTCGGAGGTGAGGTACATGGTCACGCCGAGCCAGCTCACGAACGCCGGCCGGGAGGCGTCGAAGCCCTCCCGGAGCAGGACCTCGGACAGCGACTCGGTCTCGAAGTCGATCGGCGCGTACGTCACCGTGTCCGGGATCGCGACGCCCGCCTCCGCCAGGAGGTGGCGCTTCCACCGCTGGGTGGCGGGGTGGTCGACCTCGAACACCCGGACCCCGTCCTCCGGGTCGGCGCGGTAGGCGTAGGAGTCGAGGCCCGCGCCGAGGATGACGTACTGGGTGACGCCCCGTCGTACGGCCTCGGCGAGACGCTCTTCCGTGTAGCGGCTCCGCACGGTGGCCGTCGCCCGTACGGCGGCCAGGATGGGGTGCTCGCCCTGCGTGCGGTGGTAGCCGACGAGTTCCTTGGCCTGGTCGCCCAGGAGGGAGTACGCGACGGTGTCAGCGAAGATCACGGGAGGGGAGTCGACGATGAGGTGGGCCGCGCGCGCCGCCGCGGCCATGAGCGCTGTTCGGCTGGGTCGTCCGTTGTCAATCACGACGCCGAACTTACAATGCCATTCCCCAATCATAGCACAAAGACAAATCTTATAGAAGATCTCCGAGATAACGATACAGTGGCATTTTTGATGGCTTTTAGCCTATTCTTCCTCAGAGTGACACGCCATCGCCTTCGGCTCTACCCCCAAGGTCGCCCGATGCGCCCAGGCCATCGGCGGCCGGTCGACTGAGCGCCGCCGTCCGCCAGGAAAGCCGCTCCGCTGTCGAGTCCCGATTTTTCCATTCGCCCGTTTTCGGCGGAAGCTCGTAGGCCCTCACCAATGCAGCATGTTCACGGACTCGGCGAGGTGGTCCTCGGGGCACCGGCTTCGGGCCGGTTGTGGCGCGCGTAGGCGACCAGGCGATCGGCCAGTTCGGCGGGGCGGCTGAGCATGACCATGTGGCCGCCGTCGATCTCGTCGGGAACGATGCCGAGGCGCTCCCGTACGACCCGGCGCATGAATTCGGCCGGAAACAGGCGGTCGCCGCGGCACAGCAGGAATTTCGTCGGTACCCGCGGCCACGCGGGCAGCGGCCAGGGCTCTTTCATCGGGGTGCCCGACTGGCCGCGGGGGTGTTTCTCCACCTCGGCGACCAATTCCGCGGGGACGTCGTGGTAGAAGACCGGGTCGAAGCCGTGATCCTCCTCCGGGGGCCCGTGGCGTCCGGCAGCCTCGCGCATCGCCTGGTCGTGCCCGGTGGCGGTCCACCATTCGCCGGGAGCCTCGCCGGGGGAAGGGGGCATCGCCGTGAGCATCACGAGGAGATCGACCGGCACGCGTTCGCAGACGAGCGGCCCGGTGAAGCCGCCGAGCGAGTGCGCCACCACGATCAGGTCGGTGCGGTCGCCGATCTGCTCGACCGCGGCGTCGGCGTACTCGGCGAGCCCCGCCGCGTCGTCCTCGCAGGGCAGGTCCACGCGCACGGCCTCGTGGCCGCGCTCGCGCAACTCGGCCACGAGCGGCCGCCAGTACGACGAGTCGCACCCGCCGCCGGGAATCAGAACGAAGGTCGCCATGCCGACGGTCCTCTCGATGAGATGGAGGGAACGACCTGTGCTGACCGCACGGCCGCGCGAAACTCATCGGAACGTCGCGGCGGACATCGGCTCGGATTCGTGATTCCGGTTCGATGCGCGCGGAGGCGGTCGACCGGTTCGGTGCGCGCGGAGGCGGCCGAGCGGTTCAGTGCGCGCGGAGGCGGCCGACCGGTTCGGTCGGCGGGTCGCCGGCCGGCAGTCCGTACATCGTGAACAGCCGGTGGCGGACCGCGGCGAACGGGTACGTCCGCGGGTAGACCGCCATCTTGAAGATCACGCCTTCCAGGACGCTGCGGAACATGACCTCTTCGAGGGCCGGGTCCGCGGCCCCGCGGTCGGCGAAGATCTGCCGGAGGCGATCTTCGAACCGGTCGATGACGTCGGCCTTGGTCGACTCCACCTTGATGAAGATCTCGCGGGTCGCGGGCTGGAGCATCAGGCAGAGCACGAGCCGCTGGATCTCGAGCGTGTCCTGCGCCATCGTCAGGGTGCGGTCGATCACGCCGGCGAGGCGCTGGTCCGCGGTGATCTCCCCGTCGACCGGGTCGGTTCCCGCGAGGAGTCCCTCGAGGGCCTGGCCCAGCAGCTCGTGGAGCAGCTCCTCCTTGGCCGGGAAGTAGTACGACACGAGCCCCCGGGCGACCCCCGCGCGCTCGGCGATCTGGGAGATCGTGGCGCCTTCGTACCCGCGTTCGGCGAACGACGTCAGGGCCGCCTCCAGGATCCGGCGGCGGGACTGCTCGCGCAGCTCCTGGTTGGCGTGGGCCGAACGTGGCGACAAGCGGACCCCCGGACATCGATGACGGACACACCATTGTCCCGCCTGTCGCCGCACGGTGCGCCGGTCAGTGCCGTACCCGTCCGTTGATCGCGCCGACCAGGTTGGTGACGCCGCCCTTGTCCGCCGACTCGAGTGCGAGATCCGTGCCGCCGGCGAAGGTGATCACGAAGTTGTGGACCTTGACCGTCACCTGGGCCCGGCCGGACTCGGTGACCCGGGCGCCGGCGATCTGTGAGATGGGGATCTCGGCGACCAGGTCCTTCGCCCGGCCGAGCATCGACTGCTCGAACAGGAGGAGCCTCCGGTCGGTCACCGCGACGTTCATCTTCGGGGGCAGCCCGCCGTCGGCGGCGACGTCGACGAAACGGATGCCGACGACGTTCTGCAGGGCGGCGTAGTACCCCTCGCGCTTCAGGGTGCCCGGCAGGTTCGCCATGCAGCTGGCGACGAGCCTCTCGTCGGGGCCAAGGATCTTCGACGCGGCCTTCTTGACGGCCCAGTCACGCGCGGCCATGCGCGGCTCCTCTCGTAGGAAGGATGTTGACTGTACAGCCAGCCAGTTATCGCGACCGACCGAGCCGATCCTGTGTGTCCTACGTCACGCGCTCAGGATCATCCGATGCCGAACCAGCCGAGCACGGTGATGACCAGCGCGGCCGCCGCCATGAGCGCCACGACGGCGACGCAGATGGTGGCGATGAGGCGGTAGACGGGTCCGTTGGCGGCGTCTCCGAGCAGCCGCTTGCGGCCGGCGAGGATCAGGACGTAGGTGAGCAGGATCGGGGTGATGATGCCGTTCAGGAGCTGGGCGTTGATGAGCAGGTGGATGAGGTTTCCGGGGATGAGGGCGATGGCGGCGCCGATGAAAATCTGGGCGGTGAACAGGCCGAGGAACAGGGGTGCTTCGCGGAAGCGGCGGCCGACGCTGCGTTCGACCCCGGCGGCCTCGCTGATGGCGTAGGCGGTGGACAGCGGGACGACGGCGGCGGCCAGTGCGGAGGCGCCGAGCAGGCCGAGGGCGAAGAGCTGTTCGGCGAAGCGGCCGGCGACCGGTGCCAGTGCGTGTGCGGCCTGGGCGGCGGTGTCCAGCGGGGCGCGGGTGTGGATGGCGGCGGCGGTCGCGATGATGATGAACATGCTGATCAGGTCGGCGAAGATCGCGCCACCGACGGTGTCGATGCGTTCGGCCCGGTAGTCGGCGGGGCCGATCCCTTTGTCGGCGACGGCGCCGGCGACGTAGAACTGCATGTACGGGGTGATGGTGGTGCCGATCAGGGCGACCGTCAGCAGCAGGAAGGCCTTGGTGCCGAGCAGGTGCGGCCAGATCGTCTGGCTCGCGGCCTTCCCGATCTCGGGACGGGCCAGGACGGCGGCGATCGGGTAGGACAGGAACGCCAGCGACAGGATCAGGAACAGTCGTTCGGCGTAGCGGTAGGAGCCGAAGACCACCAGGGCCCAGATCACGACGGCCGCGATCGGGACGGAGACGTACCGGCTGACCCCGACCAGGTCCAGGGCGGCGGCGATGCCGGCGAACTCGGAGACGACCAGGCCGAGGTTGGCGGCCAGGAACGCCAGGAGCGCGAACGCGGTGACCCGGATGGAGAACTGCTCGCGGATCAGTGAGCCCAGTCCTTCGCCGGTGTGGGCGCCGAGCCGGGCGCACATCTCCTGCACGACCACGAGGCCGACCGTGACCAGCAACATGACGAACAGGGTCCGGTAGCCGAACTGGGCGCCGGCCGAGGCGTAGGTGGCGATTCCGCCGGCGTCATTGCCGGCGTTGGCGGCGATCAGCCCGGGCCCGGCGAACGCCAGCGCCGTGATCAGCATCCGCCGCGGACTCCTGCGGCGCGGATCCCCCCGCGCCGGGGTGGCCCGGCCGGCACCGGAAGGCGTCCGAAGACCGGATCCGGTCGCGGGGGGCGAGGTGTGCCGGGCGGTCATGAAAGCACCCGAGGGAAGTGGAACCGGCCCCGTTCGGGCAGCAGCATGTCGACCACGTCATCGGCCAGGATCCGCCCGAGGGGGCGTTCTTCGTCATCGACGACCAGCACCGACAGGCGGCGTGATTCGGCGAGCCGGGTCGCGACCTCGGCCGGGCTCGCCTCGGGCCGGACGGTGATCGGCCAGGGCGGGCCGACCAGCTCGCCCAGCGTGCTGCCCGGCTCGGCGAGCAGCAGCTCGCCGAGCGTGACATCGTCCAGCAGGCGCCCGTTCTCGTCGACCACCGCGACGGCGTCGATGTCGGCGATGTGCACGCCTTCGGCCGCCAGCACGTCCCGGACCTGTGCGACGGTCCGCTCGGGCCGCACCCGGATCATCGTGGTGGTCATCAACCCGCCCGCGCAGTCCTCCTGCCGGGCGAGCAACGCACGCACCGCCGACCTGGTCTGCTCAGGGAGCCGGTCGAGCAGGTGCGAGCGCCGCTCGGAATCCAGGTCACGGAGGGCTTCGGCGGCCTCGTCGGGTTCCATCCGGGCCACCAACCCGGCGGCCTGGCCGGGGTCGGCCTCGGTCAGCAGTTCCTCCAACTGGTCGGGGCGCATCTCCTCCAGGGCGTCGGCGGCGTGGTCCGGGCCGACCAGGTCGAGCAGTTCGCGGCGCTCGGTGCGGCCCAGGTCCTCCAGGAGGTCGGCCAGCTCGGCGGGGTGCAGGCGGCGCAGTTCCGTGCGGGGGGCCGCCAGCCGGGCTCCGCCCCGGCCCGCCGCGCTGCCGAACGCCTGCACGTCCGACCAGTCGATCACCTGTTCGGGGATGGCGCGGCTGCGCCAGAGCCCGGGGCACAGGCGGCGTGCCAGGGCGCCGAGCCCGGTGTCCATGCCCACCAGCCGCAATCGGTCCTCGACCGGTGTCAGGTAGAGGTCGGACGGGCGCACCACCCGTACGCCCTCGATATCGACGAGCTGGTGGTCCAGTACGTGGGTCGCCAAGGCGACCTCGCCGGGGCGTTCCTCGAACTCCCGCAGGTCAAGGCGTGCGCTGCGCAACGTGACGGCTTGCGGCTCCACCCGCTCCACGACCTCGTACGGCACCCAGGACCGGCGCCGGCCGACCTGGACGACCAGGCCGGTCACCACTGGGTACGTCTCACGGCCGTTCCAGCGGGCGACCAGATCGACCAGCCGGCCGATCTGCTGGCCGGCCTGGTTGACCACCGGCCGGCCCACCAGCCCGGCCAGCGAGATCAGCGCTTGGCGTACCGAACGCGTCCGGGTCAGGCGGCCGTTGCGCGGCCCGTAGCGCTGCCGTACCGCTCGCGGCACCGCCGCGAGTAGACCCTGGCGTCCCATCACCGGCCCCCGAACTCGACGGGCCGGCGACCGGCAACGGCCGATTCGTGCTTGGTCATGACGAACGACCCCCTCCATGGCCCCGTCCCGGGGCCACCAAGGGCGCGCGGCAGCCACTCTTCTCGCCCAGCGGCGATGACCGGTCGGCACCGTCTCGAGAGAGGGTGTCCGGGAGCCGGTGGCCAGGAGGGGAAGCGCTACCGCGCACCGGAACGAATGCGGGACACGCCACGATGGGGCTGATCTCGCCCCGGACTACTGCCCGACATGTCCTCACCTCCGCCCGGTCCAGGCCGCGCGCATCCACACGCCGCCGCATCCATGACGGGGTGCCGCCCGTAAGGCCGCCTTGCGCACCCCTTCGCGTCTCATAAGAGCTTTGGCACTGCCCGGCGTATCCCCATCACCGAGGGGAAGCCGCTTGGCCTGTCCCCTTAAGCCGGGGAGAGGTGTCCTGACCCTGGGCGTCTCTCGACGTCGTGGGGTCAGCGGCCTGTATCCGGACAGACGCCTCACCTAACGAGGTGCCTGCTTGAACACCCCAAAGAGTAAGTCGCCGCCCGCAAGCGCGACAACCTGCCCCATACATCGTTAGCCCAGCGATAACCCTCTCTATACACAGGCGGCGTGACGATGAGGTCATGACCATCCCGACGGCGGCGATCGCGCCCGCGGCCGTCGCGCCCTTTCCGCACTACAGCCACCAGGCCGCCACCATCGGCATCAGCATTCTGGCCATCGTGATCATCGTGGCCGTGATCGCCGCCATCCGCACCAACCGGCGGCGCCGCTGACAGCGGCGTCGTTCGGTGCCCTTTACGCCAACCCGGCCGCCGGATCATCGACGGTGTGCCAGTGCACCGCCTGGATGCCCGGCTCCAGCGACAGCCGGGCGATGAGCTGTTCGAGCCGGGCCGGCGCATCCCCGGGGGCGCGTACGTCGGCCGACAACTGCACCGTCGCGGTCGCGGCCTCGTCCGCGGGGGACTGGTCGGGTGCCGCCTCGACTCGTCTGGTGTGCAGGCCGCACAAGATGACCTGGTCGCCGGTGGTGTGCTGGACCAGCAACGCCCGGATATGGGCTTCGGTGGTGGCGTTGCAGGTCACGTGCAGCTGATAGGGGCGCAGGTCCTCCTCCTCTCCCGGCACGTCATGGTCGATCAACCGGCCGAGCGGCCGCCCGAGGGTGTGGACGGCCAAGATCGTGACGGTGGCGATCGCGGCGAACCCGAGGTGCCCGGCGGCGGCCAGCACCCCCACGGCGGCCGAGCACCACAACGTCGCCGCCGTGTTCAGGCCGCGGACGTTGAAGCCGTCCCGCAAGATCACACCGCCACCGAGGAAACCGATGCCGGACACGACATAGGAAGCGACCCGGGTCGGACCGCCGGTATCACCGGCGGCGACCGAGTACAGCACGAACAGGGTCGATCCCACGGCGACCAGCGCGTTGGTGCGCAAGCCGGCCATCCGCGCCCGCCACTGCCGCTCCGCGCCGATCAGGGCCCCACACCCCAGTCCCACGGCCAGACGCGCACCGAACTCCGCACCCGACAATGCGTGCACCACCCCGTCCACCCCCGATTCCTGTGTGCCCTATGTCACGTGGCTTCGGCGCGGGGATGCGGTACGGTTCTCTCCGCGGCGAACGTATTTCGCCGCATAAGCGGAGATTTCCGCTTATAGGTGCGCCGGGAAGCCTGGTCGGCAATGCTGATAGGGCTATGCCCACGGGGAGGCGCCAGTGACCGAATTCATCCACGCGGCGCTCGCCTTTCCGGCCGTCGTTCTCGGTGCCCTCCTGGCCGTCGTCCTCGCCTACTGGCTGCTGGTCGTCCTCGGCGCGCTGGACGCGGCCGCGACCATGGTCACGGCGGTGGCGCTGTCGCTGTTCACGGCGCTCGCGTGGTTCGCCGGCGTGGCCGGCACTGTGCTGTTGCGCCGCGACCACCTGACCGGGACGGTCCCGGCGGTCGGGGTGCTGGCCGCCGCGCTCGTCGCGTCGTTCCTGGTCACCCGGCTGCTGATGCGGCCCCTGCGGTACATGATCCCTGAAGAGGTCCTCCCTTCGCGGCGGGACTTCGTGGGCCGGATGTGCGTCATTCGCACCAGCCGGGTCGACCTGACGTTCGGCCAGGCGGAGGTGCGCGCCGCCGATGGCTCGGCCGCCGTAATTCAGGTTCGCCAGCAAGGGAACCAACCGGGCGAGGAGATCCTCAAAGCAGGCAGTACCGCACTGATCTTCGACTACGACGCCGACGGCGAGTTCTTCTGGGTGATGCCGTATGACGCCGAGCTCGATCCGCACCGTCGAATCAACTGAATTCCCCCGCGAGAAGGACCACTGATGGACTCCATCGGCATCGCGATCGCCGTGCTCGTCGCCGCGATTCTGATCGTCGCTCTGGGCACCTGGTACCTGTTCAGCCGCCTCTTCCGAAAGGTCGAGCAGGGCCGGGTCCTCATCATCTCCAAGATCAAGAAGGTGGACGTCACGTTCACCGGGGCGATCGTGCTGCCCGTGCTGCACAAGGCCGAGGTGATGGACATCTCGGTGAAGACGATCGAGATCGAGCGCAGCGGCCGCGACGGCCTGATCTGCCGCGACAACATCCGCGCCGACATCAAGATCACGTTCTTCGTCCGGGTCAACAAGACCATCGAGGACGTCATCCAGGTGGCGCAGGCGATCGGCACGCAGCGGGCCAGCCACGAGGAGACGCTGCAGACGCTGTTCAACGCGAAGTTCGCCGAGGCGCTGAAGACGGTCGGCAAGCAGCTCGACTTCGTGGACCTGTACACGCACCGGCACGAGTTCCGCGACCAGATCGTGGCGCTCATCGGCACCGACCTGAACGGCTACCACCTCGAGGACGCGGCCATCGACCACCTCGAGCAGACGCCGCTGGAGAGCCTCAACCCGACCAACATCCTCGACGCCCAGGGCATCCGGAAGATCACCGAGCTGACCGCCCTCGAGCACGTGCGCACCAACGAGTACCAGCGCAACGAGGAGAAGGAGATCACCCGCCAGAACGTCGACGCGCGGGAGGCCATCCTCGAGCTCGAACGCCGCCAGGCCGAGGCGGAGGTCAAGAAGAAGCGGGAGATCGAGACCGTACGGGCGCGGGAGGAGGCCGAGATCGCCAAGGTCCAGGCCGAGGAGCGGCTGACCTCGCAGACGGCGCACATCCGCACCGACGAGCAACTGGGCATCCAGCAGGAGAACCGCAACCGAGAGATCGCCGTCGCGGAGAAGAACAAGGAACGCGTCATCGCCGTCGAGAACGAGCGGATCGAGAAGGACCGCATGCTCGAGGTGATCGCCCGCGAACGGGAGACCGAGCTGACCCGCATCGCCAAGGACAAGGAGGTCGAGGCGGAGAAGCGGGAGATCGCCGAGGTCGTCCGTGAGCGGATCGCGGTGGAGAAGACCGTCGCCGAGCAGGAAGAGATCATCAAGAGGCTGCGGGTCGTCGAGGAGGCCGAGCGCACCCGCCAGGCCCTGGTCATCCAGGCCGAGGCCGAGGCCCAGGAGAACCTGGTCAAGGGCATCAAGGCCGCCGAGGCCGCCGAGGAGTCCGCCAAGTTCAAGGCCCGCGAGGAACTGCTGCTCGCCGA
This sequence comes from Actinoallomurus liliacearum, assembly GCF_039542035.1. Taxonomy (NCBI): domain Bacteria; kingdom Bacillati; phylum Actinomycetota; class Actinomycetes; order Streptosporangiales; family Thermomonosporaceae; genus Actinoallomurus; species Actinoallomurus liliacearum. The sequence continues at coordinate 62,886 of NZ_BAABHJ010000003.1, forward strand.
GGCCCGGCAGAAGACCTCCGAGCTCGACGCCCAGGCCAAGATCCGGCTCGCCGAGGGCATCCAGGCGGAGGCCGCCGCCGAGGGCCTGGCCGAGGTCCAGGTCCGCGAGCGCGACGCGGAGGCGATCGAGAAGGTCGGCCGCGCCGAGGCCGCCGTCAACCGGGAGAAGGCCCTGGCCGAGGCGGAGGCGATCGAGAAGGCCGGTCGTGCGGCGGCCGTCGCGAACCGCGAGAAGGCCCTCGCCGACGCGGACGGGATCCGCGAGAAGCTCAAGGCCGAGGCCGAGGGCCTGACCGACAAGGCCGCCGGCATGGCCGCGATGGACGACGCCACCCGCGGGCACGAGGAGTACCGCCTGCGGCTGGAGGCCGAGAAGGAGGTCCGGCTCGCCGGCCTCACCGTGCAGCGCGAGGTCGTCGAGGCCCAGGCGTCCATTCTGGCCGCCGGCCTGGAGAAGGCCGACATCGACATCGTCGGCGGCGACAGCGACTTCTTCGACCGGGTCGTGGGCGCGATCAGCGTCGGCAAGGGCGTCGACGGGTTCGTCGAGCACTCCGACGTGGCCCAGCGGCTCGCCGGCCCGTGGCTGAACGGCTCGCGCAGCCTGCCCGAGGACCTGGCCCGGATCGTCGGCTCGATCAAGACCGACGACGTCAAGAACCTCACCCTGTCCGCGCTGCTCCTGCAGCGGATCAAGGCCGGGGGCGCCGACGGCGACAAGGCGCGTGAGCTGCTCGACCAGGCCGAGCGCCTCGGTGTCGCGGACGCGGCGATCTCCAACATGGCAGTGGTCGAGAGCTGAGCCGGATCACCACGAGGACCAGAGGAATCGCGTGACCGAGGGCGGGGAGACGCCTGGCGGGCCGAGCCTGGACGCGGGCACCTACGAGGTGCTCCGCGCCCGGCTCGGCGAGCAGGCCAAGGAGCTGGTCCGGCGGGCCGAGGCGCTGAACGCCCGGCGGCTGGAGGTGTTCGGCGGCACGGAGCTGCGGCTGGTCGGCACCGAGCGGATCCGCACGGAGCACAACTGCGTGCCGCGCGACATCGTCGCGGTCGGCGGGCTGATGCTGTTCGGCTTCAACGTGTTCATCGGGTTGCGGCCGGAGACGACCGTCGGCGACGTGTTCGCCCTCTACCGGTTCGTCCGGGACGGGGACGAGTTCCGGTTCGAGGCCACCGACGGCGCCGAGGGCGCGCCGGGACTGCTGCGCGACCCGCGCTTCGAGCGCGACTTCGCGGAGCTGTACCGCTACTACCGCGACACGCGGCTGCTGCAGCTCCGGCGGGTCGACGCGAAGCTGCTGGCGGTCTTCCAGACGGGGCTGACCGTCGAGCACGACAACCGGGTGCTGCGCTGGACGGTCGGCACCGACGGAACAGCCACGTACCAGGACAACCTGGGCGAGCCGGACCACGTCTTCCCGCCCCCGTACGACTTCGAGTGGGTCGAGACCACCCGCGACGACCACGTCCTCGGCCGCCACCCGCACATCTCCATCGAGGACGAGGTCTTCGTCGAGACGGTCGGCGGCGACCTCACCGTCAAGGTCGAGAACAACACCGAGACCGGCGAGGGCATCTACCGCGAGCCGGTCGCCGAGCCGCTGCAGAGCCTGGCCGACGCGGAGGTCCAGTACGCCCGGGTCGGCGCGCTGATCCTCCTGCGGATCCGGCCGTACAAAGAGGAGGACTGGCGCTACCTCGTCTTCAACACCCACGCGAAGACGGTCGCGCGTCTCGACGGCATCGGGCAGGCCTGCCGGCGGCTGCCCGAGGAGCACGGCGTCATCTTTCCCGGCGGCTACTACCTGGTGACCGGGGCGGCGAAGACGTTCGACACGGACGTCGACCGGCTGGAGTACGAGCGGATGATCCGCTCCACCAACGGCGAGGACGTCCTGTACGTCTTCCACGCCCGCGAGGCCGGCCGGTACCTCCTGCTGCCGTACAACGTGATCCGCAAGGAGGTCGCCACCCCGATCTCCTGCCACGGCTACTCGCTGTTCGACGACGGCACGCTCGTCGTCTTCCGCGCCGACACCGACGAGCCGACCCGCGTGCACGCGATGCAGGTGTGGCAGACGCCGTACCTGTCGGACGCGTACGCCGCGGCGCAGCCCGCCGGCACCGGGCCGCTGGAGCGGGTCGGCAACGCCGACCTGGTCCGGGGCATCTCCGACTGCCTGTCGGTGGCCCGCATGGTCGAGGAGACGACCCCGTCGGCCGGAGTGTTCGAGGCGCTGATCGCCGGGTGCGAGCGCGCCTTCGACAAGTACCACTGGCTCCCCGACCCGGAGCTCGGCGACCTGCGCGTTCCGCTCGCCGACGTACGGGCGACGGCGGGGCAGGTCCTGGAGGAGTTCGAGACGGTCCAGCGGCTCACCGCCCAGGCCGCCGCCGCGCTCGCCGAGACCGATGAGAAGATCACCACGCTGATCCGGCTCACCCGGGGGGACTCCCCGGACAGCGCGGACGGCTGGGTCACCCGGCTGACGGAGCTGCGCCGCGCCCAGGGCCGCCTCGTCACGCTCCGCGACATGCGGTACGCCGACCTCGCCCGGATCGACGACCTGGCCGACCGGCTGAGCGACGAGCTGGCCTCGACCGGCCGGCGCGCCGTCGAGTTCCTGCGCGAGTCCCAGGCGTTCACCGCCTACCACGAGGAGATCGACCGGCTGCTCGCCGCCACCGAGGGGATCGGCGCCACCGCCGAGGCCGTCCCGCTCCGTGAGCGGCTCGCCGAGGTCTACGAGGGCCTGGAGGTCGTCACCGACGTCGTCGGGACCCTCGACATCGGCGACGCGACCGTGCGCACCTCGATCCTGGAGCGGGTCGGCGAGGTGCTGGCCGGGATCAACCGGGCGCAGGCGACCCTCGACGCCCGCCGCCGGGAGCTCCTCGACGCCGAGGGCCGGGCGGCGTTCGCCGCCGAGTTCGCGCTGCTCGGCCAGGCCGTCACCGGCGCACTGGCGATGGCCGACACGCCCGACGCCTGCGACGACCAGCTCGGCCGCGTCATGCTCCAGCTGGAGAACCTGGAGTCGCGGTTCGCCGAGTTCGACGACTTCGTCACCGAGCTGGGCGCCAAGCGCGAAGAGGTCTACGAGGCGTTCTCCGCGCGCAAGCAGACCCTGCTGGACGAGCGCGCCCGCCGCGCCGACCGCCTCGCCGAGTCCGCGACCCGGATCCTCACCGGCGTACGCCGCCGGGCCGCCGCTCTCGGCTCGCTCGACGAGATCAACGCCTACTTCGCCGCCGACCCGATGGTGGAGAAGGTCCGCGCCGTCGTCGAGCAGCTGCGCGCCGCCGGGGACGCCGTACGCGCCGAGGAGCTCGACGGCTCGCTCAAGACCGCCCGTCAGGAGGCGGGCCGGGCGCTGCGCGACCGCGCGGACCTGTACGAGGACGGCGGCGAGAGCATCCGGCTCGGCACGCACCGGTTCGCGGTCAACACCCAGCCGGTCGACCTGACCCTCGTTCCGCATGAGGGCGGCATGGCGTACGCCGTGACCGCGACCGACTACCGGTCGCCGGTCCGCGACCCGGCGTTCGCGGCGACCCGGCCGTACTGGGAGCAGACCCTCGTCTCCGAGACCCCCGAGATCTACCGCGGGGAGTACCTGGCGGCGGAGGTGCTGGCGGAGACGCCCATGGACGTGCTGCGCCGCGCGGCCGAGGACGGCGGGCTGCCCGCGCTGGTCCGCACCGCCGCCGATGCCCGCTACGACGAGGGCTACGAGCGCGGCGTGCACGACCACGACGCCGCGCTCATCCTGGCGGCCCTGCTGCGGCTGCACGCGGACGCCGGGCTGCTGCGCTACCCGCCGGCCGCCCGCGCCGCCGCCCAGCTCTTCTGGGCGCACGGCGCCGAGGAGGCGGCGCGCCGGTCGTGGCGGACCCGCGCCGCGTCGCTCGCCCGCGCCCGCGCGGCGTTCGGCGAGTCGCCGGCGGCCGGGGCGCTGCGCGCCGAGCTGACCGCCGCCGCCCTCGCCTTCCTCACCGGGAACGGCCTGCACGGACCCGGCGCGGCCGTCCGGATCCTCCCGCCCGAGGACACGGGCGAGCTGGTCGGGGAGTACCTCTTCGAGGAGCTCGCCGCCGAGCCGGCGGGCTTCGTCACCGGGGCCGGGGCCCGCTCGCTGCTCGGCGGGTTCCGTACCGCGCTCGGCGGTTCTCCGGGGTACCGCGACGACCTGGCCGCCCTGGAGGAGGGCGGACTGGCCGCCCGGCACCAGCTCATCGAGGCGTGGCTCGGCTCGTACCTCGCCACCACCGGCGGCCCGGCCGACGACCTCGCCGAGGCGGTCGCGATCGAGCTGTGCGGCCCGCTCGACCGTTACGACACGTCCGCGCCGCTGACCGCGACCGTCGAGGGACTGCTCGGCGCGCATCCCCGGATCGGCGGCCGACGTCTGGAGCTGCGTCTGGACGAGAGCGTCGCCCGGACCCGCCGGTTCCGCGCCGAACGCGTGCCCGCCTATCGCGCGTACCAGCGGCTCCGCGGCGAGCTGGTCACCGCCGAACGCGAGCGGCTGCGGCTGGAGGAGTACCGGCCGCGCGTGCTCAGCTCCTTCGTGCGCAACCGGCTGCTGGACGAGGTGTACCTGCCGCTCATCGGCGACAACCTCGCCAAGCAGCTCGGGGCCGCCGGCGACGCCAAGCGCACCGACCAGATGGGCCTGCTGCTGCTCATCTCCCCGCCCGGCTACGGCAAGACGACGCTCATGGAGTACGTCGCGGGCCGGCTCGGCCTGATGTTCGTCAAGGTCAACGGCCCGGCGCTCGGCCCGTCGGTCACCTCGCTCGACCCGGCGGACGCCCCGGACGCGACCGCCCGCCAGGAGGTCGAGAAGATCAACTTTGCCCTGGAGCTGGGCAACAACGTGCTGCTGTACCTCGACGACATCCAGCACACCTCACCGGAGCTGCTGCAGAAGTTCATCTCGCTGTGCGACGCGCAGCGCCGCATCGAGGGCGTCTGGGACGGCCGCACCCGCACGTACGACCTGCGAGGCAAGCGCTTCGCGGTCTGCATGGCGGGCAACCCCTACACCGAGTCCGGGCAGCGTTTCCGCATCCCCGACATGCTGGCCAACCGCGCCGACGTGTGGAACCTCGGCGACGTGCTGTCCGGCAGGGAGGACCTGTTCGCGCTCAGCTACCTGGAGAACTCCCTCACCTCCAACCCCGTGCTCGCGCCGCTGTCCACCCGGGACCGGGCCGACGTCGAGCTGTTCGTCCGGCTCGCGCAGGGCGACACGACCGTGTCCCCGGACCGGCTCGCGCACCCGTACTCCGGCCCGGAGGTCGAGCAGATCACCGCGGTGCTGCGCCGGCTGCTGCGGGTCCGGGAGGTCATCCTGGCCGCCAACCGCGCCTACATCGCCTCGGCGGCCCAGGCGGACGCCTCCCGGACCGAGCCGCCGTTCCAGCTCCAGGGTTCGTACCGGAACATGAACAAGCTCGCCGAGCGGATCGTGCCGGTGATGAACGAGGCCGAGCTCGAGGCGGTCATCGACGACCACTACCTCGGCGAGGCCCAGACGCTCGCCTCCGGGGCCGAGGCCAACCTGCTCAAGCTGGCCGAGCTGCGCGGCACGCTCACCGCCGGACGGTCCGAACGCTGGGCGGCGGTCAAGGCGGCCTACCAGCGCGCCCAGGCGCTCGGCGGCGCCGAGGACGACCCGATGACCCGGGCGGTCGGCGCCCTGGGCCTGCTCGCCGACCGCGTCGCCGCCGTGGAGTCCGCCATCAAGGAACACGGGAGCCGGTAGCGCCGAAGATGCTTGTTTCGCTCGTCCGCCAGATACGTGGAGGAAACGCCGGAAACCGTCTGACTCCCGTGTAAAGATCGGCATGGGACGGTGGACGATGACGAGACGGGGGTCCAGTGGCCAGGAGCTCGCAAGGACGGGAGCACAGGCCGGTACCAGAGCCGATCACGGGACTGGCGAACCGCGTACGTGAGGGACGGATCCGGCTGCCTAAGTTCCAGCGTGAATTCGTCTGGTCACGGATACAGGTCCTCGACCTACTGGACTCGATAGCACGGAGCTATCCGATCGGAAGTCTCTTGCTATGGCAGAGTCCGCTCGAACTCGCCAGCGAACGCAATATCGCGGACCTCGAGGTCGAGACCTTCGACCGTGGAGACGACACACTCTACCTACTGGACGGCTGCCAGCGCCTCTCAACGATCTGCGGCGCACTCTTCTGGGAGCCGAACGACGATCCGCGCAGCTACTGGAACTTGGTGTACGACCTGGCGGAAGAACGCTTCCTTCACCGTGAGGACCTCGATGACCCGCCGCCGCATCAGGTGCCCCTTCGTCTGCTCCCGGAACCGTCCGACTTCTTCGAACGGGTCCGCGACCTGCCGAAGGATCAGTACAACAAGGCGAAGGTACTGTTCGAGCGGTTCACCAAGTACGAGGTGGCCGTCGTCACGCTCGAAGCGATGTCCTTCACCGAGGTCGGGCGCATCTTCGAACGGATCAACACGCGAGGCACGCCGCTTACCACGGTGGAGTTCGTCCGCGCTGCCACATGGACCAGTGAGTTCGACCTGCTCGACGCGATCGACCGTGTTCGCGGCGCCCTCGCCCGTAAGCACTACGGTCAGATCGACCGCACACTGCTGCTCCGGTCGATATCGGCCGCCGCAGGCCTGGGGTTCGCCACCAAGGACATCGAGCGGCTGCCCACTCTCGCGCCTGAGACGTTGACGACGGCCATCGACCGGACGGAGGACGCCGCGCGGCGTGCGGTCGACTTCCTGACGACGGAGATCGGAACCCCTACGGCCGCGGCTCTGCCGTACGCCAATCAGCTGGCCGTGGTTATCGAGATCTTCGCGCAACTTCCGAAGCCGGACGCACGCCAGTTCGCCGAAGTCCGCAGATGGTTCTGGAAGGCCGCGCTGAGCGGCTACTACGAAGGCTGGAACGCCAAGAAGATGGAGGCCGATCTCTCGGCCGTCACCGCGTTCGCCCAGCGCGAGTCCAAGATCATCGAGGTTGAGACCGTGCCGCTTAGCACCCGGCAGTGGCTGGGGCAGCAGTACCGCCGGGACACCGCGAGGACGAAGGCCTTCGCGCTCATGCTGGCCGCAGCTGGCCCGCTGGACCTGCGCACGGGCCAGCGGATCGACACCGGACGCGCGCTTGCCTGGACCAATGACCTGCAGTATCACCACTTCTTCCCGAAGGCGTTCCTCATGCGGGAAGGGCTCAGCTACGAGCGGGCCAACACGCTGGGCAACATCGTCATGATGACGGCGATCAGCAACCAGGCCGTGGCAGACCAAGCGCCGGCCGTCTATCTCCAGGACGAGATCGACTTCAGCGGTGAGGCGGAGATACGGGCCCGCCTCGATACCCTCCTGGTCCCGCCACGGGCATTCGACGCTGCGATGGACGGCGATTACGAGGGCTTCTTGAAGGCACGCCTGGACACTCTCCTGGACTGGGCGAGTGACCTGGTGCATGGTGCCGCGATTGCCGAACCCATCACCGGGGAGCCCGACCCCGAGGTGACCCGGCACGCGATGAGCGTCGAGGTGGAGGACACCGCCACAGACGACTGAGGCCGCCGTTCTGTCGGCGCCGTCTGCTCTCCTATCCGCGGGGAGGTGCGGCGGTGCGGGTCAAGGATCTACCTGAGGAGGACAGGCCTCGCGAGCGCCTGTTGCGGCTGGGGCCGGAGGCGCTGTCCGATCGTGAACTGCTAGCGCTCGTCCTCGGCGCGGGCCGTCCGGGGTGCGACGCGATCGAACTGGCGGCCCGGCTGATCGACGAGCGTGGCGGCCTGTCGGCGCTGGCCATAGGCGACGCCCACGCATTGGAACGCCTGCCCGGAATGGGCCCTGCCCGGGCGGTCCGCGTCACCGCCGCCTTCGAGCTGGCGCGGCGTGCGATCCGGACGGCACCCCGACGCCGCATCCGCGGCTCGGCCGACCTGGCCGCCGTCGCCGGGCCGTTCTTACAAGGCCTGAGCCACGAACGGGTCATAGTGATCGCCTGTGACAGCGCCGGAGGCGTCCTGCGCGTCATCCCGCTGACCGAGGGCGCCGCCGACCGCAGCTTGATTCCGGTACGGGACGTAATGAGCGCCGTGCTCACGATCGGCGGCACCGGATTCGGTGTCGCGCACAACCACCCCGGCGGACGCGTCGAGCCCAGCCCCTCCGACATCCGGGTTACCGCCCGGCTCCGCGAGGCGTCCGAGACGGTCGGCCTGCGTTTCCTGGACCACGTCATTGTCACAGCAACGGCCTGGGCCCGGGTGCCGTGAGTAGGAGGTCGGTTGTCATCCGAATCCGGCGACAAATTGCGTTTACTCGGTTACTCTCTGCGATGAAGCGGAGTTCATTGGCCGTTCACCGCTTCATCCCAACATAGGCCGATGCAGGGAGACCGGCAGTGTCCATCCCTCAGCAGTACGACACCGACATCGATGCTCTACGCGTCCACTTCAGCCGGGAGCTCCGCCGCTTGCGGGAGCAGGCGAGCCTGTCCAGGAACCGGCTCGCTGCGGCTCTTGGCTGCAGCCCCCAGTGGATCTACAAGCTGGAGAAGACCGACAAGACGGTGTCCGAGCAGGTGGCCTTCGACCTGGACACCTACTTCAAGACCGAGGGCTGGGAGAAGGACGACGGCCTCTTCCACCGCATCTACGAGGACCTCCGCCGCGCTGGCCGCCGCCGCGTCCTGCGGCCATGCTTCGAGCAGTATGCCGCCTACGAATCGAGAGCTCGTAGCGTCCGCTGCTTCGCGGCTCAGGTTGTCCCTGGCCTCCTGCAGATCGAGGATTACGCCCGCAGCATCATGGACCCGAGCGAGCCGCCAGAAATCCGGGAGTCGCGGGTCGCGGCGCGCATGGAAAGACAGGCGCTCCTTGCACGTGAGAAGCCGCCGATGGCGATGTTCGTCCTCGACGAGTCCGTGTTGCGGCGGCCGGTCGGTGGCCCGAGAGTCATGGTGGAGCAGATCGATCACCTGATTGGGTTGGCTCGATCTCCCCATGTACAACTACTGATCATGCCCCTCGATCGCGTCACGCCAGCAGCACTCACAGGAGGCTTCATCCTGCTGAGTTTCGAGAGAGATGAAGACCTCATGTACGCAGAGTCTGGAACTATCAGTCTGCTCGAGGAAGACAAGGAGCAGATCTTTACTGCCGGGATACATTTCGACACAATCATGGGTGAAGCTCTGTCCCGGGCAGAATCCGTCGAACTGATGAGCCGAGTGCGCGAGGTGTACTTGTGAACGACATGCGCCCACTGATACTGCTGTGGCGAAAGAGTAGCCGGAGTGATGGGATGGGGGGCGAGTGCGTCGAGATCGCTGTGGCCTCGGCCGATAATCGTCGATTGTGAGAACGGGTGATGGGCTCTGGTGGGCGGGTCCGTGGTCGCCTGAGCGTGCACCAGGGCCTGGGCTATTGATCGCCGCTTTGACGATGTAGTTGCGGGCGACTGGCGATGGACGAATTGCGGCCGCTGATCGGACAGCGCCTCCGCCGAGATTGAGGAGCAGTCGCTAGCTGGTGGGTCGTCTGCTACCGGTCCGGCTCGGCAAGGAAGGCTTACTATCTCGTATGGCCAGTGGTCGCACTAGGGCAGCCGCCCAAGCTCTCGCGACACGGGTTAGAGTTGGCTGCCGAATGCTGCATTCAGCAGCGCCGAACTCAAAGATTCAATATTTGTGTCATTATAGATAGATAGCGCCTTGCTTTGGTTGAGTTTATCGAGTTGATCTGCAATCAGGCGCTGCTCGTCCAGTGCCGGCAATGGGACTTCCGTCGACAAAAGTCGATCGGCGCTGACTCTTACCTTGCGTGCTCCGATTCCCTTGGACTGCCCGCTGAGGCGTTCCCATAGACCCGGCCACATACAAATGTTCATTAGGTATCGTTCATCGGCGCGTGTTGTATCGATCTCAAACGTGGGAAACTCCGGCGAGAGATACCATCCATCGAATTCACGAGGGATGATCGCGAGAGCCCCTTCGAAAGCTTTCAGTCTGCTCATAACTAGCCTTCCGCTGGACAGGCGGTTGAGCTTTTGGTAGCTAGTCTCATTCCCCTGCATCGGGCCGCGTTCGAATAGACCTCGCCCAAAGCCGTATACGCCGGCGATATCGTAGGTCTTACTTGGGTCGACAGGTTCCTCGGAATTCGCGCGACGAATAACCTCGCCTAGCGGACGAAGCATGCCTGCTCTACTGAGTACCGAGTGCCGCAGCGCTTCGCGAAGCGTTTGAGCGTGTTCCCGGGCCGTCTGCACTGCAGCTATTCTGGAACTTGAAGAATCCAGGCGGGTGGCGATGCGGCGTTGTTCGTCCGAATCTGGGAGTGGGACGAGGAGATCCTCGAAGTCTTTAATGGACAGAGTTTGATTCCGGAGCACCGTACCTGTAGAAGTTTTGCGGATGGCGCGCTGTCCTTGACTGCTTTGGAAAAAGTAGTTCAGATATCTGATATCAATATTTTCTGAAGGAGTGTAGCTCAAAAAGCGACTTGACCCGATGCAGCCGAAATCCTCTTCAGCAGAAACGGCGATCGCGCCTTCCCATGCCATAATGTTACTCACTATGAGTCGCTCTGGTAGAATTTCGAAGTACCGGAGCTTGCTCAGCTCGGTACCGTACATCTCCTCCCGGTGGAATATTCCTCGGCCAAAGGATCGGATCCCTATTTGCGTGTATCGTTTATGCGGAGATATTTCAACTGGGATGCGTTCGAGTTGTAGCTCGTCACCTAGTCGGACGAGTCGAGTACCCATCAGTAAGACTCCAAATCGCGCTGAAGGTCGTTTAGTATGGAAAGTATTTTCTCCTCGGCGACTACTAGTTCCGTCAAAAGTTCGCTGGGAGTCCGATGGGCTAGTTCATCCGTGGTGTTCGGATTCTGGAGGTCGAGATTGTAGTCATCTGCGGCGATGTCGGCTATCGAGACACGCCATGCATGGCTATCCTCGCTGCGGCTGGCTCGTTCCCTTCCTCCCCACCATGCGGCGCACTCAGAAAACTCCTCGAAGCGTATAGGCTTGGTTTTCGCGTAGCCTCTGCGCTCGCCTGGGGGAGTGATCTGGTAAAACCAAACCTCCTTGGTGGGGTGGTTCTTTTCGAAGAACAATAGGTTAGCGGGAATTTGAGTATAAGGCGCGAATACGCCCTGCGGAAGGCGAACAATGGTGTGGAGGTTGCATTCCTCCAAGAGCAATTTTTTGATCTTCCTGCCGATGCCCTGGCCGAAAAGAGCGCCGTTCGGAAGGACAATCGCGCAGCGGCCATTGGGTTTGAGCTTTCGGATTACCTCGTAGAGGAAGAGCCAGGCCGTCTCGCGGGTTTGGTAGCCCTTGGGAAAGGCTTCTGCGATTGAGTTCTCTTCCTCGCCGCCGAACGGAGGGTTGGTGAGGATCACGTCTACGCGGCTGCTGTATCCCGACTCGTTGACCATGTGGCGGAGCGCGTTGGTGTGCAAGATGTTCGGGCTCGGTATGCCGTGCAGGATCATGTTCATCATGCACAGGAGGTACGGCAGTGGCTTCTTCTCGAAGCCGCGGAGGTTTTTCCAGAGCTCCTCCTGCTCGACGATGCCGAGCTTGCGGTCCTCGGTCAGCTCGGTGTAGGCCTCGACGAGGAATCCTCCGGTGCCGCAGGCCGGGTCCAGGATTGACTCGCCGAGTTCGGGGAACGTTTGCTGGACCATGAATTTGATGACGGGGCGCGGCGTATAGAACTCGCCGGAGTCGCCGGCGGAGTCGCGGACCTCTTTGAGCAGTGACTCGTAGAGAAACGCCATCGTGTGGATGTCGCTGCTCGAGGTGAAGTCGATCTTCTTGATCTGGTTGACCAGGTCGCGGAAGAGGTAGCCGGAGACCATGCGGTTCTGGACGCCGCGGAAGACCTGGCCCAGGACGTTGCGCGGATCGCCCGGCTTGTTGCTGCTGAGGCTGCTCAGGTAGGGCAGCAACCTATCGTTGATGAACTCCGTCAGAGCGGGGCCGGTGAGGTTCTCGTCCTCGGCCCATTTGTTCCACTGGAACTCAGGCTGGATCGCTGGCCGGAAGTCGGTGTCCCAGATCTTGCGTTCCTGTTCCAGGGCGTCGAAGGCTCGCAGGAACAGCAGCCACGACAGAAGCGGCAACCGGTCGAGGTCACCGTTGAGTCCGGCGTCCTTGCGCATGATGTCGCGGGCCGACTTGATGACCGCGCTCAGCCGTGTGCGAGCGTCGTTGTCCTGCTTCTTCGCCGGGGATGCGGCCATGTAGTCAGTGTTCCGTTTCCGTGGTGGAGGTTTGTGCCCGAAAGGAACGAACCAGTTCGAGCGCTGCGTCGAGGTCCGGTTTCGTGGCGGTGCGGTCTTCGGCGGTTGACAGGCGCGAGGCGACGCGGTCGAACACCGCGATGCGGCGCAGCCGGCTGAGGTCCGTACCGGTCTCATCCGCCTGTTGCCTGAGCCGCGCCTCAAGGGCACGGCGAAGATCGACAGAGGTGGCATAGCGTCTCATGCACGCTCCGCGTGGAAGGCGCGCTCGACGGCGAGCTCGGCTCGGGGACCCACGCGCTGCGCGGCTCGGAGGAGTTGCCCCTTCGTGGCGGCTCCACGGTCGAGCAGCTCGACGACGGCCGAGTCAATGGCGTCCTGGTCGGTGCCTTCCGCAGCGGATTCGGCGATGGCTCGTATCGGGGTGGTGACCCGGAACCCTTCGCGCTCTTCCATCTCCTCGGGTGCGAGATCCGCGCGGTGGACGACCACCGCCGGATCGCGCTGCCGGAAACCGGGCGGGACGGTGAGGTGGATCTCGGCCGGGTTGGCGATGCCCAGGTCGTGCACCTCTAGCGCCGTGCTGTGGGACATGACTGCCCGACCTTGGCTCCACAGGGTCCAGCGCACCAGGTGATCGTGCTTTTCGGCCGGCAGGTCGACGAACTCGCGGAAGCGGCAGATCCCGCGGTCGATGCGGATCCAGTTGCCGCGTCCGACGTGGTGGTGCTGTGCCTGGTAGGTGTAGCCGGCTTCGAGTGCCTGGGCGGCGGTGAAGTACCCGCGCTGTCGCGCTGCCAGGCTCCACAGCCGAGCGCGAGGTTCCTCATCCCGTAGCCGCACGCCCGGCAGTCTAGCGTTCGTACAACTCAAAGTCAGCTTTAGTTTTGTGACTCCCGTCGACGTCAAACTAAAGCTGGCTTTGAGGATTACGACACCTCGTAGATCAAGGTATTCAGATCATCCATGGCGCCGTTCAGCCGATCGGTTCCGCCGAACCGCTTGGCGAGCTCCATGATGGTGCCCATGTCCGTGTAAGCATCGGAGCGGAGGGCCCCGACCTCGAGTTCCTCCGGCCCGCGCGCGGCGTACTGGTGAAGAACTCTATCGAGGACCGTACGGGCTTCGGGCGCGAACGACTCCAGGAAGTCGCGATGCCGTGTCACGACCCGCCGCGCCCGCTCCGACCGTGACATCAGCGGCAGTTCCCATGCCAGGTAGAGCAGCAGGTCGATGGTGTCGGCATCCGGTCGGCCAGCCCACTCCGCCAGGTCCTCCGGGGTGATGTGGTTCAGCTCCTTCAGCCGCTCGCGCAGCTCCTTCCTGGTCTTCAGCTGCGCCCACTGGCCCAGCAGCTGATGTGGTTCGAGGTCGAGTTTGAGGACCTGGTCGCGGACGTACTGCTCGTACTCGATGAGCCGCAGTCCTCCACTCGATGGTTCGGACACGTACAGTGCGCTGCCCCATGGGGTAACCGAGACGCCGTCCACATAGAACGTGCGAGGGCTGGCGAGGATGTCGTCCACTTCGGCCGGGTCGGTGATGATCGGTGGCAGGGAGCCGCCGTCCTCCTGGGCGTACTCGCTCTCCGGTTCGGCGACGGTCTCGTCGTCCGTTCCGGGTTCGGACTCGTCGATGGTGTCGCTGATGTTGCCGTCGGCGTCCGTCTCGTCGCGTACGACCCGCATCGGGGGGCCGTCGAACTCGGGGTCGTTGAACAGGCGCGTCGCCTCCACGAAGTCGATGATGTCGAAGGAGAACTTCTCGTCTTCGGGGAACAGTCGGGTGCCACGCCCGATGATCTGCTTGAACTCGGGCATCGACTTGATCACTCGGAACAGCACGATGTTGCGGCAGGTGGGGACGTCGACCCCCGTCGACAGCATCCGTGAGGTCACCGCAATGACAGGGGCTTCGGTGTCGACCTGCCGGAACTCGTCCAGGCGCTCCCGGCCCGCGTCCAGGTCCTTGGCCGTGATCCGGCATACGTACTTCTGGTCGTACCGCCGGCTGAGATCGGAGTTGAGGTTGTGCAGTGCCTGCACCATCCGGAAAGCGTGATCGCTGCTCGCGCAGAACACGATCGTCTTGCCCATGCGGTTCGTGCGGTGCAGGTATTCCGTGAGATAGCGGGCGGCCTCTTCGGTCCGCTCGACGATGGCGAGGACCCGTTCGTACTCCTTGGGACCGTAGAGCCTGTCCGGGATCTCCCGGTCATAGAGGTCGCGCTGGCCCGGCGCCGGTCGCCAGCCGGTCATGTCGACGTTTAGCCGGACTCTGCGGACCCGATAGGGGGCGAGGAACCCGTCCTCGATGCCGTGGGCGAGCGAGTACTCGTAGATCGGATCGCCAAAGTATTGGTAGGTGTCGGCGTCCCGGGTGCTGATCGGAGTCGCGGTCAGCCCGATCTGGATGGCAGGGGAGAAGTGCTCCAGGATCGCGCGCCACTGTGAGCCCTCGGTGGCGCTACCCCGGTGGCACTCGTCGACGATCACCAGGTCGAAATAGTCGGGAGCGTACTGCCGGTAGAGGCTCGTCTCGTCGTGACCGCTGTCCAGCGACTGATAGAGCCCGAGATAGATGAACCGCCCGGTCTTGGCCTCCCCGCCGCTGAGCTTGTGGACGGCCTCGCCGAACATCGGTTTGAAATAGTCGTCCTTGGGCTGGTCGATCAGGATGTTGCGGTCGGCCAGGTAGAGGACACGGGGCCTGCGGCCACCAGGCCAGTTCGCGTTCCACAGCTTGGCGACGATCTGGGAGGCGACGAGGGTCTTACCGGTTCCGGTGGCCAGCACGAGCAGAGCCCTCTTGGTGCCGTGGGCGATGGCCTGGACTGTCCGGTTGATCGCCACCTGCTGGTAATAGCGTGGCTCCTTGGGCGTACCGTCCCAGTTCGGTACTGCTGAGCTGAGCGGCGCCGAGGCGAGAGCATCCTGCGTCGCATCGGTAAGGCCGCGATCCTCGCGGTACCGCGCCCAGAGCTCCTCGGGTGCCGGGAACCCGCGGATCTCGTTCACGCGGCCAGTGCGCGCGTCCAACTCCAGAATCCGCTCGCCATTGGTCGTATAGGCGAACGGCACGTCGAGCAGTTCGGCATACCGCTTGACCTGCTCGAACCCGTCAGCGGGATCTCTGCGGGACCGCTTGGCCTCGATGACGGCGATCGGCAGTCCGTCGGAGTACTCCAGAACGTAGTCGGCGATCAGCGCCCGTTCCTGGCGATGGCGGCGCGCAGTGGCCCTGATTCGGCCCCGGTTGATGCGGTACTGGCGACGAACCTGGTCCTCCCGCCAGCCGGCCTGTTCTGTCAGCGCGGGCAGCACGAACCGGCGGCAGGTCTCGTCCTCAAGAAGATCCTGGAATCTGGACGTCACAGCCTCATTTGTACTTGAAACAGCCGACAAAAACCGGACACTTCGGCTCAGTCGAGCGGCGATACGACTCCATCCGGCTCATTGCCTCGGCCGCGTTGGTCAACAGCCAGACTCCACGGTCAAGATGACGCGTTCGCTTACCGCCGCATCCCGGCGTGGTCGGCTGTTCCAACAGAGTCCATGGTGGCCTCCTTGACCGTCACCGGAGACGATCGGGGATGGCGCGTCAGACAGTTCCTACGCGGCCAGGCGCTCGCGAAGCTGTCGTGCGTGGCTGGGCGAGACCGCATCGAGGTCGACGGCGATCCTGCTGGCCTGCGTCATCAACAGCGGTACTCGCAGCTGCGTGGGGAGCATGGTGATCGCGTCACCAGCGACACGCGTGGCCTCGGCGGCTTCTCGACGTTCGACCAGCAGTCGTGCGCGGCTCAGCAGGATGAGTGGACGGTCCATCGGGTCGTTGGCGGGGTATTCGGCCAGCGCACGCTCCTGCGCCGCCCACGCGCCGGAATCTTTGACAGCGGTGAGCACCCAGGAGGCGTAGGCGGCGAGCTCGCGTTCGGGGAAGCCGAAGAACTGCTCACCGGTCTGGGCTGTGGTGAGTTGCCCGGTGAGGTGTTCGGCGCGGCGGAGTTCGGCACGGGCCTGCTCGGCGCGTGCGGGGCCGAGACTGGCGTGCGCGCGGGCTGCGAGTCCGGCGAGCTGGGCGGCTGGCGCGGACGGCGCGTCACCGAGCTCGGCGCGGGCGCGTGCGGCGATGGGAAGGACGGCGGCGGGTTGTGGGCCGTAGATGGCGATCATGGCTCGGGCCATCGCGATCCAGTACCGCTGTGTGGTGTCGCCGGCCTGGGCGGCGTACCGGTCGGCGGTGTGCAGCCATGCGCGGGCCTGGCGGTCATCTTCCAGGTCGGTCCACAGCGCGCCTGTTAATCCACCGAGCCGGGAGGCGATGAGCAGCAGGTCCTTCTCGCGGGGGTAGCGCTCGATGAGGCCGGCGATCTCCTCCAGGTCGGGGGCGAGCCGGTTGAGTAGGTCTCGGGGGCCGAACTGGCCGTAGGAGGCGATGTGGCCGGTGGCGACCTCCTGCCAGTGCTCGACATCGGCGGTCGGCAGGACGTGCCGCAGGCCAGAGTCCATCTGTGTCCGGATTCGTTCGAGGTGGACCAGGATCGGCGTGACCGCCGCGGCTTGGAAGAATTCGCGGCGTCTCACTGGATCCTCCTCGTCCGGGACGGCGTCCTTCATCAGAGTAACGATCGGATGGTCATCCGTCAGGCCCAGACGATTCAAGGTGGTGCGGTACCACAGCCCGAACAGCGGCCGGTAGATCGGGCCTGGGGTCTCGTGACCGTTTTCCCACCGGGAAAGCTGCTGCGTCGTCGGGCCACAATTGATCTCTTCGTCGGCGGCTAAGCCCCGCAGGCCGACGACGACCTCCGCTTGGGTCTGGCCCATCGCCAGGCGCCAGGCCATCAGCATGGTCGGCGTCTGGGCCTTCTCGTGAAGGGCCTGCGCCAGTTGCCACGGCGTCCAGTCCTGGGCGGCGGCCGTGGCGCGGAGTTCGGCCGCGATTTCCTCGCGGCGCGTGGAGTCCACGCGCGCAACGTAACACGGGCCTGCTGCGCGTACAGCGAATCGGCGGTTGCGGGCTTCCCGCAACGATGGGTTGAGGGCGACTGCCAATTGAGAGCCCCATCGTCGCAGCTGAGCATTGCGGTATGGGCATCGGACGGCACATCTCGGGTGGGCGCGTGTGAGACGTTCACCGCGTTTCGACACGGCGGCATCTTCTCCCAGATCGGGCCCTAGTTCTTTGCTGCACTCCGCGACGACAACGGAAAGGGACGGTGGCGATGGCCGAGACGAGGACACCACGCGCCCTATGGGAGGAGGAGGGACTGGTCCGCGTGGCGGGCTTCCTGCCTCCCGATCGGTTCGGGGCACTGGAGGCCGAAGCCGCGCAGCAGGTCGGGCAGACCGAGCCGTACGAGCGGACCGAGACCTCCGGCCACCGGGACGGATCGTTCGCGTCCCCCGCGCACTGCGGCATGGCCGCCGGCGGCCATGCCCTGTACGGGCTTCTGTCCGACAAGGAGGTGCTGCTGGTGCTGCGCGAGATGACCGGCATGAAGCGACTCACCCCGTTCGGGTGCGTCTACGTCACCTACAGCAAGGGCGACTTCCAGGGCCTGCACACCGACGACGTCAAGTCCACGCTCACGATCGGGATCGCCCTCACCGACAACCTTGCCCCGATGGGATGGGCGCCGAGCCTGCGCGCCGTGTATCCCGAGGTCCTCGGCAAGGTCGTCGCCGAGCACGGCATGTTCCCCGACGGGGAAGGGTTCGAGCTCCTGAAGCACCCGTACGGGCCCGGCCTGTTGCAGGGCTGGGCCGGATACGACATCCCGCACTGGCGTTCCCCGCACACCGACAGCCGTCCCGCGATCCTGGCGACGCTGTCCTACCTGGACCTGTAGGAGGACGGCGATGCTACGCGCGCAGTGGCTGGGCGACGGGCACGTCCAGGTCCCCGCCGATACGATCCCCGCCGGCCTGTGGGACGACCTTGCCGCCGAGGCCACCAAGCTTGAACACGACGCGATCCCGCGCGAACGCACCGTGCCGGGCCTGCAGACGCTGCGGGACGGGTCGATCACCTCGCCCCAGCGCTGCCACGTGCACCCGGGCGGCGAGGCCCTCAAGACCCTCGTTCGGCACCCGGCGCTGATGGAGGTGGCGTGCGAGGCCACCGGCAGCACGCGGATGGTCGCGATCCGCTGGGGATACAAGTGGTACCGGCCCGGTGACCACATGCAGGTGCACCGCGACGAGGGCAAATGCACCATCACCTACTCCGCCGGCCTGGTCGGTGACCTGGGCACGATGGGCTGGCTGCCGAACCTGCGGTGGCTACCCAGCCGCGAGATCGCCGACCGGTTCTCCGGCGAGGAGTTCCCCCACGACGACGGCACCTTCCCCGTCCTTCACCGGGTCATGACCGGGTTCGACGGGGTGCGTGTCCCGCACTGGCGGCCGCCATACGAGCAGGACCTGGGCGTCATGGTCACCTGCTGCTTCGCCTCACGTGCGTAACCGTTACGCGCGTCGTCCCCTTCCAAGGAAAGGAGCACCATCATGTCCACCATCACCACAAACGCCGCGCCGGCTGCGGCGGCCCCCGCCCCAGCGGTGCCGGTCGACTTCGACCCGGCCGACTTCATTGCCGAACTCCGCGACGAGGGCCAGTTCCCGATCACCGCCGGCGGTGACCCGGCCGTGCCCGACAGCCTCGGCAGCGACCCGGTCCGCTGGGCGGGCGAGTACATGGGCCACGCCAAGCGCAAGCTCGGCATTCCGGACTTCCCGGCCGAGTAGCCCGGGCAGCGCCGTCGGCGCAACATCTTGGGCCCAGAGGAACGCACACGCAGGGCAGGCCCGCACCGGGGCTTGCCCTGCCCCGCACAGGCAACCCCGCCGGACGGGACGAGGAGACGACGATGCAGAAGGTGTTCTTCGCCGGCACACACCGAACCCGGCACCCGGCCGACACGCTCGCCACGATCAGTCCGCTGCTCGCCTCCTACGGGATCACCCGTTTGGCCGATGTGACCGGCTTGGACACCATCGGCATCCCTGTCGTGATGGCGATCCGGCCGCTGGCAGCCACGCTGGCGGTCGCCCAAGGCAAAGGCGCAACCTTGGACGCGGCCCGCGTCTCGGCGGCAATGGAGGCGGTCGAGTTCTGGCATGCCGAACGCGCGATTCCGGCGCCGGCCATGACCGACACGGCGGCCGCCGACCTGACGCTCCCGTACCCGGTGACCGAACTGGAGCAGCACGCGGGCAGCCTCCTCACCGAGCAAACGCGCATGGACTGGATCACCGCGTCTTCGGCCGTCACCAGCGCGCCGGTACTGCTGCCGCGCCCGCTCGTGCGAATCGGCCGGCATGTCCGAGCCGGGTGGCGGATCTACATGCTCACCGCCTCCACCAACGGGCTCGCCTCGGGCAACACCCGTGCCGAGGCGATCATCCACGGGCTGTGCGAGGTGATCGAACGAGACACCACCAGCCGCCTGACCGGCCAGGCCGCCGATGCCCAGGAGTACATCGACCCGGCCACGGTCACCGACCCGTGCTGTGCCCGGCACCTGGAACTGCTCGCTGAGGCCGGTGCCTGGGTTGAGCTCGTCCACTTGCCCAACCGCTTCGGCGTCCCGGTGATGGTGTGCCATCTGTGGTGCGAGGATGCCGGAAGCGCGATCGTGTCCGGGTCCGGCGCGCACTGCGACCCTGGAGTGGCGCTGTCCCGAGCGATCACCGAAGCCGTGCAGTCACGCCTGACCCACATTTCTGGGGCCCGCGACGACATCACCTCCCTGGTCTACCGGCCCGGCCAGTACCGCCCGCCGATCACCCTTGGTACCGCGCGGCCGTGGGCGGACATCGCCGCCCGCTACACCACCACGCACGCTACCGACGACCTTGAGGCCATATGGCTGGCCGCGCGGATCACCCGAGTGACCGGTTGGGAACCCCTCGTCGTTGACCTGACCCGCGGCCCGGGCCGGTCGCCGTTCGCGGTGGTTCGGGTCGCAGCACCGGGCCTGATCTACTCCGCCCGGCACGTCATCCCCCGCCCCGAGCCCTCCGGAGCCGCTGTATGAGTACCCCGGCCCTGCACGTGTTCGTCGGCCCGACCCTCACCGCCGCCCGCATCCGGTCGCTTGCCCCTGCCGCGACCGTCCACCCGCCCGTCCAACACGGCGATCTCCTGCGCCTCCCGACCTCGTCCGGCGACACCGTCCTGATCGTCGATGGGCTGTGGCACCAGGTGCCGCCCGTCCGACACAAGGAAATCCTCGAGCTCCTCGCCGACGGCGTCGCGGTTGTCGGCGCGGCCAGCATGGGCGCGTTGCGCGCCGCCGAACTCGCTCCCTACGGCATGGTCGGCGTCGGCTGGGTGTACGAGCAGTACGCCAGCGGTGTGATCGACGCCGACGACGAGGTCGCCGTCACCCACACCCCCGAAGGTGAATCTTTGTCGACCGCGCTGGTGTGCATTCGCTTCGCCGTGGCGGCGGCCGCCGACGTCGGCGTCATCACCCGCCCGGACGCTGCCCGGATCTTCGACCGAGCGCGGGCGCTGCCGTTCCACCGGCGCACCTGGCACGCATTGAAGTACGTCACCACCGGCGACCTCGCCGGGCCCTACCAGCAGTTGATGGCATGGCTCGATAAGCAGGGACCGGCGACCACGAACATCAAGGCGCGCGACGCCGAACTCGCCGTCGTCCGGGCCGCCGCCGGGCAGTTGCCCGCAGCCGCCGCGTCCGGGTGGCAGGCCGAGCGGTGGCGGACCTCCTCCCTGCGACGCTGGATCGCGACCTACCGGCCCGCCGCCCACGCCGAGCAGGTGAGCGTCCCGTTCCTGGCCGTCCTGCACCACGCCCAGCTCTACGACTCGGCGTTCCCGGCGAGCTGGCGCCACCACGTCCTGGCCTGGATCGCCGCCCAGCCTCCCTGCGCTCGCAACGTCGAGAATCAGGCGCTCGCCGCCGCTAACGCCCGCGGCCTGGACACGAACGCGCTGACACCCGAGCAGATCGGATACTGGGCTACCCCTGACGAGGTCGTCGGCCTGTGCCGGCGGGAGCTGCTGCTGCGGATTCTCGTCCGATCGGCGCGCCTGGATCCCACCGCGAGCGTCTGGCCGGAGACTCCTGCAGAAGCCGCTGGGCTCCTCGACGTCGATGCCGCCGCTGCGGCGGCCGTGACCGCCTGGACCACGAACGAGCGGGTGGCCGCGACCGGGCCCGGCCGTACACCCGACCATCTCCGCCCCGAGCGCATCCGTGCGCACCTGGCCGACCAGTGGGGCGTTCACCCGTCCGACACGGCAGCGCTGACCGCCGCCGCCCGCGACCGGGGCATCCTGTCCCTGCCGGACGCCGTCGAGGCGGCCCGGCCGTTCTACCTCGCCGCCCGCGCCCCACGAGTCAGGATCGGGACGACGCCCCAGCCGTGACCGGCACCGCTCCGCTCCGGCCCTCCTCACCTGCGCGGGCAGGCAATCGCATGGCGCGGACCTGACGACTGAACAACGGAGCGAAAGCGAGCGTCACGATCACGACCGCGCAGCCCGCCAGCGCCGGGACGACGCCGACGGCTGCGGCCAGCGGGCCCGCCAGCAGGTATCCGAGCGGGATGGGCAACTGCTGACCGAGGAGGCTGTAGGAAGATGTGCGGGCCTGCATCTCCACCGGCACTTGACTCTGCTGGTAGCTCGCGAACGTGTTGATGGACACGTCAAGACCCACGCCAGTAACGAACGTCGCGGCGACCAGGACTGGCAGCGGCGCATGGACAGCCAACGCCGTCAGCGGCAACCCCATCGACGCCGTCGCCGTACAGGCCACCAGGCCGACCCGGCGCGGCCGTAGCAGCAGCACCACGACTGATCCGGTGATCAGCCCGGCCGCGAACCCGGCGACGATCAACCCCCATGCCGCCGGCCCGCCCAGGTGATCCCGCGCGTACAACGGCCCGAGGACCTGATAGCCGATCAGCCAGGGCGTGATGCACGCAGCGCCCTGAGCCACCATGATCCACAGCCACTGGCGAGACCAGAAGTCCGACCACCCCTCGCGCAGCGCCTGCACGAGCCGCGTGTTCTTGACCGGCGTTAGCGGCACCCGCAGACGTGACAGCATCCACGCAGCGGCGAAGAACGTCACCGCGTCATAGGCGATCGCGGATTCCGACCCGGCACTCGCGATCACGACGCCGGCCGCAGCCGGGGCGGAGATCTTCACGACGTTCTGGGTCAGACGCAGGAGCGCGTTCGCCTCCCGCAACAACTCCCGGTCGACCAGCTGCCGCACGATGCCTTGGGCGGCCGGGCCGAAAAACGCCCCTGCCGCGCCGCTGATGACTCCCGCCGCCAGCAATTGCCACAGCACCGCGTGCCTCGTAAACAGCAGGACCGCGACGACAGCTTGGACGGCCCCCGAGACCAGATGCGCGACGACCATGATCCGGCCACGCGGATGCCGGTCCGCTACGGCGCCCCCGAGCAGCATCAGCGTCATCTGCGGGACCATGCTTACCGCGAGGACGCTGCCCAGCGCGCCAGCGCCGCCTCCGATCTGCAGCACGGCGAACGCGAGGGCGACCGGCGCCATCGACGAGCCGGTCTGAGATACCAGCCGTGCGGCCAGAAAGCGGCGGTACGCAACGCTGGACCTCATGGGGAGGATGGCGTCTTTGATGCGCTCTGCCAGGCCGTTGACTTTTTTCGCCCTCACATGACCTTGCAGGCTGTCGTCTACCACCGGTACACCCTGCACCAACGGTCACAACAGGCCGCCCTGGATTACCGAATCTCGTATTGACCGCACCCGGTCATTGACCGTCGGCCTCAACGGCCCCGAGTGGCGCTGTGCGCTCACCGCCGAACGGGCCGCGCGCGCTGGGTGACGTCAAGACGGCCTACCAGCGCGCGGCGCCGAGGACGACCCGATGACCCGCGCGGTCGGCGCCCTCAGCCTCCTCGCCGACCGCGTCGCCGCCGTGGAGTCCGCCATCACTCACGCCATTGACGGATCAGCTTAATGATCATGAATACTGGGGCCCATGGTGTGGTTCGCTGACTTCGACACGCGCGGCTATCGGATGGTGGACGTACGGACCGGCTATGGGCAGTGGGTCAGCACGTACGAGGAGACGGTCGAGGACGTCATGGACCTCGCGCTGCTCGACCGGCTCACCGAGCCCTCCTGGGAGACGGCGCGGCGCGCCGTCGACCTGGGATGCGGCACCGGCCGGACGGCCGCCTGGCTGCGGCGGCACGGCGTGACCGCCATCGACGGGGTCGACCTCACCCCTGAGATGCTCGCGGTCGCGCGGTCGAAGGGCGGGCACGACCGGCTGTTCGAGGCCGACGTGACGGCGACCGGGCTCGACGGCGGCGCGTACGACCTGGTCATCGCGTCGCTCATCGACGAGCACCTGGCCGACCTGACGCCGTTCTACGCCGAGGCCTGGCGCCTGGCGGAGCCGGGCGCGCTGTGCGTGATCGTGGCCTTCCACCCGCACTTCATCATGGCGTCGGGGATGCCGACCCACTTCACGAGCGCGTCGGGCGAGCCGATCGCGATCACCACGCACGTCCACCTGCTGAGCGACCACGTCATGGCCGGCGTCACGTCCGGCTGGCGTCTCGTCGAGATGCGGGAGGGCGTCATCGACGACCGGTGGCTCGCGGTCAAGCCCAAGTGGGAGCGCTACCGCAACCACCCGATCTCCGCCGTCCTGGTCTGGCGCAAAGGCGCCTGACGGGGTCTCCCGCGCCCCGGCTCAGGACTCGTCGGGATTTTCCAGCCGGAAGAAGTTGCTCGGTGAGCCGTCCGCCTTGTGCTCCTGGTAGATGAAGTTGAGCTCGCGTTCGTCGAAGGTCCGGAACCAGTCGTCCCAGGAGATCTCCTGCAGGTCCTGTCCTCCGTAGCCGGGGAAGTCGAGCAGCAGACGCCCCGACCTGCCCTCGTACTCACTCCCGGGCGGCGACGCAGGGTGGGCGCCCCGTTCCTCGGCCCAGTGCCGGATCACGTCGTGGTCGGTGGTCACCAGGCTCTTCCCAGGGCGTTCCTCGTGCTGTTCGGGCGAGGTGATCTTCTGTTCGTATTTGTGCTCGCCCCTGATCGGGTGCCCTGACTCAGGCATCGTCGTGCCTCTCTTCCCCGTGGTCCCGGCGTTCGCACGGACGGACGGGTCCGCTCACATCATCCCGCGTCGCGGGGTCGGCCTGCCGGGCTGCATCGGCATCTCCTGGTGCCGCCGGTGCGACATCATCCCGATCGCGACCGCACCGAGCCCGAACAGGGTGATAAGGGCGCCAGTGAGAACGTTGTTGATGATGGTCGACGTGGTGGCCCTGGATCCGCTGATCACCCATGGGGCGACGATCGTCCACAGGCCGATGAGCGGCACCACCCAGGCGAGGCCGTGGGTGCGCCCGTACGCCGAGGCGAACAGGAGCGCCAGGAGCGTCACCGCTATGCCGGTGATCAGGTTGTTCACGGTCAGCGTTGAGGTACGGCCGTGGAAGTTCACCACCCACGGTGAGATTGCCAGGTACAGGCCGCTCAGGAAGGTCAGGCCATCGAGCATGTGGGCGGAGGTCGTCTCTGCTGCGCGGTCATACCTCGCGCGAAGCGCAGCTATGTCGGGATGTTCCTCGATGCCGGGCATGGGGCGCGCGGACACGTGACCCACCACCTTTCTTTTTGAGTGAATCAGTCGCTATTTCGGCTTTTTCCCGCTGGCACAACGGCAACTCCGTTCGAACGCAACGGTTTCGTCAAATCGGGTGATCTTTACCTGTTGACCGCAGGGCCTGCTGACCGGGGGGTTTATCGGCGCGTCAGCGGGGATGGCGTCGTGGCGACCGGCGGCCGCTGCCCCGCACGTTCAGCCGCGGCTACGACGGCGTGGAAGAGCCGTACGACGCGATCCGCGCCACCGGGCGTACTACGGGGCCGAGGCCCTGGCCGTCAACGCGGGCGTCGGCGTCTCCGGGCCGTAAGGAATCGCTCGCCATGGCGGCGCAGGGCCGGACCGTCAGTGGTTGAGGTAGCAGGCGAAGAGGGTCTCGCGCGGGTGGGTGCCGCACCGGTACAGACGCCGCGTGGCCGGCCGCACCCTGGCGGCGGGTGAGTGTGGGCGGGATGCGGGGCCGGGAGGCCGGCCCCGCATCCCGCGGATCAGAGCGTGATCTCGACGGGGAGCGTTTCGGTGTAGTGGAGGCGGCCGAAGTACGTCACGCGGACCAGGGCCCACCAGGAGCCCGGCCGGGCGGCGCGGGCCGCGTGGAGGCGGAACGGGACGACGGTCTCGGCGCCCGGCGCCACCTCGAAGCCCGCCGTCCACGGGGTGATCAGGACGTCGGCACCCGGGCCCCAGGTGCCGTACGGGCTGATCAGCTGCGCCTCGCCGCGGATCGGCGCGGCGGCGGAGTTGCGCAGCCGTACGGCGATCTCGCCGTCGTCGCCCGGCCGGAGCAGGGCAGCGGACGAGGTCGTCTCGACGCGCAGCGGTTCGCCCGCCGGGGCCGCGCCGACCTGGACGGTGACGACGTCCTCGATGAGCTGTCCCAGGTCGTCGCGGATGCGGGCGCCCACGAAGTAGGTGCCCGCCGTGTCCGGCGCGTCGACGGTCAGCTCGTACTCGGCGAACTCGCCGGGCGCGAGCCGGTAGTCCAGGGCCGGGCCGGTGACGGTGAGGCCGTCCGGCACGTCCAGTTCGACGCGTCCGGACGCCTCCCGGCCCGAGGCGGCGACGGTGAGGCGGACCCGTCCGGGACCGTCGAGCCGTTGCGGGGACAGGTGCACCGCGACCGGGAGGTTGCCGACGGGGGCGGGGCCCTTGTTGTGCAACCAGTAGCGGCCGAACACCGGCTGGGCCGGTTCCGCGTGCGGGCCCAGGACGGTGACTCCGGTGACCGTGTCGGCGGCTTCGGTCGCTGTGCCGGGGGCCGGGCGCAGGCGGACGGTGGCGACGTCGGCGGCGCCCAGGGGGATCTCGGCGGTCCCGTCCACCGGGGCCGCCTGGCCGCCGGACTCCAGCAGGTCGGTGCGGGACGCGTCCGTGACCCCGGTGAACAGGCCGATCCGCGCCGTCGCCGGGCGGCCGGCGGCCTCGTACACGCGGACGGTGACCCCGTCGGCGGGGTCGGCGTCGCCGGGCAACGCCGCGGCGAGGGGGTCGCCGGCCGGCTTGAGCGCGGACAGCAGCACGTTCGCCGGCTCGACCGTCACCAGGCCGTCGCGGGGAGCGGGCACGCCGGAATGGGCGGCCGTGGGCCTCGCCAGGACTTCATGGTTGTACTCCTGCCCGGCGCGGACGAAGCCGGCGGCCCGCCAGTCGCCCGCTCCGGCCGTCAGGGAGTAGCCGAAGGTGTGGTTCCAGTGCTGCCAGGACAGGCTCGACCCGTCGGGCGCCGTGCGCAGCGGGCCGTCGACCCATACTCCGCTGGGCCACGTGCTGCAGGAGCGCATCAGGTTGAGGTACACCCGGCCCTCCGGCGTCGTGACGGTGCCCGGCAGGCCGGCGTTGAGCAGCGCCACCGACCGGCCGGCGTACGGCGCGTCGGACCCGTCCAGTCCGGCCGGGCGCCGTACGTCGATCGTCGCGTCGCCGAGGTCGGCGCACAGGCCGGCGACGTCACCGGCGACGATCAGCACGGGCAGGTCCCGTACGCCGCGCACGTCCGCGTCCGGGAC
Source organism: Actinoallomurus liliacearum (assembly GCF_039542035.1). NCBI lineage: Bacteria > Bacillati > Actinomycetota > Actinomycetes > Streptosporangiales > Thermomonosporaceae > Actinoallomurus > Actinoallomurus liliacearum. Next base: position 89,815 of record NZ_BAABHJ010000003.1, read on the forward strand.
CCAGATCTCGGCGAGCGGGCGGGCGGCGGGCACGAACACCCGGCCGTGCTCGGCCAGCGCCGCGGCGTAGGCCGGATCGGCGGCGGCCAGGACCTCGGCGGCGAAGGCGTTCTCCTCTGGGCCGCCGAGGACGATCCGGGCGTCGGGGAGGTTGGAGTCGACGTCGAGCGCGCCGTAGCGGGGGCCGTCCGGGCGGCCGAACGTCGCGGTCACGCCCTGCGCGGCCAGCGCGGTCAGCACCGCACGGGCGGGCTCGCCCTCGTCGGTGCCGATCACCTCGGCCACCCCGACGGCGTGCTCCTCCCGGGAGCCGTCGTCGCCGGTCAGCGCGACGCGCACGGTCGCGCTCAGCGCCGTCCAGGTGTGCGCCGGGTTGTCCAGCGTCCACAGGCTCTCGGCGGCGTCCGCGTCGGGGAACCCGAAGGGCCGGCCGATCGCGGCGAAGCCCACCTCGGCGACGGGCCGGCCGCCGGGGACGTCCAGGTCGAAGCCCACGCGCAGCAGGTGGTCCTGGCCGATCGAGCCGCCGACGTGGGTGCGGAAGTCCACCCGGTCGACGCCGTCCCACAGCAGGACCTCACCGGTGATCGTCAGCCCGTCGAGGGTCGTCTCGGTGACGATCCGTCGGCCGACCGGGCACTCCTCGACCCGCACGGACGCGGGGCGGGCGCCGGTGCCGTGCCCGGGGCCGGCCGGCAGCAGGTGCCACGGGCCCTCGCCCCACGTGGGGTGCGTGGGGTGCTCCTCCTGGAGGTACAGCTCGCCGCCCAGCCCGCCCGGCCGGATCAGCTCGTCGCCGGTCCGCAGGTCGCGGATCGAGGTGAGGGCGCCGCCGCGGGCCGGATCGGCGGTCACCGCGAACGCCGCGTTGCCCGCCTCGGCGCCGTCGGCCGGCGTCCAGCCCGAAGGCAGGTCGTCGGCGTCGACGACGTGGTAGACGCGGTAGCCCAGCGAGGGCACCGCGCGGGCGAGGAAGGTCAGCGTGACCTCCTCGACGCCCCCGCCCGCCGCGGTCCGTACGCCCTCGGCGAGGCAGGGGACCGGCTCGCCCGCGTCGTCGACGAGGCGCAGACCGGGGCGCGGCTCCTCGAACGTGAGCCGGACGGTGGTGATGCCGTCGCGCGCCCAGGACAGGGTGTTCGCCACGATCACCGGCCGGCCCGGGCCCGTCGTGTCGGCCCGTGCCGCGAGGTGGTCGAGGGCGGCCGCGCGGACGGTGTCGCCCAGCTCGTACGCCTCCCGCCACCCGGCGAGCAGGTCGACGTACACCTGGTCGGACTCACTGCCGGTGATCGCGTCGTGGTGGGCGCCGTACGCGAGCAGCCGCCAGGCCTTGTCGACGGCCTCGGCCGGGTAGGTCGCGCCGGTCAGCGCGGCGAGCGTGGCGAGGCGTTCGGCGTCGAGCACCGCGACCTCGGCGACCCGCTGCGCCTGCTTCGTGTCGATGTAGGAGACGTCCTTGCCGGTGTAGACCGGGTTCATGTCGCGGGTCTGCGGCACCGGCACGGCGCGGCGTTCGCCCAGCTCCTCGCGTACGGCGGCGAAGAACTCCTTGGGCAGGCCGACGACGAAGCGCGGCCAGACGTAGCGCTTGTTCCAGTCCCGGTGCACCTCGGTGCTCCACCGGGACGGGATCACGTGGTCGCCGCCCACCGGCAGCAGGACGTTGCGGGTGGCCGCGACCGGGCGCAGCTCACTGAACTGGCCGTACGCCAGCTCCGTGGCCTCCTCGAGCGTGCGGGCCTGCTCCTCCATCACCCAGCCCGCGCTGTAGTGGTTGGCCATGTACGCGGTCAGCAGGCCCCGCCCGCTCGGGGAGATCCACTCGAACTCGGCGGGGAACTGCATCCGCTCGTTGTCGCCGACGTGGCGGTTCGGGCCCCACATGTGGAACGGGCCACGCGCCCAGGCCGAGGAGGTGAGCCCGGCGTCGGCCATCAGCCCCGGATAGGCCGGGTCGTGCCCGAACACGTCGAGCATCCACGCCGAGCGCGGGTCGCCGCCGACCACGTCGCGCTGGTACCCGATGCCGTAGACGGCGTTGCGGATGGTGGACTCGGGGTGGGTGAGGTTGGTGTTCGGCTCGTTGTAGTTGCCGCCGACGATCTCGATCCGGTCCTCGTCGAGGAACCGCCGCAGGTCCGCGCGGTCCTCCGGAAAGACGTCCCAGTACGGCTTGAGGTAGTCGACCTCGGCGAGCACGAACTTGTAGTCCTCGTCGCGCCGGGCCGCGTCCAGGTGGGCGCGGACCAGGTCCAGCGCCGTCCTGACGGTCGACGGCCGGCGCTCCTCGGCGGCGGGCAGGTCGTAGTAGGTCGCGGTGAACCCGGCCTGGCTGTTCCACCACACCGGGTCGTAGTGGAAGTGGGAGACCATCCACATGGTCCAGCCGGTGACCGCGGCGACGATCTCGCCGTCGAGGGTCGCGCGGTCCTCGCCCGGCGTCTCGGCGACGGCGGTGACGCGGCGGACGGCGCCCTCGGTGACGGGCTCGGCGAGGCGTACCCCGACCTCGGCGACCAGGGTCTCGCCGGGGTCCAGGCGGGTGACGACGGTGGGTTCGGGGGTGCTCACGGCCGGGCCGGTGAGCGAGACCCGGATCTCGGTCAGGGGGGAGTCGGCCCCGGTCAGCGTCACACGGACGATCTGTCGGGGATGCGACGTCGAGCCGGCGAACAGGTCGGTCGACTCGATGGCGGCGATGCGCATGAAGGCTTCCCTCCGGCTCAGCCCTTGACGGCGCCCTGCATCGCGAACGCGTTGCCCAGCGTGCGCTGGGCGACGGTGTAGAGCAGGACGACGGGCAGCGAGTACAGGATCGAGAACGCGGCCAGCAGGCCGTACGAGGCCATGCCGTTGAGACCGAAGTACTGGTAGATCGCGACCGAGGCGGGCTGCTTGCCCGGATCGATCAGCAGGATGAACGGGACGAAGAAGTTCCCCCAGGTCAGCGTGAAGGTGAACGTGAACACCACGGTCGTTCCCGGGACCATGAGCGGCAACACGATCCGCACCAGGGCCCGCAGACCGTTCGCGCCGTCCACCCAGGCCGCCTCCTCCAGGGAGATCGGCACCTCGTCCATGAAGTTCTTCATCATCCAGATCGCCATCGGCAGCCCGGTGGCGGTGAGGAACAGGATGGTGGCGGGGATCGAGTCGAGCAGGTCGAGCTGGACGAACAGCCCGTACACCGGAACCATGATCGCCGTGACCGGCAGCCCGGTGGCGAACAGCAGGCCCAGCAGGACCGGCCGGCCGAACCTGCGGCCGTAGCGCGACAACGGGTACGCGGCCGGCGCGGCGAGCACGAGCGTGAGCAGCGCCGAGCCCAGCGACAGCACGAGGCTGTTGGCCAGCGAGTGCAGGTTGTCCCCGGTGAGGACGTCGACGAAGTTGCGCAGCGTCGGCGCGTCGGGGATGGACGTGTCCGTCGTCGGGGTGGTGGAGACCGAGGCCAGGAACAGCCAGCCGAACGGCGCGAGGAAGGCCAGCGCCACGAGGGCCAGCACGACGTAGGCGGCGACCGCGGCGGTGCGCCGTCCGGGCGCGGTGGGGGAGGCGAGCGCCACCTCACACCTCCTTCCGCATGGCCCGCAGGTACACCAGCGAGAACACGGCGCCCACGGCCAGCAGCACGATCGCCAGCGCGGCGCCGTAGCCCAGGTGGTAGAACTTGAACGCCTGCTGGTACATGAAGATCGGCAGGGTCTGGCTCTTGGTCCCGGGGCCGCCGCCCGTCATGACGAAGATCAACGTGAACACCGCCAGCGTCTGCAGCGTGATCGTCATCAGGTTGGTGAGCATGGATCGCCGGATCAGCGGCAGGGTGATGTGCCGCAGCCGCGCCCAACCGGACGCGCCGTCCACCGCGGCGGCCTCGATCAGCTCGTCCGGCACGTTCGACAGCGCGGCCGAGTAGACGAGCATCGAGAACGCCGTGCCGCGCCACACGTTCGCGATCGTCACCGCCGCGAGGGGATTGCTGAACAGCCAGCTCCCGCCGTGCAGGCCGACCGCGCGCAGGATGGCGTTGAACGTGCCGTGGTCGGACAGGAACGCGTACCACATGAACCCCGCGACCAGCTCCGGCAGCACCCACGCGCCCACCACGATGCCGCCCACCACGGCGCGGACGATCCGGTGCCGGCCGTTCATGAGCAGGGCGAGCGCGAGGCCGCCGAGGTTCTGCCCGATGACGGCCGAGCCGAGGACGAAGACGACCGTCAGCCACAGGGACTTGGCGAACGCCGGGTCGGCGAACATCTCCCGGTAGTTGCGCAGCCCGACCAGGTGCGGGCTGCTGGCGCCCGCGCCGGTCAGCGCGATGTCGGTGAACGACGCGTAGACGCACCACAGGATCGGCCCGACGAAGAACAGCGCGAGCAGGCCGAAGGCGGGCACCAGCGGCAGCGCCCGGCCGACGGCCCGCCGCCCGCGCCGGGCGGGCGGGCGGCGGGTGACGGTGCGCTCGGGCAGGCCCACGGCCACCATCAGGGCGTCGTCCCTTCCACGAGGAAGCGCGTACGGGCCATCAGGACTTCGCCTCCACCTTGTCCGGCCCGGCGATCTGCTTGACCTGGCCGGCGAAGTCGTTCATCGCCGACTGGGGCGAGGACTGGCCGGTCACCACCGCCTCGCTGGCGGCCTGCAGCTGGTTGGAGATCTGCGGGTAGACGTTGTACGCGGGCCGGTACTGGGTGACGGACACCAGGTCGGTGAAGAACCGCTGGGTCGGGTTGCCCTCGAGGTACTTCGGGTCCGCCACGACGTCCTTGCGCACCGACACCTGCGTCGCCTTGATGTAGAAGAACAGCGAGTTCTCCTTGTTCAGGGCGAGCTGCACGAGCTTCCAGGCGGCCGACGGGTTCTTGGTGCGGGCGCCGACCGACAGCAGCCAGCCGCCGGACAGCGACACCTTGCCGGGCGCCTGGCCGTTCTGCGTGGGCATGGCCGCGGTGCCGAGCGTGCTGGACCACTGCGGCCAGGCGTTCGCCCCGCCGGGGATCCACGCCTGCGGCAGCCAGGAGCCGTCGAGGGCGATGGCGAGCTTGCCCTGCGGCAGCTCCTGCCCGCCGACGTTGTCGCTCCAGTGCGGGTCGAGCGCCTGCTGCTGCGTGGGGCCGAGCCCGGAGGAGTAGACCGTCTTGAGGAAGTCGAAGGCCGCGCCCATGCCCTTACTCGGCACGACCCACTTCTTGGCCTGGTCGTCGTACAGCTTGTCGTCGGTGCCGTACAGCAGCATCTCGAAGCCCTGCATGGAGGACGCCTCGCCGACGCCCTTGCCCGCGTAGACGTTGAGCGGGATCACGCCGGGGACCTTGGCCTTGATCTGCCGGGCGGCGGCGAGGATGTCGTTCCAGGTCTTCGGCTGCCAGTTCGCCGGGAGCCCGGCCTTGGCGAAGATCTGCTTGTTGAACCAGAGGCCGCGGGTGTCGGTGCCCATCGGAACGCCGTACGTGTGGCCGTCGGCCGCCTTGCCCGCGACCTTGGCCGCGTCGACGAACTGCGACCAGTCCGGCCAGGACTGGAGGTTGGCGTCGAGCGGCATGAGGAAGCGCGCCTCGGCGTCGGAGTTCACGAAGAAGGTGTCCTCGTAGGCGACGTCGGGGGCGGTCTTCGGGGACCGCCGCATGAGGTTGAGCTTCGTGTAGTAGGAGTTCTCGTCCGCCTCGATCGGGATGAGCTTGAGCTTGATACCGGGGTTCTGCTGCTCGAAGACGGGCTTGATCTTCTTGAACAGCTCGTCCGCGCCGATGAAGTTGCCGAACTTCTGGTACGCGACCTTGATCGTTTTGCTGTCCGAGGATCCTCCGCCGCAGGCGCTCGCCGACGCCGCGACCATGACCGCCGTCATCACCAGTGCCGATTTACGACGCATGTGCGCTCCCTCCGAAGGGATTTGCCACTGTGCTGTGGCAAATGTGGAAGCTGGAGCGTTCCACGTCAAGAGGTACGAGCGAATGGGTTACGAACGCGTTACGTGAACGGCGTCGGACTCGCGCCGGACGGCGGGCTCCGCGGCGAGGCGTCCGATTCGGGCCCGTACCGGGCGGCCAGGCGTCTGGTTCAGGCGCGGACGACGGGCAGGCCGGTGATCGCGCTGATCCGGTCGGCGGCCAGCGCGACGCCCGCCGCCGGGCTCCACCGCCGGGTCAGCACGCCCTCCAGCAGCGCCTGGAGCTGCGCGGAGACCAGGGCGTACACCGGAGCCGACGGCCGTACGACCGCGTGATCGAGCAGCGCCGCCGTCTGGGCGTGGAACGGCGACACCGGCGCCATGGCGTCCAGCACGCTGCGGCGCGGCGGGAGCTGGCCGGTCTCCGCGCACACCTCCGCCAGGCGGTCCGGCGCCGTGGCCGCGCGCAGCAGCCGCATCGCCAGGTGGGGGTTCCGCGCCTGGCGGGGGATGCAGTAGACCATCCCGCCGCACAGGATCGCCGGCGGCCCGTGCGGGCCCGCGGGCAGCGGGACGAACCCGAACCGCTCGCCGACCTCGGGCAGCGCGGTGCCGGTCTCTTCGGCGATCAGCTCGGCGTGGTAGCTCGCGCCCACGAACAGGTCCGCGCGCCCGGCCGCCAGCAGCCGGGCCGCCCTGTGCCGGTCGTAGGTCACCACCTCGGCGGGCAGTACGCCGTCGTCGACGAGTCGCCGCAGGAACCGCAGCGTCTCCACGGCGGCGGGGGAGTCGAGCGTCACCGCCTCGGCGGTGAAGATCGTCGCGCCGTTCGCGGCGAGCAGTCCGACCAGCGCGTACGTGGCGGTCTCCGTCGCGGCCGGGCCGCCGGGCATGACCAGGGCGTGCCGGTCGCGGGGCAGGCCGGCCGCGAGCGTGCGCCCCAGGGCGCGCAGCTCCCGCCAGGTGGTCGGCGGGGCGACCCCGGCGGCCGCCAGGGCCTCGCGGCGGTACCACAGGCCGGTGACGTCCGCCTGGGCCTGGACGGCGACGATGTCGTCGCCGTCCAGGCGGTACGCGTCGGCGAACGGCGGCAGGAAGTCGGCGTCGTGCTCGGCCGCGACCCACTCGGGGTCCAGCTCGCCGATCGGCGTGAGCATGTGCGACTCGGCGAACTCCGCCACCCACACGGAGTCGACGAGCGCCAGGTCCGGGCCCCGGCCCTCGGCGATCGCCCGGCGGAACATCGTCCGCAGCTCGCTCAGCGGCGCCGAGGTGATCGACAGCCGCAGGTCCTTGCCGGCCGCCTCCCGCAGTTGGCCGGCCCAGGCCTGGTCGCAGGTCATCACCGAGACCTCCGGAGCCGCGCGCAGCGCCCGCATCCACTCCGGGTTCACGAACGTGCCGCGCCGCCGGTGCCGTACCACGACCCCCTCGGCCGCCAGCTCCGACAGCGCCCGCGCGACCGGCGTACGGCTCAGGCCGTACGCCGCGCACAGGGCGTGCTCGGTGGGCAGCCTGCCGTCCATGCCGTAGTGACCGCTCTCGATGTCGGCGAGAAGGCGCCGCTTCAGGCGGTAGTAGGCGGGCAGTGGCTGCTGCGCGATGTCCATGGACGTCCTCGGTCGGTGATCAGGCCCAGCATATTTGTCGTCCACAGACGACAAATACCTGTGCGCGGCCGTTCTGACCATGGGCCACCGGCGGCCGAAGGGCGCGGTGACCGCTGGATCGTCTGTGGCCGAAGATGGGACCATGAACTCACCGCAGGACAAAACGCACGCCGAGACCAGGACCGTTCACCCGCCCGTCGTCGAGGTGGAGGGGAGTCGCCCGGTCGGCGTGCCGATCTACCAGGGTCACCTGTTCGCCTTCGACGACGCGGACGCGATGGCCGAGGCGTTCGGCGGTCCCGAGGGCGCGTTCTTCTACAGCCGGCTCGGCAACCCGACCGTACGGGTGCTGGAAGAGGCGGTCGCCGACCTCGAGGGCGGGGCCGCGGGACTCGCCGCGGCGTCCGGGATGGGCGCCATCAACGCGGTGCTGCTCGCGCTGCTCGGCTCGGGCGACCACGTCATCGCCCAGGGCTGCCTCTACGGCGCCACGATCGCGATGCTCGACGACCTCGCCGCGCGCTGGGGCGTCGAGGTGACGTACGTCGCCGGTTCCGACCCCGAGCAGGTCCGCGCGGCGCTGCGTCCGAACACGCGCGTGCTCTACCTGGAGACGATCGCGAACCCGACCACCCAGGTCGTCGACCTGCCCGCGCTGATCGCCGTGGCGAAGGACGCGGGCGTGCTCAGCGTGGTCGACAACACCTTCGCGAGCCCGATCCTGTGCCGTCCGATCTCCCACGGCGCGGACGTCGTGGTCCACTCGGCCACCAAGTACCTCGGCGGGCACTCGGACGTGCTCGGCGGCGTGGCGGTGTTCGCCACCGAGGAACTGCACCGGAAGGTCTGGCACTACGCCGCCGAACTCGGCGCCTCCGCCGACCCGTTCGTGTCGTGGCTGACCGTACGGGGGATGCAGACCCTGGCCCTGCGGATGCGGCGGCACTGCGACAACGCCCTCGACCTGGCCGGCCGGCTCGCGGGCCATCCCGCCGTGGCGTCCGTCCGGTATCCGGGCCTGCCGGACCACCCGGATCACGAGGTCGCGGTCCGCCTGATGCCCGAAGGCCAGGGCGGCGTGCTGGCCTTCGACCTGGCCGGCGGGCGCGAGGCGGGGCGGATCTTCGCGGGAGCGGTGCGGCTGGCGGCCCTCACCCCCTCGTTCGGCGGCGTGAAGACGTACGTCCTGCACCCGGCGAGCACCTCGCACCGGCAGCTCGGTGACGAGCAGCTCCGGACGGCGGGCATCGGCCCCGGCACGATCCGGGTCGCGGTCGGCATCGAGCACTCCGACGACCTGTGGGCGGATCTCGAACAGGCCCTCGCCAAGGCCGGTTAGGCACGGCCGTCACCGGCCGCGACCCGGGCGGCCCGGCATCGAGCGGATCTTCGGGTCAATCCCCGCGTCGCCGCCCTGAACTGCGGGAATGGCGGCCTGTCGGTGCTTCGGCGGCGGATACGCGGGTACCCGAGGGGCATGCGCACTGTCGGGGGGAGCACCGACCGGATCGTGGTGATCGGCGCGGGTCTGTCCGGGTTGTCCGCTGCGCTGCACCTGGCAGGGCAGGGCCGTGAGGTCATCGTCGTCGAGCGCTGCGACGGACCCGGCGGGCGGGTCGGCCGCCGCGATGTCGGCGGCTACCTGACGGACACCGGGCCCAGTTGGCTGACCATGCCCGGCATCATCGAGGACACCCTCGCGACGGTCGGCGCTTCGATGGACGACCGGCTGCCGATGGTGCGGCTCGACCCCGCCTACCGGGCCCACTTCGCCGACGGGACCGTACTCGACGTCCACGCAGACGAGGACGCGATGGCCGAGGAGATCCGCGGCTTCGCGGGGCCGAGGGAGGAGGCCGGCTTCCGGCGGCTCCGGCACTGGCTCGTCCAGTTGTACGAGGCGGAGTTCGAGCGGTTCATCGCCGCCAACGTCGACTCGCCGCTCCGGGTGCTGGGGCCGAGACTGGTGCACCTGACGCTGATGGGCGGCTTCATCCGGTGGGACCGCCTGGTCGCCCGGTACATCCGCGACGAACGGCTGCAGCGGATCTTCACGTATCCGACGCTCTTCGGCGGCCTGGCGCCCCACCGGGCCTTCGCGATCTACGCCGTGGCCGCCTACATGGACATCGTCGGCGGCGTCTTCTTCCCGTACGGCGGGATGCGCGCCCTGCCGGACGCGTTGGCGGGCGCGGCGGCGGACGCCGGGGTCTCCTTCCGCTACGCCACGACCGTCGTCTCGCTGGAGCGCCGGGGCGGCCGCGTCACCGCGGTCCGCACCGAGGAGGGCGAACGGATCGCCTGCGACGCGATCGTGATCAGTTGCGAGTTGCCGGCGGCCTACCGGTTGCTGGGCGGCCCCCCGCACCGCGTCCTGTCGCTGAGACCCGCGTCCTCGGTGATCACACTGCACATGGCCGCGCCCAGCACGTGGGCGGGGACCCTGCACCACAATCTGCTCTTCGGGCAGGCGTGGGAGAGCGGCTACGACGATCTGACCAGCGGCCGCCGGCTGATGCGCGACCCGTCACTCCTGCTGACCCGGCCGACCGCCACGGACCGCTCCCTCGCCCCGCCCGGGCGGCAGTTGCTGTCCCTCCTGGTCCCGGTACCGAATCTGGCCGACCTGCCCGTCGACTGGAACGACCTCGGGCCCGAGTACGCCCGTCGGATGCTCGACATCGTGGCGGGCCGGCTCGGCTTCGCGCCGAGCACCGTCGACCTGCTCCACCTGACCACGCCGGCCGACTGGCAAGGGCAGGGCCTGGTCGCCGGCACGCCCTTCAGCCTGGCGCACTCGCTGCCGCAGACGGGGCCGTTCCGGCCCACCAACCTCCCGCGCTCGGCGGACAACGCGGTGCTGGCCGGCTGCGGCACCGTGCCCGGCGTCGGCATCCCCGCGGCGCTGCTGTCCGGCCGGCTCGCGGCCGATCGCGTCACCGGCGTCCCCCGGGAGCGGCGCGGCCTGATCGCCGGCCCGGGAGGCCGCCTCGTCGCCCCCTCCGCGGGCGGACGGCGATGACGGGCCGGACCCGGCACCGGGAGGGGCCGGAGACGGCGGCCGCGCGCCGGGAACTGGACACCGCCGGGATCACCGATCCGCTGCTGCGCGCCTCGTACGGCCGGTGCCGGGCGCTCAACGCACGACACGGGCGGACGTACTTCCTGGCGACGCGGCTGCTCCCGCCGCCCCGGCGGCCGGCGGTGCACGCCCTGTACGGGTTCGCCCGGCACACGGACGACCTGGTCGACGAACCCGGGCCGGAGCACGGACCCGACCGGATCGCCGCGCTGCTGGACGACGTCGCCGCCGCGCTCACCGCGGGGCTGCGGACCGGCCGGAGCGACCATCCGGTGCTGGCCGCCGTCGTGGACACCGCGGGCCGGTACGCCATCGCCGGCGCGCTGTTCACGGCGTTCCTGCGCTCCATGCGGATGGACCTCACCGTCACCGGCTACCCGACCCGGGCGGCCCTGCGCGACTACATGTACGGGTCGGCCGAGGTCATCGGCCTGCAGATGCTGCCCGTGCTCGGCACCGTCTGCGATCCGGCCGAGGCCGTACCGCACGCCACGGCCCTCGGGCGGGCGTTCCAGCTGACCAACTTCCTGCGCGACGTCGGCGAGGATCTCGACCGGGGCCGGGTGTACCTGCCCGCCGACGAACTGGCGGCCTTCGGCGTCGACCGCGAGCTGCTCGCCTGGTGCCGGCGGACCGGCCGCGTCGATCCGCGCGTACGGCGCGCGCTGGCGGACCAGATCGGCCGCACCCGGGCGATCTACCGGCTGGCCCGCCCGGGGATCGCCCTGCTGGACCCGGCCGCGCGGCCCTGCGTCGCCACCGCCTGCGCGCTGTACTCCCACATCCTCGACCGGATCGAGGACCGCGGCCACGACGTCTTCGCGGGCCGGGCCACCGTCGGGGCCGGGCGGCGGCTGACCTACGCGGGGTCCGCGGTGGGTCGTGCCCTGTGGACCCGTGCGGTGCACGCGCCTCCCGCCCGGAGGCGGTGAGGTGGACCACCTGCGCTATCTGCTGCTGCTGGCCGGGTGCCTGGCGGTGACGCTGCCCCTGGAGCTGTCCGGCAGCCGGGTCTACCGGCGCCCGGCCCGGCTGGCGCGGGCCGTGCTGCCCGTCGCGGCCGTCTTCCTCGCCTGGGACGCGGTCGCGATCGCGGCCGGCGTCTGGTGGTACGACCCGCGCTACCTCGTCGGCGTCACGCTGCCGCTGTCGGTGCCGCTGGAGGAGGCGCTGTTCTTCGTCGTCGTGCCCGTCTGCGCGGTGCTCACCCTGGAGACCGTACGGCGGCTGCTCCTCCGGGGCCCGGTCCGGGCACGGACGGAGCGGCGGCGATGACCGATCGAAGCGAGGGAATCGGCAGCACAGTCCCTCTGGTCACTCCTCCGACGAAGGAGGCTCCATGACCGGGCTGGGGTACACGGTGCCGGCGCTCCTGTCGGTCCCCGCCGTCGTCGCCCTCGAACGCTGGTGGCTGCGGACCGGCCTCTTCCGCCGCCCGGCCTACTGGCTGACGATGCTGATCGTCTTCGGCTTCCAGGTCGTCGTCGACGGCAGTCTGACGCGGCTGCCGGCGCCCGTCGTCGGGTACGACCCGCGCGGGATCACCGGGCTGCGCTTCCCCTTCGACATCCCCGTCGAGGACTTCCTGTTCGGGTTCGCCCTCGTCACCGCCACCCTGCTCGCCTGGGAGCGCCGGCGGCCGGACGAGACGGCCGGCCGATGACCGGCGGGCGGCTGCCGCGGAGCGGCGTCCCTGCGGCCTTCGACCGCCACGCGGCGGCGTACGACCGGCTCGTCGGCGCGAACCCCGGGTACCACGCCGACCTGCGCCGCGCCGCCCGCGCGTTCGCCCTGCCGGCGGACGGGGCGGGGGCACGGCTCCTCGACCTCGGCTGCGGCACCGGCGCCTCCACCGCCGCACTCCTGGCGGCCGCTCCCCGGGCCGAGATCGTCGGTGTCGACGCCTCACCCGGGATGCTCGCCCGCGCCCGCGCCAAGCCGTGGCCCGCCACCGTACGGTTCGTCGAGAGCCCGGCCCAGGACCTGGCCGCCGAGGATCTCGGCGGGCCGTTCGACGGCGTCTTCGCCGCCTACCTTCTCCGCAACCTCCCCGCCCGCGACGCGGCGCCGGCGGCGCTGCGCTCCCTGCTGCGTCCCGGGGGAGTCCTCGTCGTCCACGACTACGCCCTGCGCGACGGGCCGCTCGCGCGGCTGGTGTGGCACGCCGTCTGCTGGGGCGTGATCATCCCGGCCGGCCGCCTGCTGGCGGGGGACGCGGGCCTGTACCGCTACCTGTGGCGCAGCGCGCTGGACTTCGACTCCCCGGAGGGGCTCGCCGACCGGCTCCGCCACGCCGGGTTCACCGGCGTCCGGATCCGTACGGCCGGCGGCTGGCAGCGCGGCATCGTGCACACCTTCCGCGCGGAGGCGCCGTGAGCGACCACGGGGATCGCAGGCGGGTGCACCACCCGCCGCCGCCTGGACGCCCGCACGCGGACGGGCTCGCGGAGCGGCCGCGCGTCGTCGTGGTCGGGGGCGGCATCGCGGGGCTGACCGCCGCGACCGCGCTCGCCGAGCGCGGCGTCACCGTCGAGCTGTACGAACGCGAGAACCACCTCGGCGGGCGGGCCGGCGGCTGGACCGAGACGCTGCCCGACGGCACCCGGGTCGGCATGAGCCGTGGCTTTCACGCGTTCTTCCGCCAGTACTACAACCTCCGCGCCCTGCTGCGCCGGACCGATCCGCACCTCGACCGGCTGACGGCGCTGCCGGACTACCCGCTCGTCGACGGGGCGGGGCGGACCGACACGTTTCGCGGCCTGCCCACCGCCCCGCCCTGGAACGCCCTCGCCTTCGCCCTCCGCAGTCCGACCTTCAGGGCCCGGGACCTGCTGCGCCTGAACGCCCGCGCCGCACTCCCGCTCATGAACGTCACCGTGCCCGGCACGTACCGGCGGCTCGATCACCTGGACGCCGCCGCGTTCCTGGCCCGGCTGCGCTTCCCGGCCGCCGCCCGGCACCTGGCGTTCGACGTGTTCTCGCGCAGCTTCTTCGCCCCGCCGGAGCGGCTGTCCGCCGCCGAGCTGGCGGTCATGTTCCACCTGTACTTCCTCGGCTCGGCCGAGGGCCTGCTGTTCGACGTCCCCCGCCGCCCGCTCGCGGACCTGTGGGCGGCGGCGGGCCGTCACCTGGCGCACCTGGGCGCGGAGATCCACACCGGCACCCCGGTCGACGCCGTCCACCCCAGCCCGCACGGTTTCGCCGTGGAGACCCGGCGCCGCGGCCGTCACGCGGACGCGGTCGTCCTGGCCCTCGACGTCCCCGGCCTGCGCGCTCTCGTCGCCGCGTCACCCGGGCTCGGCGACCCGGAATGGCGGGGCCGCGTCGCCGCCCAGGCCACCGCGCCGCCGTACCTCGTCCGCCGCCTGTGGCTCGACCGGCCCGTCGCGGCGGACCGGCCGGCGTTCCTGGCGACCGGCGGGCTCCCGCCGCTGGACAACATCAGCGTGCTGAACCACTACGACGAGGAGGCCGCGTCCTGGGCCCGCGCGACCGGTGGGTCGGTCGTCGAGCTGCACGCGTACGCGGTGACCGCGGCGCGCGAGGCGGCCGCCGCGCGCCTGCTGCGCCGGCTGCACCGGATCTATCCGGAGACCGAAGGCGCCCGGATCGTCGGCGACGTGACCGAGTGGCGGCAGGACTGCCCGCTCTTCGCGCCCGGCACGTTCTCCCGGCGGCCGACCGTGGACGGACCGGTGCCGGGGCTGGTCCTGGCCGGCGACGGCATCCGCGTCGACCTGCCCGTGGCGCTGATGGAACGCGCCGCCACCACCGGCTGGCACGCCGCGAACCGGCTGCTGTCCCGCTGGGGCCTGGCGGGACATCCGCTGACCACCGTCCCGCTGCGCGGCCGCGTGGCCGTGCTCCGACGCCTCGCCGACCTGGCCCCGCGAGCCGGGTGCGGGTCAGGATGTTCCGGTGCGTAGGGCGTAGCGGCGTTCGGCGTAGGCCAGGTCGTCGCGCCACAGTCGTGTCGCCGCGCGGCGCATCATCGGCCGTACCACCGGTGCCGCCAGCCGCGCGACCGCGAACCCGGGGCGCTCCGAGGTGGCGATCGTCGCCTCGATCACCGCGGTGCGCGGGCGGCCGTCCCGGCCGGGCCCGAGCGGAGTCGCGTGCGTCTCGACCACGCTGCCGACGCCTTCACCCTCGACGATGCGCATCACCACCGTACGAGGCTCCGGGCAGGTGAACTCCGCCAGCACCGGCACGCCCAGGCGCGGCCCCGCCCGGTAGGTGACCTCGACCAGGAAGCGGTCCTCCGCCTCCCCGGCGCCGGGCGGCGGGGCGTGCGTCACGCGCAGCCGGGTGAAGGAGTACGGGTGGAACCAGGCGCCGTGCCACGGGTCGAGCCGGTTGGCGACCACGTCCTCCGGCTCGCACACGCCGACCGCCCGGATCACCACGTGCAGGCTGCGCGCCGGCCGGGGCCGGGCGGGCAGCACCGGCAGGGGTGACGGCTCCTCACCCGCCTGGTCGAGCCGGACCCACGCCAGGACGCCGTCGTCGTGGCAGGGCAGCGGCCGCCATCCCGCCCCGCCGTCCGGTGGGAGCCGCAGCCCGTGCCACCGGCACACCAGGTCGCCGCAGACGATCCGGCCGCGGGCCAGCGGCGCGCCCAGGTGCGGACACGCGCCGGGCCCGGCCACCACCGCTCCGGCGCCGTCGCGCCAGGCGACCAGTTCCCTGCCGAGGACGCGGAATCCCCGTGGCCGGTCCGCTCGCACGTCACGGCTGGCCGCGACGGCGAACCAGTTTCCGGAGGATCGCGCCCGCGCCCGCTTCAGCGCCGCCTCGATCACCGCCGCATCGGCCTGGCCGACGGTCGGTTCCTGCTCGGCCCAGCGGGTCTTCGGTCGCGGCCGCACCGGCCACCGCGCCGGCCGTCGTCCCTGGTCATCGCGGCCTGCCACCCGTCCTCCTCCGGCCGAGTCGTCCCCGGCCGTACCTGCCCACGCGGTACCGGGTCCAACCTGGCACTTACTACTCAGTGATAGATGCCTTACTCTGGGTATCGGCGAGTGTGAGCCCGGATGGGGCGGGCAGTAGGGCGTTTCAACGAGGCGGCGGCCGCGACCGCCGGCGAATCCTCATGTACCGATACCGCCCAAACACACCGTTGGGACCCCTCAAATGCTTTTCGACGTCACGTGGATGAATCGCGCAGAGTGCCAGAAGGCCGACCCGGAGCTCTTCTTCCCGATCGGGAACGGGAGACTGACTCCGCACCAGGTCGCCGAGGCGCGGGCGGTCTGCGGACGGTGCCCGGTGAGCTCGGACTGCCTGCGCTACTCCCTGGAGACCGCCCAGGGCCACGGCGTCTGGGGCGGCGCCGACGAGGAGGAGCGCCGGACCATGCGCTCCCGCGCCCAGCGGCGAGGGCCGGTCGGCGCGGCCCGGTAGGGGCGCGGCCGACCGGTCCGGTGAGGGTGGCTCCTACCGAGTCGTCGTGCGGGGCCGTCGTCTTCAGCGCCTGAACAGGGCGGCCGGGGAGACGGCCTGCGCCATGCGCACCCGGGCGATCACCGCGAACAGCACGCCGAACACCGCCGGGAGCGCCGCGAAGGCGGGGACCAGGACGAGCACCTGCGTGATGACCGCGCCGATCATCAGGCCGATCAGACCGAGCGCGGCCCAGGCGGCGAGCCGGGGGATGAGCAGGCCGATCGCGCCGGCGGCCTCGACCACGCCGGTGACGTACCGGAACCACTGACCCCAGCCGATCTTCGCGAACGTCTCCACCGCGTCCCGCTGGCCCGCGAACTTGGGCGCGGCCGAGGCGATCAGCAGGAACGCGGCCAGCAGGATCTGGATCGTCCACAGCGTGATGCTCAGGGCGCGCCCGCCGGTCGTGCGCGAAGCGGCGATCGTACGGGTGGTGGCGGTGGTGTCGGTGGCGAGCATGGCGTCTTCCTTCCGGTGAACTGTGACGGCGTCTTCCCGGCCGCTGCTCACGCGTCGAACGGCGCCCCGCCGGATCGACACCTGACCCAAAGATTTTTCGGCGAACAATCTCTTCAGGATGTGTCGATCCGGCCAGGAGCCGTTCGACGCGTCGGCAGAGGCGCCCAAGAGGGCGGCCGGTTCGTCCGGCGCCACCTCCGGAGAAGAAGGAGATCACGACGATGCGGTTCCTCATGATGACCAAGGACCAGTCGGCGGGCGGGCCGCCGGACGAGAAGCTCATGGTCGAGATGGGCAAGTTCATCGACGAGATGACCCGGGCGGGCGTGCTGCTGGCGACCGGCGGGCTGAACCCCGAGGGCATCTACATCAAGTCCGAGGGCGGAAAGATCACCGTGACCGACGGGCCCTTCACCGAGGCGAAGGAGGCGGTCGTCGGCTTCGCGCTCATCGAGGTCCGCTCGAAGGAGGAGGCCATCGAGCTGTCCAAGCGGTTCTGGCAGATCGTCGGTGACGGCGAGGGCGAGATCCGCGAGATCTTCGGCCCGCCGCAGTAACCCCGGAAGCCTCTGGAAGAAGGAGACACGGCCCCGGCGACCGCGCGTCGCCGGGGCCGTGTCGGTTCGCGTCCGCGCGTCGTACGGCGTCGCGGCGGGTTGCGCGCGGCCGGACCCCGGTGCTCTGATCGGCTGCGTGACGACATCGGATGTGCACCGGACGATCGACGCGATCTGGCGGCTTGAGTCGGCGCGGATCATCGCCGGCCTCACCCGGATGATGCGTGACGTCGGCGTCGCCGAGGAGCTCGCGCAGGACGCGCTCGTCGCCGCCCTCGAACAGTGGCCGGAGGAGGGCGTCCCGGACAATCCGGGCGCCTGGCTCATGGCCACCGCCAAGCACCGGGCGATCGACCGCATCCGCAGGGAGAAGCGGTTCGAGCTGAAGCAGCAGGAGATCGGCCGCGATCTCGAGACGCGTCAGGACCCGACCGACGCCGAGCTGGAGGCCGCGCTCGAGGAGGACCTGGGCGACGACCTGCTGCGCCTCATGTTCATCTCGTGCCATCCGGTGCTGTCCACGGAGGCGCGGGTGGCGCTCACGCTCCGGCTGCTGGGCGGGCTGACCACCGATGAGATCGCGCGGGCGTTCCTCGTCCCCGAGGCGACCGTCGCCCAGCGGATCGTCCGGGCGAAACGGACGCTCGCCAAGAAGAAGGTCCCGTTCGAGGTGCCTCCGGAGGCCGAGCGCGCCGCTCGCCTGTCCTCCGTCCTGGAGGTCCTCTACCTCGTGTTCAACGAGGGGTACTCCGCCACGGCCGGAGACGACTGGACGCGTCCGGCGCTCTGCCAGGAGGCCCTGCGGCTCGGCCGGGTCCTCGCCGAGCTGACGCCCCAGGAGGCGGAGGTCCACGGCCTGGTCGCGCTGATGGAGATCCAGGCCTCCCGGCTGCGCGCGCGGGTGGGCCCGTCCGGGGAGCCGATCCACCTCCTCGACCAGGACCGCGCGCGGTGGGACCACCTGCTCATCCGCCGCGGGTTCGCGGCGTTGCTGCGGGCCGAGAAGGCCGGCGGGGGGGTCGGCCCGTACATGCTGCAGGCCGCGATCGCCGCCTGCCACGCCCAGGCGCCGACCGCGGAGGACACCGACTGGGCGCGCATCGCCACCCTCTACGAGGCGCTCGGGACGGTCACGCCGTCTCCCGTCGTCGAGCTGAACCGCGCGGTCGCGGTCGCCATGGCGTACGGCCCGGAGCAGGGGCTCGGCATCGTCGACGAGCTCGCCGAGGAGCCGGCCCTGCGCGACTACCACCTGCTGCCGAGCGTGCGCGGTGACCTCCTGGCCCGGCTCGGCCGGTCCGCGGAGGCCCGCGCGGAGTTCGAGCGCGCCGCGTCGCTGACCCGCAACGACCGGGAGCGCACGCTGCTCCTGGACCGGGCCGCCGCCTGCGACGAAGCGGCCACGGCGGCCGACTGACCGCCTCCAACGCCGGAGACGGCGGCCCCCGACCGGACGCGTGGGCTGACTCCCGGCGGCCGGCGTCCGAGACGGTGGTCCGCCGACCGGGCGCGACGGCCGGCACGCGGCCGACCGGGCCGGACGTCCGCAGGCCCCGGCTCAGGCCGGTCGGTGGGCCGGGGCGCTCGTCGGGTCGCCGCTCGCGTTCCGCACCGAGAACTCGAGCCGGTCGTCGTGGACGGTCACCCGGACGTCGTCGCCGGGGCCCAGCCGGCCGCCCAGCAGCATGCTGGACAGGCGGTTGTCGATCTCTCGCTGGATCGTGCGCCGCAGCGGCCGCGCGCCGAACTCCGGCTGGTGGCCCCGGCGCGCGAGCCAGTCCACCGCCTCCTTGGTGAACTCGATCGACAGGTTCTGCGCGCGCAGGCGGCGCCGGGTCTCGTCCAGCAGCAGGTCCGTGATCCGCCGCAGTTGCTCGGCGTCGAGACGGCGGAAGACGATGATCTCGTCGACGCGGTTCAGGAACTCCGGGCGGAACGCCTCGCGCAGCCGCCGCATGATCCGGTCGCGCAGCGACGTGTCCTCCGTGCCGCCCGCGTCGGAGAAGCCGGTGGCCAGCCCGCCGGTGCCGATCACGTCGGAGCCGAGGTTGCTGGTCATGATGATGACGGTGTTGCGGAAGTCGACCGTACGGCCCTGGGCGTCGGTGAGGCGCCCGTCGTCGAGGAGTTGCAGCAGGACGTTGAAGAGGTCCGGGTGCGCCTTTTCGATCTCGTCCAGCAGCACCACCGAGTACGGGCGGCGGCGTACGGCCTCGGTGAGCTGGCCGGCCTCCTCGTAGCCGACGTAGCCGGGCGGCGCGCCGGTGAGCCGGCTGACCATGTGGCGCTCCTGGAACTCGCTCATGTCGAAGCGCACCATCCGGTCCTGGCTGCCGAACAGGGCCTCGGCCAGCGCGCGGGCCAGCTCCGTCTTGCCGACGCCGGTCGGCCCCAGGAACAGGAAGCTGCCGATGGGCCGGTTCGGGTCGCCGAGACCCGCGCGGGAGCGGCGGACCGCCTCGGCCACCGCGGCGACCGCCTCGTCCTGGCCGACGACCCGCTGGTGCAGGTGCTCCTCGAGGCGGAGCAGGCGTTCGCGTTCCTCCACGGTGAGCTGGGCGACCGGGATGCCGGTGATCCGCGAGACGACCTCGGCGATGTCCTCGGCGGTGACCTCGGGCACCGTCGCGGCCTCGTCGTCCTCGCCGGTCGTGGCGGCGACGCGATCCTCGAGCTCGACGATCTGGTCGCGGAGGGCGGCGGCCTTCTCGTACTTCTCGTCCGCGACGGCCTGGTCCTTCTCCCGGCGGCGATGGTCCAGCTCCTCCTCGAGGCGCCGTACGTCGCGGCCGGGGGTCGTCGTGCGCAGCCGGACGCGGGCGCCGGCCTGGTCGATGAGGTCGATCGCCTTGTCCGGCAGGAACCGGTCGGTGAGGTACCGGCCGGCCAGGTCGACCGCCGCGGTCAGCGCCTCGTCGGTGAACCGCACCTGGTGGTGGGCCTCGTAGCGGTCCCGCAGCTCGCAGAGGATCTCGACGGAGTCCTCGGGGCTCGGCTCGGGCACGAGGATCGGCTGGAAGCGGCGTTCGAGCGCGGCGTCCTTCTCGATGTTCTTGCGGTACTCGTCCACGGTCGTCGCGCCGATGACGTGCAGCTCGCCGCGCGCCAGGGCGGGCTTGAGCATGTTCCCGGCGCTCATGCCGCCCTCGGCGCCACCGGCCGTCACCATCGTGTGGATCTCGTCGATGAACACGAGGATCTCGCCGGCGTGCGTGCTGATCTCCTCGACGACCTTCTTCAGCCGCTCCTCGAAGTCGCCGCGGAAGCGGGTCCCGGCGACCAGGCCGGCCAGGTCGAGCTGGATCAGGCGCTTGCCGCGCAGCGTCTCCGGCACCTCGCCCTCGACGACGCGCTCGGCGATGCCCTCGACGATCGCGGTCTTGCCCACTCCGGGATCGCCGATCAGGACCGGATTGTTCTTCGTGCGCCGGGACAGCACCTCGATGGTCTGCTCGATCTCCTCGTCGCGGCCCACGACGGGGTCGACCTTGCCCTCGGCGGCCATCGCGCTGAGGTCGCGCCCGTACTGGTCCAGGGTGGGCGTGTCGGACGGTGGATGCGCGGCGGGGCCGCCGGGCGCGCTCCCAATCGCCGACCGCAGGGACTCCGGCGTGATCCGCGCGGCCAGGAGCAGGCGGCCGGCCGCCGACTCGGGATTGGCCGCGAGCGCGAACAGGATGTGCTCCGGGCCGATGTAGGAGGACTCCAGGGCACGGGAGATCTGGTGGGCGTCCAGCAGCGCCCGCTTGGCGGAGGGCGTGAGCCGCGCGGAGATGTCCTCGCGGGCCGGGCCGCGCCGGACGTGCTCCGCGGCCTGCCGGGCGAGCGTCTCCGGGTCGGCGCCGGCACGGTCCAGCAGGTGCCGGGTCACGTCCTGACGGGTCGTCGCCCACAGCAGGTGGTCGGTGTCCAGGTCGGGGCCGCCCCACTCGGCCGCCTTGACGGCGGCGTCGCGGACGAGCTCCCGGGCGCCCTCCGTCATGAACCGCGCGATGTTGACGCGGTTCGTGGGCCGCCGGGGCGCACCCGCCCCGAAGAATCGGGCCAGGAACTCCTCGAACTGGTCTGACTCTCCGTTCTCGTTCCGTCCTTCGGACATCTCACCCTCCTCACCAGGCGTACCCCGGCGTGCGCTTTCCCCTGCTCGCGCGACCCCTACCCGAGGCGGGGATCCAAAACGTGCACCGGCGGCCGACGGTCAGCGGTAGTCCTCGTCGACGTCGGCGCGGGCGGTGGCCTGCTGTTCGAGGACGTCGGCCTCGTTGGCGTCGAGCGGAAGCTCCTCGCCGGGCGGCGGCTCCGTGGAGCCCTCCTCTTCTTCCCCGGCGGTATCGAGGCGCTGCTCGATGAAGTCGGCCTCGGGCTCCTCGATGCCCGGTGTCTCGTCCGGTATCGGATCGGCGTGGACGACCTCCTCCGGGTTCGCCGGCTGGCCCCGGTTCGGAAGATCACGTTCGGTCATGGAGGCTCCTCACGAGCTTGGCGGGAGTGATGGGCAGGTCGCGGACGCGCCGGCCCGTGGCGTGGAAGACGGCGTTGGCGATGGCCGCGGCGGTACCGACGATGCCGATCTCCCCGATGCCCTTCGCGCCCATCGGATTGAGGTACGGATCGTCCTCGTCGATCCAGGCGACGTCGATGTCGGGCACGTCAGCGCAGGCGGCGACGTGGTACTGCGCGAGGTCGTCGGTGAGGAAGTCGCCGAACCGCTCGTCGACGACGGTCTCCTCCAGCAGCGCCATACCGAGGCCCATGGTCATGCCGCCGATCAACTGCGAGCGGGCGAGGTCTGGGTCGATGATCCGCCCGGCGGCGAAGACGCCGAGCAGGCGCGGGACGCGTACCTCGCCGGTGTCCGTGTCGACCCGGACCTCGGCGAACTGCGCGCCGAACGCGTGCCGGGCCAGCTCCGAGTCGCTCTCGACGTCCTCGGTGGTGTCGGCGGTCCCGTGCTCGCCGTTCTTCAGCAGCGCCTCGCAGGCCTTGACGACGGCCGAGCCCCAGGAGGCGGTGCCCATCGACCCGCCCGCCACCGGGGCCTGCGGCAGGGCGCTGTCGCCGACCTCGACGCGCACCCGGTCCGGGGACACGCCGAGGGTGTTCGCCGCGATGCGGGTCAGGGCGGTACGGGCGCCGGTGCCGATGTCGGCGGCGGCGATCCGGACCGCGAACCCGCCGTTCTCGATCGTGACGCTCGCCTCGGCCGGGCGGCGCTTGGAGGGATAGGTGGAGGCGGCGACGCCGGTGCCGACGAGCCACCGGCCGTCCCTGCGGACGCCCGGTTCCCGGTCCCGGAGATCCCAGCCGAAGCGGCGGGCGCCCTCGCGCAGGCACGCGACCAGGTTCCGGGAGCTGAACGGCAGCCCGCTCTCGGGCTCGGTGTCCGGCTCGTTGACGACGCGCAGCTCGATGGGGTCCATCCCGGCGGCGTGCGCGAGCTCGTCCACGGCCGACTCGAGCGCGTACATGCCGGGGCACTCCCCGGGCGCGCGCATCCACGACGGCGTCGGCACGTCGAGCCGGACCAGCCGGTGCGTCGTACGCATGGCGGGCGTCGCGTACATGACCCTCGTCGGCGTCGCGGTCTGCTCGGCGAACTCGGTGACCGTGGAGGTCTGCTCGATCACGTCGTGCGCCACGGCGGTGAGCCGCCCTTTGTCGTCGGCGCCCAGCCGCAGCCGCTGGATCGTCGGCGTGCGGTACCCGGTGACGTCGAACATCTGCTGGCGCGTCACGGCGATCTTGACGGGCCGGCGTACGGCCCGAGAGGCGAGCGCGGCCAGGATCGCGGGCGGCCGGGTGGTGCCCTTGCTACCGAACCCGCCGCCGACGTGCGGGGCGACCACCCGGACCCGCTCGGCGGGCAGGCCGAGGACCGCCGCGATCGTGTCCCGGTCGGCGGACGCGCCCTGGGTGGAGTCGTACACCGTCAGCCCGCCGTCGTCGTCCCAGACGGCGAGGGCGGCGTGCGGCTCGATCGGGTTGTTGTGCAAGGCGGGCGTCGTGTAGGTCGCGTCGACCGTGACCGCCGCGTTCGCCAGCCCGGCGGCCAGGTCGCCGTACCCGGTGTCGGTCGGCAGGGCCGGGTTGACCTTCTCCGGGCGGTACCGGGCCGGGTGGTCCGGGCGCAGCCGCACGTCGTGCGGCTCGGCGTCGTACTCGATCCGCAGCGCCTCCCCGGCGGCGCGGGCGATCTCCAGCGTCTCGGCCACCACCAGGGCGACGATCTGCCCGTGGTAGGCGACCGTACGGTCCTGGAAGAACCGCAGCTGCGGCTCGGCGTCCTCGGCGAGATCCGGGGGATCGTCGCTGGACAGCACGGCCAGCACGCCGGGCGTCGCCAGCGCCGCCCCCGTGTCGATCGACCGGATCCGCCCCCGCGCGACGGTCGACTGAACCAGATGGGCGTACGCGATGTCCCGGGCGGTGTACTCGTACGCGTACGTCGCCCGTCCGGTCACCTTCTCCAGGCCCTCGACGCGATTCATGAGACGAGCTCCAAGAGTGTGCGGACGATGAGGTTGCGGGCCAGCGGCACCTTGTAGCCGTTGTGCGGCAACGGCCGGGCCTGGTCGAGCTCCGCGTCGGCGGCCCGTACGAACTCCTCCTCGCGGGCCGGCGCGCCGCGCAGCGCCTCCTCGGCGCGGCGGGCCCGCCAGGGCGCGTGGGCGACGCCGCCGAGCGCGATCCGGCAGTCGCGCACGGTTCCATCCTCGGCCATGTCGAGGACCGCGGCGATGGAGACCAGCGCGAAGGCGAACGACGCGCGCTCGCGCACCTTGTGGAAGCGCGAGGCCCCGGCCGGGGGCGGCGGCAGCTCCACCGCCGTGATCAGGTCGCCGGGCTCCAGCACGGTGTCGCGGTGCGGCTCGTCGCCCGGCAGCCGGTGCAGCCCCGGCATGGGGATCGTCCGGTCGCCGCCCGGCCCCGTCACGAGGACGCGCGCCTCGAGGGCCGTGAGGGCCACCGCCAGGTCCGACGGATGGGTGGCCACGCACTGGTCCGAGTACCCGAGGATGGCCAGGTTGCGGTGGTCGCCGTCGATCGCCGGGCAGCCCGAGCCCGGGTCGCGCTTGTTGCACGGCTTGGAAACGTCCTGGAAGTACGGGCACCGGGTCCGCTGCAGCAGGTTGCCGGCGACGGTGGCCATGTTGCGGACCTGACCGGACGCCCCGGCCAGCACGGACCGCGTCAGCATCGGGTAGCGCGCGCGGACGGCGGGGTGCAGCGCGAGGTCGGTGTTGCGCACCACGCCGCCCACGCGCAGGCCGCCGTCGGTCTCCTCGATCCGGTCGTACGGGAGGCGGCTGACGTCGACGAGCCGGTCCGGCCGGGCGACGCCGAGCCGCATGAGGTCGACGAGGTTGGTGCCACCGCCGAGGTACATGGTGCCCGGCCGGTAGGCGCCGACCGCCTCGGTCGCGTCATGGGCCAGTGCGTACTCGAACGGCTTCACCCGGCCACGTCCTGGATCGCGGCGACGATGTTGACGTAGGCGCCGCACCGGCACAGGTTGCCGCTCATGCGCTCGCGAATCTCCTCGGGGGTGAGCGGGGGATCGGCGGTGAGGTCCGCGGTGATCACGCTCGGCCCCGTCTCGGCGGGCAGCCCGGCGGCGGAGCAGAGCTGGCCGGGCGTGCAGTACCCGCACTGGAACGCGTCCCGGGCGAGGAACGCGGCCTGCAGCGGGTGCAGGCCGTCCCCGTCGGCCAGCCCCTCGACCGTCGTGATCTCGGCGCCGTCCTGCGCGACGGCCAGGGCGAGGCAGGCGTTGGCCCGCCGCCCGTCGATCAGTACCGTGCAGGCGCCGCACTGCCCGTGATCGCAGCCCTTCTTCGTGCCGGTCAGACCGAGGTGTTCGCGCAGCAGGTCCAGCAGTGAGACGCGGTTGTCGACGACCACGGAGCGCTGTTCGCCGTTCACTCGGAGGTAGATCTCCGTCATGCGCGCTGCCCTACCCGGGACTTTCCGCGCTAACCGCGCGTGACCGGGTGGCCGTGCGCATGGTCGTGGTCCGCGTGGTGACGTGCGTGGCGGCCCAGGCGGTGCACCGCACGCCGACCCATGAGCAGGTCGGCGAACGCGGCGAGCAGCGCGGCGACCACGAAGGTGAGGATGACGAACAGCCCGTGCTGGAACGCCACCGCCCAGCCCCCGCGCGTGCCGCGCACCGCCGCGAAGAACACCGCCCCGACCGCCGCGATGCCGACCGCCGTGCCGATCCGCTGGCCGGTCTGCAGCACGCCGGCGGCGCTGCCGCCGCCCTCGGGCGGCACCTCCGAGAGAGTGATCGTCTGGTTGGGGGCGATCACCAGGCCGCTGCCGAGCCCCGCCACGAGGAACGGCGCCGCGGTGGCCAGGGCCACCTGCCGGCCGGAGTCGAAGTGCACGGCGAGGAGCACGCCCGCGAGCCCGACCCCGACGAGCACGAGACCGACCGCCACGAGCGGCCGGCCGAACCGCGAGACGATCCGGCCGCCGACGGCGGCCGCCGCGCCCGACCCGACCGCGAACGGCGTGATCGCCAGCCCGGCCTCGAGCGCGCTGTAGCGCAGGCCGTTCTGCAGGTACAGCGTGAAGATGAAGAAGATGGCGGTGAACCCCGCGAAGTACAGCAGCGCGATCGTCGAACCCAGCGCGTACGAGCGGCGGCGGAACAGGCCGAGGTCGATCGTCGGCTCGCGGTGCCGCCGCTCCCACCAGAGGAAGGCCGCCAGCAGCACGGCGGCGGCGGGCACCAGCAGCCATTTGCCGCTGCCGTGCCACTGTTCCTCCTGGACGAACGGGAGCAGCAGGGCCACCACGCCGATGCCCAGGAGCAGGACGCCGACCGGGTCCAGGCTCTGCGGACGACTCGCCCGGCTCGGCGCCGGCAGCAGCCGCCAGGCCAGCGGCAGCGCGATCAGCCCGACCGGGACGTTGACGTAGAACACCCACCGCCAGCCCTCCTGCGCCCCGGCGAGCGCGATGATCGCGCCGCCGAGGATGGGGCCCGCCGCGGTGGCGATGCCGATCGTGGCCCCGAGGGCCCCGAACGCCCGGCCCCGCTCCGGCCCCCGGAACATCACCTGGATCAGGCCCGCGATCTGCGGGTTCAGCATGCCGCCCGCCACACCCTGGACGAGCCGGGCGGCGACCAGCCAGGTGATGTTCTGCGCGATGCCGGCGGCGGCGCTGGCCAGGGTGAACACGACCAGGCCGGCCATGAAGGCCGCCCGGCGGCTGCGCGCGTCGCCGAGCCGCCCGGAGGGGACCAGGACCAGGCCGAACGTCAGGGCGTACCCGCTGAGGATCCACTGCAGGCCGTCCGGCGACGCGTGCAGGCCGGCGCGGATGGACGGCAGCGCGACGTTGACGATGCTGACGTCGAGGAGGGTCATGAAGGCCGCGACGAGGCAGATCGACAGCGCCTGCCAGCGGTGCCGCACGAGACGCTCGGTGTCGTCAGGGCGCTCGGGGGAGGCTTCCGTCTGCATGAGGCTGCTGTGCTCCGGACAGATCCGTCCAAACTTCCCGCGTGGTCGCCGGGTGAGGGCCGGGCGGAGAACCGGCCCTCACTCATCCGCCTTTCGTCAGCCGAATGAGACCGAGTAACTGTTGGTCGTGAAATTCAGGCCGCCGCTCGAGGACGTTATCTCGAACCCGAACTGCACGTTTCCGACCGTGATGTCGCCGAACCATCCGGCGCTTCTGATCCAGTTGAGCACGGCGCGGACGTCGACGCTCCCGGACGAGGTATTGCCCGATCGGACGAACGAGAAGACCTGGTTGGAGCCGTTGCTGCCCTTGTAGACGCTCCATGTGTGCCCGCCGACGGACACGCTCGTCTGGTAGGAGCCGAGCGGCCCGACGGCGCCGGTCTTGTTCATCCACAGCATGATCTCGTAGGCGTTGTCGCTCGACCAGACGTCGTAGGCCGACTCGTACGCCCCGGACCCGGGCGCCGTGACGTTGAAGCTGCTCTTCAAGGAGCTCAACGAGCTCAGCAACCTGCCGACGTACTTCGTGACGTTGGGATAGGACTTCACGCCGCCGGTGTTCGGGTGGTTCGCCCAGACGCCCCAGTTGCCGTAGGAGTTGGCCCAGATCGTCTGCGGGCCGGCGCCGCTGCCCCAGACGTCGTTGTAGAGGGTGTACCCGCCGTTGGACCAGGTGGCCCACTGGTCGGAGGACGACCAGGTCGCGGCCCGGGCCGTGCCGGACCACAATGCGCACACCAGTGTCAGGACCAATGCGGGCACCGAGAATCGTGCCGCTTTCATTCGATGACCTCTCTGTCGAATAAGTGTCGAAGCGCTTCGACGTTAATTCGACGGGAACGGGGAAGAGGAAACCGCGGTGCCCCACACGATAGAAGCCGGATTGCGGCCGTGCAACGGCTGATTTACAAGCGTGTTATCGCGCTGTTTCGAATGGTGTGACGGCGGCTTCGTCCCGGAGGCCGATCGCGTCGGCGTGAGGGCCGTCGGTGACGTCCCGACCGCGACAGGGGCGTTCCGGCCGCGCGATGGTCTGCGGTCCGCCCGAGAATGGACGAAACCGCGTGTCCCGGCCGGGCCCGGCCGGGACCTCGTGCGTTCCCGTGGCGCGGAAGGTAGCCTTTCGGCTTCGAGGCCCCCAAGTAGTGTGAGCCGGACGGTAGGTGACGACCGGCTTCCCCGGTTCACGGAGAAACGCGCGGATTTCATGGCGAGGCAGTCCGAACGGCCGGCGGCGACCGGTCAAGCGCCACCCCTTTCGGCGGCGACCGGTCCGGCTCCGGCCCTCCCGGCGGTGACCGGCGCGGAGCCGGCCATCCCGGGATCACGCTCCGCCCGGGAGCCCGGCCGGGCCATCAAGCCGGGGCGGCACGGGCTGCCGCCGGAGACCGTCGCCGACATCCAGCGGGACCGGCTCATCGACGGTTTCGTCCAGGTGGTCGCCGACCACGGCTACCCGCGTACGACGATCAGCAAGATCACCGAAGCCGCCGGGGTGACGAAGAAGACGTTCTACGTCCACTTCACCGAGATGGACGACTGCTTCCTCGCGGCGTACCAGCGAGGCACCGGCATCCTCCTCGACCGGATGGCGCACGCGTACCACGCCGCGCCCTCCTGGCCGGAGGGCATCCGGGGCGGATTGCGGGCCATGCTGGAGCTGCTGGCCGCCGAGCCCCGGTTCGCCCGGTTCGCCCTGGTCGAGGTCAACGCGGCCGGCCCCCGGCTGCGCAAGGCGCGGATCGAGCACCTCGCGCGCTTCCGTAAGTTCTTCACCGACCCGGCGTACGACCTTCCGTCCCTGCCCACGGTCGTCATCGACGCCATCATCGGCGGGATCTACGGAGCGGTCTACGCGGCGGTGGAGGCGGGGGAGGGCGACCGCCTGCCGGAGATGCTGCCGTCGCTGGTCTACTTCGCGTCGCTGCCCCTCGGTCACGAGGAGGCGGCGGCCCAGCTGGACGCGGACGATCGACCCTCGCGGTAGAACGCCAGCAGGAAGTCGGTGAGCGGGTCCGCCAGGTCGGGGAGTTCGGCGGTCCGGTCGCTCTCCACGTGGTTGTAGACCATCGTGTAGACCCCGCCGATGATGGCGTTCCGGATCTCGTCCGGGATCCGTGGGATGCCGGGTCCGCCGAGGAACGACCGGAACCTCGCCAGGAACGCCAGCCGCGCCCGGCGCACCCGCGGGCCCGCCGTGCTCGCGTCGATGACGGACATCCGGGCGAACGCCGGGTCGGCGGCCGCCAGCTCGAGGGCCGCCCGTAACCCGGCGCGGACCGCCGCGGGCCATGACGACTCCGCCCGGTAGGCGGTCTCGGTCCGGGCCAGCAGGACGCGCGTGCCGCGCTCGTACGCCGCCAGAAAGCAGTCCTCGAGGTCGGCGAAGTGGGCGTGGAACGCACTGGCGGGCAGCCCGGCCGCGGCCGTCACCTCTCCGACCGTCGTCCGCGGGAATCCGCGCACGGCCACCACGGCGACGAGCGCGTCCATCAACCGCGCCCGCCGCGCCGCATCCGCTTCCGCGTCCGCCGACCGTGCCCGCTGCGTCGCGGCGTCCGCGTCCGTCGGCCGTGCCCGCTGCGTCGCGGCGGTGTCCGCATCCGGCCCGCCCGAGCGTTCGCGGTCCGAGGCTCCGTCGCGCATGGGTGACCTCCCGTCGGTGGCCCCGTCATCAGGCTGTCTACCGCCTGCCGGTGCACGCGTAAATGGCGGCCGGGCCCCCGATTCGGTGCGGCGGCGGCCGGATCCGGCCGTTGGCCCGGCCGTGGTTGACATGAGACACCGTACGGTTTCTATTTGCAGGAAGCTCGTTTGTTACCGACAAGTTTCGTACCGCAAATCGTCCTCGGGGGATGAGTCCCAAGGAGGCGGTGGCATGCGCCATCGTGGATCCAGAGCGGGAGCGGTCCTGCTGGCCGCACTCGCCGTGGCACTCCCGTACCTTCCCGCGGAGGCCGCCGCGGGAACGGTCACCGAGTTCTCGGCGAGCATCCCCGACAGCACCCCGCTGGGCCTGACGGCCGGGCCGGCCGGCAGCGTGTGGTTCACCGAGCACGCGCGGGGCCTCGGCCGCGTCGACGCCCTCGGCGCGGTGAAGGAGTTCCCCGTCCCGGCGAACTCGCAGCACCACGTGGCCGTTCCCGAAGGGGCCGCGACCGCGTCGGACGGCACGGTGTGGGTCACCGACGCGTCCACGGTCGTGCCGCGCGTCGGGAAGGTCAACCCCACGACCGGCGCGGTGACCGCGTACGAGGTGCCGACCACCGGCGACGTGAGCTTCGCGGGCGGCCAGCTCACCGACATCACGGCCGGTCCGGACGGCGCCATGTGGTTCGCCGGCGGTCCGTCCAGCGCGGTCGGCCGGATCACCTCCTCTGGCGCCGTCACCGCGTACGCCACCGTGGGCCTGTCGCCGTACGCGATCACCACGGGCCCCGACAAGGCGCTGTGGTTCACCGACACGAACGGCGGGTCGATCGGCCGGCTCGATCCGGCGACGGGGAACGTCACCACCTATTCGCCCGACTCGGCGGGGTCGGGCAACCCGGCGGCCGGCGGGATCACGGCCGGCCCGGACGGCGCGGTCTGGTTCACCGAGCCCGGTGTCGGCAAGATCGGCCGGATCGTCCCCGGCACGGGTGCCATCACCGAGTACGCGGTGCCGACCGCGAACTCCGCTCCTGAGGGAATCACCGCCGGCCCGGACGGCAACCTGTGGTTCACCGAGGCCGCGGCCGGCAACGTCGGCAAGATCGTGCCCGCCTCAAAGAAGATCTCCGAGTACCCGCTGCCGAACGCCCTGGCGGCGCCCATGCGCATCGTCAAGGGGCCCGGAAGCACGCTGTGGTTCACCGAGGCGGGCACGGGCGCCGTCGGCCGGCTGAACCCCTCCGCGCCGCCCTCCGGCTCGCCGCACGCCGCCGCCCCGCCGCTCGTCGACGGCATCAACCCCCGCGTCGCCGCGTCCTTCCAGGGGCGCTGCCCGACCTCGGCGATCATCTGCCAGACCCAGATCACGACGGGTGGCAGCGTGAAGATCGGCGGCTTCAGCCAGACGATGCCGCCCGGCGCGCTGCGCGTCACCGGCTACGTCACCTCGCTGGGCTCCGGCTCCGCGACCCTGCAGCCGCCGCTGACCGGATCGGAGTTGGAGTCCGTCCCGGTCGATGTGCCGGGAGGCATCATCGGCACCCTGCCGCTCATCGGCCCGGTCCTCGGCATGACCCCGGCGGCGATGCTGCCGTTCAACAAGCTCACGATCACCCAGTCGCTGGCCGGACCGGTGACCGTCGGATTCGGTCCCAGCGGCCTGCAGGCCACCGCGACGCTGAACATCCAGCTCAACAACCAGTTGCTCGGCACGAGCTGCGTCATCGGGCCGATCACCGCGAGCCTGGCGCCGGCCGACCAGTCCGGTGGCTCGACGCACGACCCGCAGCTCGGCTGGCAGCCCCTGAACGTCGAGATCAAGGACGACACCCTGTCCGTGCCCAAGGCCCACGGCTGCGGCCTCGGCGGAATCCTCGACGGGGTCATCAACTCGACCATGGGCCTGCCGTCGGCCTCCGGAAACAGCCTCGACCTGCCCGCGATTCTCAGCGTCGGCGCGGGGGCGCATTCCTGAGTCACTTCCTGAGTCACGGAAGGAGGTCGTCACCCCCCGCACCGCACCGTCCCGCTGTCCCGACAACCCGCCACCACCCGCAACACCCGAGACCGGTGACGCCGGTCCCGGCCCCCTCACGAGAGGTACGCACATGATCTCCAGAACGGCGAAGCTCGCCGCGACCGTCACCGGGGCGGGCGCCCTGGTCGCCATGATGGGCGGCGTCGCCTACGCGGCGGGCGT
The DNA here is from genome assembly GCF_039542035.1 of Actinoallomurus liliacearum. Lineage (NCBI taxonomy): Bacteria > Bacillati > Actinomycetota > Actinomycetes > Streptosporangiales > Thermomonosporaceae > Actinoallomurus > Actinoallomurus liliacearum. The sequence continues at coordinate 121,195 of NZ_BAABHJ010000003.1, forward strand.
CAGCCCGACCAACACCGCGATCACCGCCACCAGCAGCAGCGTGAAGTTCGCCGGCACCCTGTCCGGTCTGTCCTTCTCGGTGACCTGCACCGGCTCGACCATCAAGTTCACGACCCCGGCGTCGGGCTACGGCCCGGTCAACATCAGCCCGGACCCGACCTTCACCGGCTGCACCGACAACTTCGGCGGCACGGCCACGATCACGGCGAACCACACGAACGGCAGCTGGACGCTGCTGGCCATCGCCAGCCCGACGTCGGTCAAGATCACGATCCCCAAGGCGGGCGTGACGGTCTCGACGACGACGCTGCCCGGCTGCGTCGTGACGGGCGCCCCGACCGCCGCGGCGCCGATCACGGCGAGCTACAACAACACGACCGGCAAGGCGACGTTCACCAACGCGAGCGTGCCGTTCTCCGGGAACGCCGCCTGCGGCACGATCAGCCCGACCGGCACCGCGACCGGCGTCTACACCACGAGCCCGACGGTCACGATCACCTGACGTACGCGACCGAGGGACCAGCACGAGCAGGGGCCGCCTCCGGGCGGCCTCTGTTACTCCCGTACCGCCCGGTGACCGGAACCGGACGGGCGGCACTGATCGGCTTGACGTGAAACACCCGTGGGTTTCTAGTGGCCCACTATGAAGATCCTAGGAGGCGATGGCATGCGCCATCGTGGTGTGCGCGCGGGGGTCCTCGCGTCGGCGGCCCTGCTCGGCGCGGTCGGCCTCAGCCCGGCCTCGCCCGCCGATGCCGCCGCCGGCGTGACCGAGATCGGACTGCCCGTGCCCGACGTCACCCCGGCGGGCCTGGCCGCGGGCCCGAACGGCAGCGTCTGGTTCGCCGAGAACGCCGGTGGCGTCGGGAAGATCGACTCGGCCGGCAAGGTCACGGAGTACGCCCTGCCCGCGAACTCGCAGAAGACGCAGGGCGCGGCCGACGGGATGACCGCCGGGCCGGGCGGCCGGCTGTGGTTCACCGACTCCTCCGTCGACGTCCCCCGGGTCGGCTACGTCGATCCGGCGACCGGGAAGACGACCCTGTTCGAGGTGCCCACCACCGGCGACGTCAACTTCGCGGGCGGCAGGCTGACCGACATCGTCGCCGGTCCCGGCGGCGCGATGTGGTTCGGCGGGGGCGCGGCACCGGCCATCGGCCGGATCACCTCCTCGGGCACCGTCACCGTGTACGCCACCGCCGGCGCGGCCGTGTACGGCCTCGCGGCGGGCCCGGACGGCGCGGTCTGGTACACCGGCACCGACGGATCCATCGGCCGGCTCGACCCGGCGACCGGCGCGGTCACCACCTATGACCCGCCGTCCGCGGGCAGCGGCTCGCCGTCCCTCGGCGGGATCGTCACGGGCCCCGACGGCGCCCTGTGGTTCACCGAGCCCGGCGTCGGGATGATCGGCCGGCTCGACCCGGCGACCGGCGGCATCGACGAGTACCCGGTGAACACCGCCGACTCGGCGCCCATCGGCATCACCGTGGGCCCGGACAAGCAGATCTGGTTCACCGAGGCCGCCGCCAGCAACATCGGCAGCGTCGACCCCGGCTCCGGTGCCGTCACCGAGTACCCGCTGCCCGCCACGCTGTCCGCGCCGATGCGGATCGCGTCCGGTCCGGGCAAGCGGCTCTGGTTCACCGAGTCCGGTAAGGGGGCCGTCGGCAGCCTCGACCCGGCCGCGCCGCCGACCGGATCGCCGCACCCCGCCGTCCCGGCGGTGGTGCACGGCAGCATGCCCCAGGTCGCCGCGAAGTTCCAGGCCCAGTGCCCGCAGAACCACGCCTGCCAGACCCAGGTCACCTCCGGCGGCAGCGTGAAGATCGGCAGCTTCGCCCTGACCCTGCCGCCGAATGCGATCCGCGTCACCGGCTACATCTCCTCCCTCGGCCCGGGCAGCGTCCTCAACCCACCGGTCATGGGGGACCAGCTCGTGTCGCAGCCGGTCGAGGTGCCCGGCGGCCTGATCGGACAGCTACCGCTGGTCGGTCCGGTGCTGGGCAAGACCCCGGCGGCGCTGCTGCCGGTCAACCGGCTGACCGTGACGCAGACGCTGGCCGCGCCGATCACCGTCCAGCTCGGTCCGGGCGGCATCGAGGCGACCGCGAAGCTGAACGTCCACCTCAACAACCAGTTGCTCGGCTCCACCTGCGTCATCGGCCCGATCACCGCGAGCCTGACCCCGACGATCCTCGTCCCGGGCGGGGCCGGCGACCCGGAGCTGGGCTGGACGCCCTACCCCGTGCAGATCAACAACAAGATCGCGGTGCCCGCCGCCAAGGGGTGCGGCCCCGCCTCGATCCTCGACGGCGTGATCAACCAGATGATGGGCCTGCCGTCGAGCTCGGCGAACAACTCCATGAACCTGACCGGCGTCATGAGCCTGGGCGTCGGCGTCAACCCGGCGGACACCCCGGCGGTGCGGTCCACCGCGTCCCCGTCGGTGCTGTCGAAGCTCGTCGCGGGACTGCGTCCGCAGCCGAAGGCCAAGAAGGCCGCCGCGAAGCGCGTCAAGGCGCCGAAGAAGGTGACGGTCAAGCTGAAGGCCCGGCACTGAGCGTTCGTGAGTGGGGCGCCGGCCGCAGGACCGGCGCCCCACCGGCTCCGGGGCGTCGGCCGAGCCGCTGCGGAGGCCGACGGTTCTCGCCGGCGGTCCCGGCCGAGGAGGAGAACGCCGACAGCGCCGCCTACCTGGCCACCGACTCCTGGTGGGGTCCGAGCTGACGCCCGCCGTGGACATGAGGCGGAGATGGCTTCGATGCCCCACTGGACAGGTGTCAGGGGACGAGGATGAGACGGATCGGGTCGCCGGTCTTGTTCTCCAGCCGGTGGACCGCGTCGGCGGCGTCGGCCAGCGGGATGTGGTCGGTGATGGAGGGGGCCAGGTCGAGGCGTCCGCTCGCGGTCAGCCGCACGAGTTCGGTGACGGACTCGGGGAAGCCGCCGTAGTGACCGCGCACCTGCTTGCACAGGTAGTTGAAGGTCAGGCCCTCGGTGATGGTGAGCGGCTTGGGCGTGATGCCGACCAGGATGAGGACGCCGCCCAGGCCGAGCACCGCGCCGGCCTGCTCGCGGACCGCCGGCACGCCGGCGCAGTCGAAGGCGAAGTCCAGGCCTCGCCCGGCGGTGGCCGCGCGGATCTGCTCGGCGAAGTCCGGGCCGGCCGGGTCCAGGGCCAGGTCGGCGCCGAAGGCCAGAGCGCGCTCCCGCGCGCTGGGTAGCGGGTCGATGGCGATGATCGGCGCGGCGCCGACCAGGCGGGCGAGGCGCACGTTGTGCGCGCCTACTCCGCCCACGCCCCAGACGCCCACGGACTGGGCGGGGCGGACGCCTGCGGTGGCGACGACGGCGGCGTAGGGGGTGGAGACCGCGTCAGGGATGATCGCGGCCTGGTCGAAGGGGAACTGGTCGGGGATGGGAACGAGGGTGTCCTCGCGGGCGATGGCGTACTGGGCCCAACCGCCGTCGTAGTCGATTCCCCGGGTACGGACCCGGCTGCACGGACGGCGGCGCGCGCAGTCCTCGCACTGGTCGCAGCTCTGCCCGGCCTCCAGGGTCACGCGGGCGCCGACGGTCAAGCCCCGCTTGAGGCCGGGGCCGAGCGTGTGGATCACGCCGGAGACCTCATGGCCCACGGTGATCACGTCAGAGGTGGCGAACAGCGGGAGAAGGGTGCCGTCGATGAGGTGGACGTCCGACAGGCACACGCCTGCGGCCTTGACCTGGATGAGTACCTCGCCCGGGCCGGGCACGGGAATGGGGACCTCCTCCACGGCGAATCTCTTGCCATCGAGGTGGAAACGTCCGGCGAGCATGGTGTCCATGGTGACGTGCTTTCTGTGAGTGGTGATCTTCGGTGGTTCGCCGGCGGGGAGGCCAGGTCATCCCTCGCCGGCGGGCTGGAGGGGTCGGGACCCGGGTGGTGGTGATGTGCGCCACGGGTCCCGGCGTGTGTGGATCAGGCGAAGACGTCCTGCTGGTAGCGGCCGTCGGCTTCGAGCCGCGCAAGCCACTGCCGGGCGTCCTCGTCGTCGCCGCCGGTGTGGCCGCGGTAGACGGAGGCGAGGGCTTCGCGGACGGCCGGGGCCATGTAACGGCCGTCCCCGCAGACGTAGACGCACGCGCCGTCTTCGACGGCCTGCCACACGGTGTCAGAGACAGCGGTGACGGCGTCCTGGACGAAACGGTGCGGGTGGCCCGCGACGGCGGAGAAGGCGGTGTGGATCTGGGCGATCCCCGCCTGTTCCCAATCCCGCATCTCCTGCCGGTAGAAGTAGTCGTGCTCGGGGTGGCGGCAGCCGACGAACACCTGCGAAAGGCCGACCGGTGTGCCGTTGGCGTGCTGCCAGGCGCGTTCTTCCAAGAAGCCGCGCAGCGGCGCGATCCCGGTGCCGGGGCCGATGAGGATCATCTGCGTGCTCGGGTCGGCGGGTGGGGCGAACGTCGGCGAGGGGACGCGCACGTAGCCGTAGACCACATCACCGGGCTCAAGTCCGGCGAGGTAGGAGGAGCACACGCCGCGGTACCGGCCGTCGCCGGACAAGGCCGGCCCTTCGAGGAGACCGACGGTCAGGCGTACGTGGCGCGGGTTGGCCAGCGGGCACGAGGAGATCGAGTAGAAGCGGGGACGGATGGGCCCCATCATCTCCAGGAAGACCGCCAGGGGCAGGTCGACCGCGGGGAAGCGCTCCAGGAGGCCCAGCACCGAGACGCGCTTGTTGAGGATCTCGGTCTGGTATCGCTGTTCGGCTTCCTCGGTGTCGGCGATGTAGGCCTGGAGCTGCGGGCGGGTCCAGGGGCAGTCGGTGTATTCGGCGAGCCTCTGTATCTGGCTTCGGGTGGCCACGTCCTGCAGTTCCAGGAACTCGGTGAACAGCAGGCCGGCGGTGGCGGGCGTGCCCACCGGCAGGTGCGTCCTGCCGCCGCCGGGTCGGTCGAGCCGGAGGACCTGGTCGTGGTCGATGCCGAAGCGGGCCAGCGCACGGTCGACCAGCCGCGACTCGTTCTTGGCGAAGACCGCCAGGTGGTTGCCGGTCTCGTAGGTGACGCCCTCGGGCAGTTCGATGGTGATCGACTTCGCGGACGGGCGCGGCGGCTCGACGCCGAAGTCCCACAGCCCGGTCGGGTCGGCCACGAGCTCTTCGTTGGCGATCACGGTCAGGGGGTAGGCCTGCTCGGAGACGATCGCGGGGCGCACATCGGCCTCGGTGAGCAGTTGCACCTGGTAGCGCGGTGCGCCGTCGTCGGAGGTGTCGGCGGCGTACTCCTCGGCCAGCGTCGCCCATAGGGTGTCCATCCAGCGGGTGGCCATGCCGTCGAAGTCGCCGGCGGCATCGGCGATGCCGCGTTCGACCACCGGGGTGGCGCCGGCGGCCAGCAGTGCGGCCTCGACCCGTTTGGGGAAGGCCTGGTAGGTCGCCACCCACTGAGTGTTGCCGGCGCCCAGCAGCGCGAACCGCACGTTCGACAGCGAGCCCCCCGGCAGCCCGGCGGCGATCAGGTCGTCGAAACGCTGGGCATTGTCGGGCGCCTCGCCGTTGTAGCTGGCGGTGACGACGACGAGCAGGCCCTCGGTGGGCAGGTCGTCGCCCAGCTCGTCCAGGCTCACCAACGTGGTGCCGAACCCGGAACGCTCACCGCGGTCGGCGATCGTGCGCGCCAGGTCCTCGCAACTGCCCAGGCTGGAGCCGTAAGCGACGGTCAGGCTCACCCCGACACCGCTGACCGTGGCCTCCTGACGCGTGTCGTCACTCTGCAGGTCCGCGGCGCCGAACACGGACCGCTCATGCTCTTTGCGGGTCCGCACGACCAGCTCAAAGTCGCCGGGCTTACGCGTCAGCGCCTCCCGCACGTCCATCTTGTAGTCGGTAGTGTCGGAGAACTTGAACTTCTGCAGCACCAGCGCGAGGGCCAGGCGGGCCTCGGTCAGCGCGAACTGCCGGCCGATGCAGGCGCGCCGGCCGTTGCCGAACGGCTTGTAGGCGTGCGGGTGGTGCTGGGCCCGGTTCTCCGGAAGCCACCGGTCGATGTCGAACTCGTCCGGACGGTCCCATGCCTTGGGGTGGGTGTGCAGCGGACCCATCAGCAGGTTCGTCTTCGTCCCCTGAGTCAGCTCGTACTGGCCGCCGATGACGGTGTCCGCCAGCGGCGCCTTCATGATCTGCGGAATGGGAGCCCACAGACGCAGGGTCTCCTCCAGGATCCGCGGGATGACGTCCAGCTTCATGATCGTGTCGTAGTCCGGGACCGTGTCGCCGGGCAGCATCCGGTCCACCTCGGCGTAGGCCTGGGCCAGCACGTGCGGGTTGCGCATCAGCGAGTACGTGGCGAACGACAGCAGACCACTGGTGGTCTCGTGACCCGCGATAAGGAAGGTCAGCACCTGGTCGCGGACGTTGTCGTCGTCCAGCAGCTTGCCGGTCTCCGGGTCGGTCGCCTGCAGCATCAGGCCCAGCAGGTCGTCCTCACCGCTGCCCCTGCCCTGACGGCGCTCTTTGATCACACTCTCGACCAGCTCCTGCATCAGCTGGATGTTCTGGTGGTACTGGTTCGCGTCGTCCTTGCGCTGGGTGGTCATCATCGGCAGCTCCTGGGAGCGCCGCATCGACTCGATCAGCGCCTCCAACAGCGCATAGAGGAAGGGGTGTAGCTCTTCCTTGCTGAATGAGTCGAACCGGTAGCCGAACCCCGACAGAGCGATCGTGTCCAAGGTGAGCCGGGTGTAGTCGTCGGTGATCCTGACCGGCTGACCTTGGCGGCGCTCCCACTTGCCCACCAGGTTCTGGGCGATCTCGAGCATCTGCCCGAAGTAGCCCTTCATGGCTCGCTGGCTGAAGGCCGGCATGAGGATCCGGTGCGCCATGCCCCAGACCTCCTCATCGTCGGCGGCCGTGAACAGGCCCGCGCCGGCGTAGTCCCGGACATGGCTCAGCGGCGGGAAGATCGGCTTGCCGAAACGGGTCTCGTCGCAGACCTCGGTGATCAGGTCCGGGTCGAAGACGAAGACGTTCTCCTGGCCGGCGATGTCCACGCTGAAGATGCCTTCGGGGAACTGCTTGGACAGCTCCCCGAAGTACGCGACCGGGTTGGTGTCGGGGATCTGCGGCGCGTGGCCGAGGATCGGGATCCCGCGCGGGGACCGGGCAGGTCGCAGGTCGTTCGCGGTCATGGCGTGCTCCTTTGTGCCGAAGAGGCATGGGCAAGGGCGCCCGTCGATGCTGTGGCGCAACACAGAAACATACGTCGTATGGAACTAACCATACGATGTATGGAAGTAGTGGGCAACCAGGATCGCGCCGTCGCCCCGTGGCGGCCCGGTGCTCGAGCCGTACGCTGTACGGAACTGATACCGTACGAGGTATGGAAAAGGTCAGGCGTCCCCCGCGGGGAACCAGGAAGAGAGACGTGCCTTTGACCGAGGCCGGGATCTACGCCGCCGCTCTACGGCTCATCGACGCGGACGGGGTCGAGGCGCTCACCATGCGCAAGCTCGCAAGCGAGCTGGATGCGAACCCGATGTCGCTGTACCACCACGTGCCGAACAAGGACGCCTTGCTGCGCGGCGTGGCGAGGACGGTCGGCGCCCGGTTCCGCACCGTGACGCTAGAGGACGCTCCCTGGGAGGAGCGCATCCGCCTGCTCGCCACAGATTTCCGGGCGCTGGCGCACCGCCACCCCAAACTCATGGCCTACTCGTTCGGCCAGCCGGACTTCCTCCAGCCCGAAGACCCGTTCTGGGCCGGGCTGACCGCGATCCTGGAGGCCGCAGGGATGCCGCGGTCCGAGATCCCGCGGATGGCCGCTCTCGTGTGCGCCGTCGTCATCGGCGTGCTCACCGCCGAACTCAACGGCGCGCTCCACCGGTGGTCGCATCTGGAGTCGACCGACCTCACTGTCGGCGAAGACGGGCACACGGACGCGGGCCCTGATGAGGACCGCATGTTCCGCCTATTGCTGGACACGATCATCACGGGCCTGGAAATCCAGCTCACCGCGGCTCGTGACGGCCAGGGCGCCGGCCATTGAGTCCGCTGCGCTGAGCGGCCGGCGTATTGCGACGATGAGGCACAGACCGACGAGAAGGGACCACGCCATGGCCGAAACACCGGCCAGCCTCGAAACGCCGGCCGGCGCCGAATCGCTGCTCGGCGCCGAACTGACGGCCGTGCGCGGCGAACTGGCGCGCGTCGACGCCAAGTGCGCGACCCTGACGACGCTCACCATGGCCGGCCTCGCGTTCATAGCGACCAAGGTGGGTCACGGCCCGGAACTGGCCCGTGCCCTGCTGAGCGTGGCCGGACTGATGCTCGCAGCCGCCACTCTCACATTGCTCACCGTCATCAGTCCGCACATCGGCTACATCCGGCTGTACGCCCGGCTCAGCCCGACGGGCGTACGGGAGCTGCTCGCCGACCAGGCCGCCGCCGCCAAGCACCACGAGAACAGCCTGATCAGCCTCTCTCGAGTCGTCAGTCGCAAATACCTGGGGCTGCTCATCGCGGTGACGGAGACCGGCACCGCAGTGGCTCTGATAGCGGTGGCCACTCTCCTCACCGGAGTGCTGTTCTGACGGAGGGCGACGACCCGGACCGCTCACGACTCAGTCCGACTTGGAGAAGAGTAGGCGTCTGATGCACCGTACGCGCTCGCCCAGACGTCTACCGGCGTAGACCGGTCCCGCGTAACTGTTGTAGTAGCCGGAGTCGTGGTGCGCGGGCGGCGCACTTTCACACTGCACTTTCCGCTACGGTCGCGAAGAAGTTACAAGAAGTGAACAAGTGGAATGCCTTCTTGTTCTGGCGAGGGCACCATTCGGGCGAGCCGGGGTCATTTATCGGAGCGCGGTTCCGGGTCACTTCTGGTACGAGATCTCGACGCGGCGGTTCTTGGCCCGGCCGACGGGGTCGTCCTTGCCGTCCGGCGTCCGGTTCGGCGCCACCGGCCGGGCCTCGCCGTATCCGGTCGCGGTGATCGTCACGTGCGCCTGCCGGGCGAGCTCGGCCTTGACCGCCTCCGCCCGCTGCCTCGACAGCGTGAGGTTGGCGGCGGGGGAGCCGACGGCGTCGGTGAACCCCGCGACCCGCGCCGGGCCGTGGATCCGCTCGGCGATCTCGGCGATCCGGCGCCGGGCGACGTCGGTGAGCGTGGCCTTGCCGAAGTCGAACAGGACATCCGCGGCGATGCTCACGGTGACCTCGTCGCCGACCGTCTTGTCCTCTTCGAGCGGGATCACCGCGTTGCCGAGGTCGATGTCGCGCACGCCGTCCGCCACGTCGATGGTGCGGACGGCCTCCTGGAGGTTCGCGTCCGGGACGTCGCCGGCGCTCGCCGCGCCGGGGAGGACCAGCAGGGCGGGCACGAGCGCCGCGCCCATCACGAGAGAGCCGCGCCGCATCCCGGTCACCGCGCGATCGGAACGTCGTGGAAGATCGGCCAGTTGCCGATCTGCACGTCGATCCGGTCGACGCCCTTCGGCGGCGCGGCGAACGTGAACGACAGCTGCCCGGGCTGGTCGTTCGCGATGTTCGTCGTGACGTAGTCGGTCTGCAGGTCGTGCCCGGAGCTGTCCTTGACCACCAGGTAGCGCTTGAGGTTCACGTTGTCGATCAGGAAGACGCCGAGCGGGGTTCCGCCGTTGAGGAGGTAGGGCGTGATCCGCTGGGTCGCGCCGTTCGGCACGTGCGGGGTCATGCTGATCGAGAGGTCGGCGAGCCGGCCACCGGCCTTGAGCCCGAGGACGGCGAGGTCCACGGTCGCGCCGGAGGCGATGGGGGAGGGGAACGTCGCCTTCGCGACAGGCTTGTCCGCGGACGCGACCGTCACGCCGCCCTGGACGGCACCGCCGCCGGTGGCCGCGCCGCCGCCCCTGCTCCCGGAGTCGTCCTTGCCCAGACAGCCCGACAGCCCGGCGACGATCAGCGCCGTCGCCGCGACGGCCGACGCGGTCCGCCGAACAGCTCTCACCGATCCCCCCTAGAAGACGGAGACGTCACCCGTCCGGCCCGCGGCACTCGATCGGCTCGCGGCGGCGGGAGGCTTTACTCTCGCTTGAACGTACCAGCTCGACCGGGAGCAAGATCGGCGAACGCGGGCGTTCACCGGATGGACGTGTCGCCGAGGGATTCGAGCAGGCCGCGCAGCAGGACCGCCAGCCCCTCCCGCTCATCCGGGCCCAGCGACGCGAGCAGCCGCGCCTCGTTCGCCACGTGCGGTCCCACGATCTCGTCGACCGTCGTCCGGCCTCGTTCGGTCAGGCGGACCCGGACGGACCGTCGGTCCTCCTCGTCGGGCACCCGTTCCACGAGGCCCTTCGCCGCCAGCCGGTCGATCCGGTTGGTGATCGCCCCGGAGGTCACCATCGCGGCGCGGTTGAGGGCGCCCGCGGTCAGCTCGTACGGCGGGCCGGACCGGCGCAGGGTGGCGAGCACGTCGAACTCCCAGTGCTCGAGGCCGTATCCGGCGAAGAAGTCCTTCAGCTCGCGGTCCAGGAGCCGTGACAGCCGGGTGATCCGGCCGACGATCCCCATCGGCCACGCGTCGACGTCCGGCCGCTCGCGGGCCCACTGGCCGAGGATCTGGTCCACCGCGTCGCTCACCTGGCACTCCTCTCAACGCAAACTATCTCAACGTTAATCTACTTGACGTTGAGAGGCTGCGTATGTTGTTATCTCAACGTTGAGATTATCAATCTGGAGGGATCCCTGATGACCGTCCTCACCGCCCGGCGGGACGTCTCCTCCGCACCGAACGTCCGCGATCTGGCCCTCACGGCGCTCACCCCTCTCGTATGGGGGTCGACCTACGCCGTGACCACCGAGTTCCTGCCGCCCGGCCGACCGCTGTTCACCGCGACGATGCGGGCGCTGCCGGCCGGCCTGGTCCTCCTCGCCGCCACCCGCGTCCTGCCGCGCGGCGTCTGGGTGTGGCGGGCGGCGATCCTCGGCCTGCTCAACATCGGAGCGTTCTTCCCCCTGCTGTTCCTGGCCGCCTACCGGCTGCCCGGAGGCGTCGCGGCGGTGCTCGGCGCGGTGGGCCCCTTGTTCGCCCTCGCGTTCGCGGCCCTGCTGCTGGCCGAACGGCCCACCGCCCGCAAGCTGCTGGCCGCCCTGACAGGGCTCGTCGGCGTCGGACTCGTCGTCCTGCGCGCCGACGCCCGGATGGACGCCCTCGGAGTGCTCGCCGGACTCGCCGGGGCCGCGTCGATGTCGGCGGGCACGGTGCTCACCAAGCGCTGGGGGCGCCCCGAGGGCGTCGGCCCGCTCGGCCTCACCGCCTGGCAGCTCACCGTGGGCGGGCTGCTGCTCGTGCCGGTCACCCTGCTGATCGAGGGCCCGCCGCCGGCCCTCGACGGGCGCGCCGTCGGCGGCTACCTCTACCTCGGGGCGGTCGGCACGGCCGTCGCGTACTGGGTGTGGTTCCGCGGCATCTCCCGCCTGCCCGCGACCTCGGTGGCCTTCCTCGCGCTGCTCAGCCCGCTGTCCGCGGCGATCACCGGCTGGGCCGCGCTCGGTCAGGCGCTGACCCCGCTGCAACTGCTCGGCATGGCGCTGGCCTTCGGCGGCACGCTGGCCGGCCAGTGGTCCGGCGGGCCACGCCGGACGTCCGCGCCGATGACCCCGGCGGCGCCGCCGAGCCCGGCGTCCGCGTCGGCAGGCCCGGCCGCGCCGACAAGTGTGGCGGCGCCGGCCGCCGCGACCGTGAGAAGGAGTTCATGATCATGCGTATCACCGTGTTCGGAGCGGCGGGCGGCGTCGGCCGCCGCGTCGTCGCCGAGGCGCTGTCCCGGGGCCATGAGGTCACCGCCGTCGTACGCGACCCGGGCCGGTTCGCGGAGCCGCCCGGCGCCCGCATTCGTACGGCGGACGCCCGGAACCCCGAGGACGTGGCCCGCCTCGCCGCCGGCCAGGACGTCGTGATCACGGCGACCCGTCCGGCGCCCGGCAGCGAGCATGAGCTCGTCACGGCCGTGAAGGCGCTGCTGGCCGGCCTCGCGGGGACGGGTGTCCGGCTGCTCGTCGTCGGCGGCGCCGCCACGCTGACCGTGCCCGGCACCGGAGGCCTGACCGTGGTGGAGGAGCCGGGGTTCCCCGCCGACTGGCGGGACATCGCGCTGGCCTGCGCCGACCAGCTCGCGGCCTGCCGGGCCGAGGCGAGCGTCGACTGGGCCTACCTCAGCCCGCCGGCGCTCCTAGAACCGGGCGAGCGCACCGGCGCGTACCGCCTGGGAACCGACGAACTGCTGGTCGATGCCCAAGGGGAGTCCCGGATCTCGATGGAGGACCTCGCCGTCGCCCTGCTGGACGAGGCCGAGCGCCCCCGGCACCACCGGACGCGCTTCACCGTCGGCTACTGACGCGGCACAGCACCGGAAGGCCTGCCTGGAGCCGGTACCGGAGACCAGACTGATCACCTCGAGGCACGCCGCCGCCTCGTCAACGCGGGTTTCGACTGAGCTCGGGTTTTACCGCGGACCCCACGACGGGTGCTGCCGAAGACAGCTTCCTTCGCGGCCTGAGCGAGGGTGGCCTGGGTGGTCGCGGGGAGACCGATGCGGTTCCAGTGGAAGATCACATGTAGTGCGATGACCGCGCGTAGACCGCGCGTGAGTTCGCCGCTTTCGCGCAGGGTTCGGAGTGCCGTTCCAGCGTCCTCGAACGCGGTGAGCCAGTCGTCCGCGATGGTGTCCGCGCGAGGGGTGCCGAGGAGGAGATGGCGGACGTCGCTGGTGAAGGAGGCCCACACCTGAGGGTCTGGGTCGGGTGGTTGGCTGGGTAGCCGGGCGCGTTGTTCGGCGACGCGTGCCCATACGTCGCCTTGCTCGTTGAAGTCCAGTCCGGCCGCTCGCATGAATGCGGCCAACAGGATGAGCGAGTGTTCCCGCCGGTCGGCGGGGTTGTCCCGGAGGAAGGTGAGCAGGTGGCGGCTGTCGTGGTGGAACAGGGTGTGCGCGGTGTCCATGCTGGCGGGGCCGCCGAAGGCGTGGACCTCGGGTTCGTAGATGTCGTCGGTCCAGGTGACTCCGGTGGTGAGGAGCGAGTGCAGGGGATCGCTCCGGTCGTGGCCGTGCTCTTCAGCGAGGAGGTAGCGGACGCGCCAGGGGCCCTTGCGGATGAACCACCAGGAGGTGATGAGGTCGTTGGCTTCGGCGGCGGGCAGGATCGGCCCGAGGTGGTCGATGGCCTGACGCTCACGCTGGTGAGGGTCTGAGCCGGGGTAGGTGATGTTGACCTGTTTCCAGGGAGTCTCGTCCACGGGTGGCCCTTTCGGTCAGCAGAGCAGGAGGCAGGCGTCCCACGACGTCGCTGTCGTTTCAGCGGCAGCCAGGGCAACACCGGCTGATCCGTCGAGGAATCCGGTGGGTTCGTCCGCTGCGGCGGTGGCCTGACCGTGCTGGCGCAGAACCGGGGCGAGGGGTATCGGGGTGACGGCGTCGGCGGCGATCCGGCGTCCGGTCGCCAGGAGCCCGGCGGTTCCGTGGCACAGGCTGCGGTCGATGAGACGGGCTGTCTGCGCGGGGTCGTTCACGCAGCCGGTGAACGCGGTTTCCGCCTTGCGCTGGCGGGCGGTGTCGTTGAGGGCGCGGGCGGCGAGTTGCTGGGCGCGGGCGATGCCGGGGGTGCCGTAACACCAAGATGGCCGCAGCGGGTATAGCTGGCTCGGCTTGCCACGGCGCAGGTCCTCGAGCGTGATGATCTGCGGCCACCACGCGCCGTAGCCGGTTCGCTGTTCCCAGACGTCCAGCCACTCGCATATGCGTACGATCGCGTCGGTGTGTCCGTCGACGGTGACGCCGTCGGTCAGCGCGCCGGCGAGGAGGGCGAGCGGGCCGGTGATGCCGTGGGCGATCCCGTGGTTGCTGTGGCCTCCGATCGGCGGCGGCTGCTCGTGGTTCGGGCCAGTCGGGCACCACCAGCCGGGGAGCCCGTCGATGGGCTCGGTGAGCCGGACGAGGTAGGCCAGTACGTCTCGGAGCAGATCCAGGTCGCCGATGCGGCCCAGAGCGACGCCGAGTCCGGTCAGCCCGCGGATCAGGTCGAATTCGGCGTAGTGCGGCTGGCGGCGTTCGTCGATGCGGCGGTGGGCGGCCTCCAGGCGGTGGCGTGTCACCGTGGCGGTCCCTTCGGCGGCGACGGCCCGCGCCTGGGCGAGGCGTGGGTGGCCGGATCCGGCGAGGACGTAGGCGAGGGCGGGGGCGCCGTAGTAGAGGCTGGCCCCGGCGGCGATGCTGACGCCGTTGGCGACGGCCTGTTCCAACGCCGTGTACGCCGCCTCCCATTGGCCGGTCTCCAGGTGGAGGAGGGCGATGCCGGCCGCTCCGTCGGCGAGGGATTGTCCCGTCGTCATGAGGTTTTCCGGGTGAGGTCGGTGTGGGCGATGGCGCGGGCCAGGCGCAGGCAGTGCCGTTCGGAGGCGGTGTCGACGCCGATCATGCGGGCGTGGTGTAGGTGTAGCAGGTCCGCGAGCACCTGATCGGTGTCGAGGCCGTCGCGGTCGGCCAGGGCCCGGTAGGTGACCAGCGCGGCGGACAGGCCGTCGTCGCCGTAGGGGACGCGGGCGAGGGCGAGTTGGGCGGTTTGAAGGCGTGGGCCGCTGCGGCGGGGGACGTGTTCGAGGAGCCAGTGCAGGCCGTCGTCGGTGAAGGCGTGGGCGATGGCGATCATCCCCGCGGCCGTGGCGGCGTGCCGGTCGCCGGACAGGTGGTGGAGGGCGGCGCGGGAGTCGGCGGCGAAGACCGCTTCGGCTGCGGCGAGGGTCAGCCCGGTCCCGTGGCGGGTCTCGGGCCGGTAGGTGTGCAGGGCGTAGTCGGCCAGCAGGCCGTCGTCGTCCAGGCGTTCCGCCCACCAGGCGAGGCAGCGGGCGGCGTCGCTGAATGTGGTGGTGCGCAGCGGTATCCGTAGCCGCAGGTGGGGAGCGGCGGTGGGATAGCGGAGGAACCACCATCCCGTCGGCAGGTCCTCGGGTCGCTCGGGGAGGCAGGCCAGGATGTCGTCGGGCCGGCCGAACAGGCGGGCGTCCAGCCAGAGTGAGCCTCCGGGTCGGTGCTGGAGGGTGCTGGCGGGGCGTGCGGCGCGCGGGGGCCGACGTGGCTGGGTGTTGGTGAGGGTGAGCAGGAGTTCGGCGGGTCTGTCGTCGATCCAGCCGGACGGGCCGGGGGCTTCGGTGAGGATGGCGTGTCCTTGCCGGTCGAGGTGGCTGCGCAGCACCGCCAGGTGGGCGGGCTCGTCGAGGTCGAGGCGTAGCTGCACGTCGTCGTCGCCGATGAGTACTTCGCGCGGTATCCGGTGGCGTTCGCGGTGTCGCTGCCAGGCGTCCCGCCACTGCGGCCACGTCGCGGTGCGGGAGGGGAGCACGGCTTGTTCGATGTTCCAGCGGGCCGGGTGCAGGATGGAGCGGCCCCGCCGAAGGCGCGGCAGGAATGGCAGGTCACGGGCGTGGCCCCAGTCGACTCGGCTGCACGGAGCCGTCCACGCCGTCCAGATCTCCGTCAGGAACCAGACGAGTGGCTGTTGAACGTGCGGTAGCACGCAGTTGAGCAGCAGCGGCTCGACCGGTCGGCCGGTGGTTCTGGACACCAGCCACAGCCGCTGGCCGTCGCCGGTGACCGCCAGGTCCTCCAGCGTCTGGTGCGGGTCGGGGCAGAAGTCGCCGACCGGCAGGACGGGCAGCAGTTCGGGCGTGCGAGCGACGGCGGCCAACCGGGTCTCCAACGGAGGGGCGGACAGCTGCACCGTTTCCGCGCCGGGCAGGGTGGTCGGCAGGTTCGTGTAGACGCGGCGGAAACGCTCCAGTTCGGCAGGGGTGAGCAGGTGAAGGAAGCGCGCGGCTGCGACGCCGGCGTGGCGGGCCCCGCTCACCACCGTCAGCGTGAACGTGCCCCGGTCCAGGTCACTCAGGGTTTCGGCGGCGAGGGTGAACCGCAGTTCGGTGTGTGGGATCGGCGGCCGGTCGTCGTCGCCGCGCAGGCGGCCGATCAGGTCATCATCGAGCACGACCTCGGCGCAGCCGTCCAGGGCGGAGCGCTGGGCGAGCTTGGCCAGCGCTCTGTCGCGGGCGGTGAACTCCGCCGGGCCGCGAGGGTGGGATGCGCCCCGGGAGCCGGCGGGGAACCCCAGGACGCGCAGGACCTTACGCAGCGGCACGGCTGCGCCCGGCCCCCACCGGTCGATGAACGCGCGATGGTAGGCGGCCCAGTTCGGCAGGTGTGGTGCGAGCGCGACGAGCGCGGACGCGGCTTGGCGAGCCTCATCGACCACGGCCGGGGGCAGTGTCACCGAGCAGTCGACGCGCAGGTCGACCGCGATTCGTTCGTCGGGGCCGGGCAGGGTGCGGTGGCGGGCGAGGTGTGCGGCCGGGTCGGGTACGGTCATCGGCGGCCGGACCGCCGATAGCAGCACTCCGGCTTCCACGAGCGCGGCCAGCAGCCGCTCGGCCGCCGCAGCGTCGATGGACAGTTCCTCTGCCATCCGCGCAGCCAGCTCACTGAACCTGATGGGGGAGCGGGCGGTCTCCACTGCTAACCGGACTGGATCGGTCAGGTCGATCTCGACGTCCCACATCCGGTCTTCCTCGGCGCGGGCGCAGGGCAGCACCCATGTACGGCAACGCCGATACCCCAGCGAGTTCGTCACCACCATGACCGCGCGGAGGGTGGCTAGATCCTGCTCGGCCAGGGTCGTGTGTTCGGCGATGAACTCTTCGTTGGGGCGGTCCACGGCGTGATGTGCCTCGCCCCAGCGGACGGCCGCGCGGGGACCAAGCTCAACCGGTGCGACTCCGGCGAAGTAGCCGAACGGGGTTGCGCGGGTCGTCCATCTCAGCAGGTATCGGACCGTCGTCTCGACCAGGCGCCGCAGCCGGCGCTCGGCCATCGACTCGCCGGCCACAGCGCGGGTGATCTGGCCGGCGAGCTGCGGTGCGGCGGAGGTGACGGCCGCTGCGAATGCGGGCAGGGCCCACGCCTGGTTCAGCCATTTCAGCCACTCCGTAGGCTGCCCGGTGGTCAGGTCGGGCCAGGCGGGCAGGGTCAGGTCGTGGGGGTAGGCGGCGGTTCTGATTAACGCGGCGTCGGTGACGTGGAACATGGTGCGCTCACCGTTCCTGGAGGGGTGGGAAGAGGGGCCCGGCCCCCGAAGTGGCCGGGCCCCAATGGGTGGCAGATGTCAGCCGGAGCAGGCGTCCGAGCCGGTGTTGCCCGAGCCGCAGCCGTCGTCGGTGCTGGTGGCGTAGGCGTTCGCGGACGGCCCGGCGTCGACCAGGCGCAGGTTCAGCTGGTACTCCATTACGGTGTTCCTCCCTGGGGAGTGAAGGTGAGGACGGTGCGGCTGTGCCGCTTGTCCAGGACTGCCCCGTCCGGCAGGTCGCCGTCCGGGGTCGCCGCGGGCAGGACGTGCAGCGCCGGTGAGGGGCTGCCCGCGTCTACCCACGTGCGCATGTGCTCGACCATCCGCCCGGCCGCCGCGGTGGCGGCTGATCCGTGGGCGTATGCGCCGAGATCGAACTTCCTGTCGGTCCAGCGCAGCGCGGACCGGTAGGAGAAGGTGCCGTGGTCGATGGTCGCGGGGGTGCCGAACCGCCAGGCCGGGGCGACGATGCCGGAGGTGACGGCTTCCTCCTGCGCCGTCAGCACCACGAACTCGCATACCTCGGGCCTGAGGCGGGTCGCCAGCCACAGGTCCAGGTCGGCCAGGACGGTGCGGGGCGGCAGGCTCAGCCCGGCCCACGCCTCCTGACGCGGCTGGTTGAGCAGGCTCGCGACAGCGGCGGGGTCGACCTGCTGGCCCTCATCGAGGCGCAGGTGGACGCCGTCGGCGATGTCGACGTACCGCATCTGGTGGGCTCCGGCGCCCTGTACGGGCACGAACCCGCACTGGCGGTCGCTCACACTGTCCAGCCGGTTCCCCGAGCGTCGCAGCGTCCACGATCGGGTCATCCCGAACGTCCGCAGCGGCACGACGAGGACGCCGTTGTCGGTGACCTGGTCGCGCCATGCGGGCGGGATGTCCCAGGTCCCGGCCGTGACGATGATCAGGTCGTAGCGGCGGCCCGGCTCGACCGGCTGCTCGGCGTCCGCGCACACCACGGTGACGTCGTTGTAGCCCGCTGCCGCCAGGCAGGTGGCCGCCCGATCGGTCACCTCAGGGTCGATGTCGACGGTCGTGACCGACCCGACCGGGCCGACGAGCTCCCGCAGGAGCGAGGCGTTGTAGCCGCCACTGCCGATCTCCAGCACGTGACGGCCTTCCAGCCCGTCGAGCGCGTCCGCCGCCTGACCGAGCATCTCCGCGATCAAGAACGGCGCCGACACCGAGCTGATGGTCTCCTCACCGCGCCGCTTGGTGATCACCGCGGCGTCCTTGTACGCCTCCTCCAGCGGGACGCCCGGCGTGTAGAGGTGGCGGGGAACGACCCGCATGGCCGCCTCGACGTCGGGGCGCAGCGTGAGGCCCTTCGCCGCGTGGTCGGCGGCCAGCCGGTCGACCATCTCGCGGCGGAGGCTTTCGCTGCCCAGGGTGCCGATGCTCATGAAGGTGTCCTCTCCCGATGGGTGTGGGGCGGCTGCGGTTCGAGCGATCTCTGGTCGTCGCGCGGGTGGCCCGGCGTCTCTCGTCTCCTGCTACGCCATGCTGCCCAACCAGCGGCTCGTCTCCAGGCCGAACGACCGGGCGCGTCCGCAACCGATCGGTGGCCGGTCCTCGGCGTCTCCGGAGGCGTGGCGGCCGGCGTGACGTCGGCACGCGGGTCGTCTTGGTGATCGATACGGGAGGGCATGGAGTGGGTGGCGAGCGCCGTGCTGTACCGGCCCATCCAGGCAGCGAGCTCCGGCGGGCAGAACACGGCGAGCCAACGCCAGGCTGTCATGCCGTCGATACCAGGGTCGTGCACGAAGTTCCTTTCGCGATGGGTTCTTTTCCGTCCGCCTTGGCCTGCCCGACGTCGCGTTCATGGGGGCTGCCGGGAGGCCTCGTGCTGCTTGAGGACCGTGGAGACGACCTCGGCCAGTGCGGCGTCATCCGCATCGAGGATCTGAGCCACGTCCACCTGCGTGGAGTGGCCGTCCAGCACCGCAGCGACGACCTTCCGCAGCGTCGTGGTTTCGGCATCTAGTACCGCCTGGAGGCGGTGAGCGACGGCGTCCGGAGGCTCGGCCATAGGCGGCTACCAGCGCCGCTGTGGAGCGCCATGGCCGCCCGCTGGCGAGCAGCGCGCGAGCTGCTGTCGGGCGAGCGTCCCTGGCTCGCCGGGGATGTTGGCCAACCGCTCGACGTCCGTACGACGGTATTCACGGCCGCCGGAAGCGGTTCTCCGGTGGTGGAGCAGTCCATTGGCCCAGTGAGTGAGCTGCCACCGGCTGGCGCCGAAGACTTCTCTGACCTCGTGTTCGGGGAGCCACTCCGGCCCGTCCAGCTGGAGAGACCATGAGCGCGTTCACGGGTTCTGCGGCACGAGCCGGTCAGCGACGCGTGCCGCCTCCGGAGCGCCCAACTGCTCGTAGATGACGTGCGCTTCGCGCAGGTGCCGCTGTTCGAGGTCGGTGTCGTCCATGTCGGCGGCCAGGTCGGCGAGTTCGACGAGGAGCCCGGCCTGCTGCTGGTGGGCGCTGGCGTCCCTGGCGAGTTCCAGGGCCGTCGTCAACGCCGTCCGCGCGTCGTCCAGGCGGCCGACGCGGCGGTAAGCGTGACCGAGCGGTCCCAGGCAGCGTGAGCGCAGGTAACCCTCCTTTGCCTGGAGGGCGAACCAGCCGTCCGCCTCGGTCAGGTGCTTGATGGCGCCGTGGTACAGCTCGGCGGCGATCGCGGCTTCGCCCAGATGGCGGGTCATGATCGCCGCGTCGCGCTCGTCTCCGAGGGCGTGATAGACGTCGCGGGCCGACTGGAAGTGCTCGGTGGCGACGACGTGCTGGTCGCGGCCGAGCAGGGCCAGGCCGAGCTGTTCCAGCGACGTGCCCTCGGCGTGGCGGTGACCCGTCGCCCGCGCGAGCTCCAGTGCCTGGTCGGCCAGCCCGGCAGCATGACCGAACTTGCGTTGCGTCAGGTAGGCGGACGCCTGACCTTGGAGCATCCGGGCTTCGGCTTGGGGGTCGCCGGCCGCTCGCGCAGCCTGGTGCCCGATCTCGTATATGAGGATCCACAGGTCGTAGTGGCGGTGACGGACGAACAGCGGCCAGGCCGCTTCGGCGATCTGCCAGGCGACGGCGTACTGGCCCCGTTTGCGTGCGGCTTCCGCGATGGCCGCCAGGTTGTACCGTTCGGTCTCCAGCCAATCGAGCGCGGTGGCTTCGGTGAACTGGGTGATGGGCGGTGCGGTGAAGACCGCGCCGAGGTACCAGCGGCCGCCGATGATCGCGCGGGCGGCGGCAGCGGCCATGCGCAGGTACCAGTAGGACTGCCGGGTCAGCGCGTTGGCGGCATCGTCGTGGCTGCCGTGTTTCAGGGAAGTGGCGCGGGCGTGGTCGGTCGTCACGTCGTGGAAGAAATAGCGGCCGTGCTGTTCGTCCATGAGCCGGGCCTCGACGAGCTGTTCCAGCCGGTCCGTGGCGGCCTCGACGGTGCGGCCGAGGAGGGCGGCGGCACCCTCAGGGCTGGTATCTGTCCCCGGGTTTCGGCTGAGCAGCCGGTACGCGCGGCGGGTCTCGTCGGGAAGGGCGTTGTAGGCGCTGTCGAATACGGTCATTGCTCCGTCATCAGGGTCGGGATCGGGTGGGATGGAACCTGGCGTGAGGCTGGTGATCTGCCAGTCGGGGTGGGTCGCGAGGGCTGCTGCACTGAGGCAGACGGCCAAGGGCAGGCGGCCGCAGGGGTGCAGCTGTGACACGAGGTTCACCAGACATCTCCGGTGTTGGGCTCACGCACTGCCACGCTGGTGCTGTTGCTGGACAGCGTGCTGCCGGTGATCTCGTCAAACAGGGTGCGATACCGCTCGACAGAACCAGCGTCCTCGACGAGAAGCTCCGTCTGCCGGGTCCACACTTGTACGAAGGAGGTGCCGCTGACGGGCTCGACGAGCGTGAAGATCCTGACGGCGGCAGCTCCTGCGCTGATGTCGTGAATGACTTCGTTCAACGCGTGCAGCTGAGGGTGTCTGCCTTCCGCGCGGGCGGCCCTAACCCAGGCCTTCAGCTCCTCAGCTGATATGAGAGCGTCGCCGTTCTCAATCCGGGATACGAACGGCTGGCTCAGTCCTGTCTCCGCCTGCATCTTCCGCTGGCTCAGGCCAGCGAGCGTCCTGAGCGCCTTCAGCTCTGAGCCGAGCTGACGACACAGAGGAAGGCGCTGCGCCGAAGACGAAAGGTTCCCCCGGCTAGTCATCGAACTGAACTCTGGGAACGATGCGGGCCGTATGGGCGCTGGATACGTCGGCGAGCTGGGCCATACGGCACAGGCTGATGAGGGTGTTTGTGTCGCCGGCGTCGATGATTGTGCTTGCTCGCGTGCAGGCCCCGAATGCGGTCAGACCACCGTGATACGGCGCTCGCACGATGACCCAGCCGGGGAGCCGGCGCTGCACCTGGGCGACGATCGCCGCCATCTGCTGGTCACGCATCGGCGGACTCCTCGACGCGTCCGGCGACGACGTTCGCTATTCGCCGCGCGGCATAGCCGATCTCGGCGGCAGGGGAGAACGGCTCAATGTCCGGCTCCGGTCTGGGCTCGCCGCGGATGACGGGACGCGGGCCGAGCCAGAGCCAGCACCACATCGGCTCGCCGTCGATGTCCTGGAGTCGCACGCTCTGAATGAGGCGGGCGTCGGCGTTGGTCGCCGTCACGCAGGCGCCGTCGACCCTGACCCGCAGGCCCCTTTCCTCCAGGGCCGCAGAGAGACGGTCGATGAGTATGCGCTCGCGCTGGTCAGCCATGGCGTTCGTCCTCCTGCTTCCGGCCGACCCCACCCAGGAACGGAACCGTTAAAGCCTGGGAACCAGGACGTCTCCACCTCGACACGGGAATCAGGCCAGGGCGGACGAGTTGAAAGCCCGAGAAGAAGCGCTCGATCTCTTCTCGAGTGCGGGGCACGGCGGGAGCACTTGCCTCGTTGTAGACCTCGGCCGCGTGCTGCGTGTGCTGGTTGAGCTCGGCGTGGCTGAGCACGAGGTAGCTGCCGGGGGCCATCGCTGCGCGGAGCTTCGCGACCGCTCCGTACGGAGCCTCGTCATCGCGGACGAAATGCAGAACCGCGACCGCGAGGACACCGACGGGCTCGTCCCAGTCGATCAGCTTCTTGAGTTCGGGATGCTCGATGATGCCGTCGGGGTTGCGAAGATCCGCCTGGACGATCGTCGTTCTGTCGTTGGTCGCCAGCAAGGCGTGGCCGTGGGCCAGGACGAGCGGGTCATTGTCCACGTACACGACGCGGGTCTCGCGCGCGCGTTGCTGGGCGACCTCGTGGGTGTTGGTCAGCGTGGGCAGTCCGGCGCCGATGTCGACGATCTGCCGGATCCCAACGGCGTGGAGGTATCTGACTGCTCGCTGGAGGAACACACGGTTCTCTTTGGCGATCAACGGCAGGTTCGGAACCCGCTTGATGGCCTCCTTAGCGGCTTCTCGATCAGCCGGACCGTTGTCTTTGCCGCCGAGGTAGTAGTCGTACATGCGAGCCGGGCTCGGCTGAAGCGGGTTATATGCGAGTTGGCCTAGGCCGTTTTGCGCTGTTTGCGCTGTGATCCGTCTTTGCCCCATAGGGTGTCCTGTCCGCATGCCGTGTTCGGTTCATTGCGATCCGTTGAGGCAGTGACGGTATGAGAGCCAGTCAGGGCCGAGGGGCACAGTTTGTGCCCCCATGTTCTTAGACCAGGAGACCCACTCGATCCGCAAGGTCGTTGGCATCGCGGCGGAGTTCTCGCGGCCCTTCGGTAGTCAATTCGAGCAAGATCCGGCGTGCGTGGCCGTTGTAACGAATGGTCTCCGGTGCGACAACGTAAGCCTCGCTCAGGCTCCCGAGTGCGCTCCGTTTGTCGTTGTTGAGGTGGTATGCCCGAGCGACCTCGATAAGGTGCCGGCCGCGTCTGGGCTGGGACGGGATAGTCAGTCGTGCGGCGCGGCGTGCCTGCTGGCTGCTCTCGCCGCCCTGGCGCAGTTCGACTGCGATCGTGACCGCGTGAGCGCCCATGACGGCTCGGCTAAAGGAGGTCATCGGGTCGTAGTAGTCCCGTGGCAGTCGCTGTGCGACGTCGTTTGCCTCGTCCCAGAGGCGCCACGCCATGCCGTTCTCGCCCGCCCGTGCGGCTGTGTAGGCGTACGCGAACAGCAGGGCTCCCCACCTGGCGCGCAGACGGTGACCAGCGTCGTCCATGTATGGGCGGAGCAGATCCAAGGCCTGCTGATTGACGCCTTCGGCGATCTCGAAGTCGCCGGAGTCGCGGTGGGCCTCTACGAGGAGCCATGTCGCGCCGCCGAGTGCTTCTGGGTCATCGGCTTCCTGGGCGGCCGTCATCGCTCGTTCCGCGACGCGCCACAGTAGATCCGCGGCGGGTTGGTAGGCGAGGAAGAACTGCGCGAGGTTGTAGACATCGGCGAGCATCGCCCGAGCGTGCCGTCGCTCATCACTTTCGTAGAGTTTCACGGCACGTTGTGCGTCTTTGATCAGGTCGGGAAGTAGTCGGCCGAGAACCGTTCGGTGATCGGGTGCTGCGTGGCGGGCTCGCCATGCAGCGTCAACACGAGCTTGCAGATGATCGAGCGGGGGAGGGGGAGCATCAGGGACGACCAGGGTGTTGATGGCATCCCGTACGGCAGGGAGAGCGGGGTGCCCCGGACCAGCGAATAGATGGACCGGGGTGGACTGATTGCCGGTCAACTCTGCGAGGTCTCGCACACGGAGTGCCTCCGCAAGACGCAGCAGGACAGGGAGCTTCGGTTGTTGCAGACGTCCAGTCTCGATGCCCTTGACCCAGCTCCCAGATTTACCGACGAGAGCTCCCAGAACCTCGCGGGTCATACCGCGACGGGTTCGCAGCATCTTGACCCGTTCCCCGAATGCGAGGTCTGCTCCGACTGAGTACGTGTTAGATTCGGGCATAGGCCCTGCACCTCCTGAAGCTTCGACAACCTCAGGCTACGGTGCAGGGCTTTACGTTTGGACCCCCTCGGCGCAGATCCGGCCATCCGGAGCGGTGACCGAGCGGTCACCGGCGCTTGAAATCCCTATATTTCGGAACTACGGCCGCCGGACGCTCGACGCCGCGGTGGTCCGTACGTCGGACGGATCATCCGGCGGTCAGCAGCCGATGCGTTGTGACCCGACGGCGACGTCGTCGAACCAGAGGGTGTCCCGCGCGCCGCCGTAGCTCTCCCAGCCGAGCCGCAGGTCGGTGGGGTGCGGTCGCCAGTTCGCCCGGCTCAGCCACTGGCGGTCGACGTCCGGCGTCGGGGTGCCGTCCAGGTGCAGGCCGGCCACCTCGGTCCCGTCCAGCCAGGTGCTCATGGTGCCGTCCGTCCCGTTGATCGCGAACTCCACGCAGGACCACCGGTTCACGGGGAGCGGAACGCTCATCGCGACGCCGGTCGGGCTCTGCTCGGGCAGGGTCGCGTCGTCCGACTCGCGGTTCCACTGCAGCGCCTGGTTCTGGCCGCCGAGCCGCAGGTGCCGGTTGCCGTCGGCCGCGTCGGTCAGCGTGGTGAAGGCGACGTGGCCGGCGGGCAGCGCCTGGGTGTGCCGGACGTAGTAGCGCACGTAGATCACCGAACCGGCCGCGGCCACTCCCGTCGTGTTGACCGCGAAGGCGTGGTCGCAGTAGGTCGCGCCGCCGTCCACCCGGAGCGAGGTCGTACCGCCGTGCGCCTGGGTGTGGTCGACGGCGACCGTTCCGGTGCCCTGGCAGTCGGGGTAGGACGGCTGCCAGGCGCCGGACGGCGTCGAGCCGGTCTGGTTCTCGAATCCGTCGCAGAAGGCCGCCTGGGCGCACGACGTCGGCGGCGTGGGAGTCGGCGTCGGAGTCGGGGTGCCGTCTCCCTCACAGCTCGCGCCGTTCACCGCGAAGTCGGCCGGGACCGCGTTCTGGCCGCTGAACGTCCCCTGGAACCCGAAGCTCGTCGACGCACCGGTCGCCAGCGCGCCGTTGTACCCGCTGTCCCGGGCGGTGACGGCCTGCCCGGACTGGGTGACCTGCGCGTTCCACACGGAGGTGACCTTCTGGTCGCCGGCGAACGTCCAGGTCAGCGTCCAACTCGTGACCGGGGCCGCGTTGTTGGTGACGGTGACCTGGGCAGTGAAGCCGCCGGTCCACTGGTTGACGGTGTACGTGACCGCGCAGGGCGGCGCGGCCGACGCCGGCCCGGCGCCGGGCAGCACGAGCGAGACCACCAGGATGATCGCTCCCACCACCGCCGAGGCGGCCCTGTACGGCCACGTGCGCGGCCGGGAGATCACGGGTCGGGTCTTCGCTGGGCCGGGCATGACTGCTCCTCACCGGGACGGTGCGTACGCGCCGGAGCGCGTACGCACCAGAGTGAGTCGGCCACACCCACCCGGCAAGGATCTTCCATTTTCCTTTCACGCCCGAGGGCGGTGGCCGGTCAGCGCGTGGGCGTCCAGCCGTGCAGGCGCATCAGGACGGCGGCGACGTGGGCGAACCGCTCGCCGTCGAGGATCGCGCCCTCCCGGCGGATGTCGTCCTCGTCGAGCGCGAACACGCGGTCCAGGCGCAGGTACGACGGGCGGCCGTCGCGGTCCCACGCGCCCGAGCCGAGCTCCAGCCAGTCCGGGTCGTCGCCGTGGTCACGGCTGGACAGCATCAGCGCGAGCAACCGGCGGCCGTGCCGGCCGACGACCAGCAGCGGCCGGTCCTTCCCGCGCGCCGGGTCCTCCTCGTAGGGCACCCACGCCCACACGATCTCGCCGGGATCCGCGAGGCCGTCGAGGTCCGGGGAGTACTCGAGGGTCGCCGCCCGCTCGGGGGTGTAGATCTCGCGCACCGCGCCGTGCGCGGGCCGCGGGTCTTCGCCTTGATCGAACATCCGGGCAGCCTATCCGGCCATCCAGCCGGTTCCGCGCCGCTCGGTCGGCGGGGGCTCGGTCTGCGGGGGCCGGTCGGGCGGCGCTCAGTCGGCGGTGGGGTTCGGATGGTGGCCGAGGCGGAGGCCGCCGATCATCTGGGAGACGAACTCGTCGTCTGCGGGGCCGTCGCCGAGGAGCATCTTCATGAACGCGTGGTTGAAGCAGGCGCCGATGAGGAGCCGGGCGGCCGCCGTGCAGTCCACGTCCGCGGCGATCCGCCCGAGGTCGCGTTCGCCGGCGAGGTAGCCCGTGACTTCGGCGTACGCCGCCTGCGGGCCCAGGTCATGGCTCTGGAACACCTGCCGGAGCCGCACGATCTGGTCGGAGCTGGCGAGGATCGACACCTTCGCCGCCAGGATCTCCCGGTAGAAGCCGATGGTCGCCTGCGCGGCGACGACCAGGTTGTCGGCGACCTCGCCCCGGCCCACCCGTGCGCCCAGGTCCTTCATGACGCGCGCGAAGACGGGAAGGCGGTCCTGCAGGAGGGCGAGGTAGAGCGTCACCGCGGACGGGTCGGATCCGTCCACGACCGGCCGGCCGCCGGTCCCGTCGGCCGGGGCGGGGGCCGGCCGCAGGATGTCGGCGGCCGCCCCGAGCACCTGATGCCGTACGGCGTCGCCGTGTCCGCTCGCCGACGAGGACCACGCCGACTGATCATCCGTTCCCATGGCGATCAAGGATCTTGCGGGAGACCGGCCCCGTCAACGCGAACGTTCGAAAGATCAGTAGCCGAAGTGCGTCCGATGGTGCCGGGTTCGCACGACCCCGGCGGGCGCGACGGCGGACCGCACCGAAGGATGTCCGGGATACCCGCCGATGCCTGGAACCTCAGGTTTCCCTCAAACGTCTTGGGCCGCGTCGCCGCGTGGGGGGATCCTCGACCAAATCTCGCGAGACAACCCCCCTCCCCGCGACCTCGCGCACTGAGATGGAGTGATCCATGGCGACCGCGTCACCCGTATCCGGGTCGGCGTCGACCGGTGACTACCGGCGGCGACTCGGAACGTTCTCGCTTCTCATGGTCGGGCTCAGCTCGATCATCGGTTCCGGCTGGCTGTTCGGCGCGTGGAAGGCGGCGAAGGTCGCCGGCCCCGCGGCCATCCTCGCGTGGGTCCTCGGCGCGGGCATCATGATCCTCATCGGGCTGTCGTACATGGAGCTCGGCTCGACCTTCCCCAAGTCCGGCGGCATGGTGCGCTACGCGCAGTACTCCCACGGCTCGATGGTCGGCTTCATGGGCGGCTGGTCGAACTGGGTGGCCATCGTCTCGGTCATCCCCATCGAGGCCGAGGCCTCGATCCAGTACATGAGCTCCTGGAAGTGGCACTGGGCCAAGGGCCTGTACGACGGCAAGGAACTCCATCCCCTGGGCCTGGCCCTCGCCGGGGTCCTCGTCGTCGTCTACTTCCTGCTGAATTACTGGACCGTCCGGCTGTACGCGATGGCGAACAACTTCATCATGATCGTCAAGTTCGCCGTCCCGGCGCTGACGATCATCGGCCTGATCGCCTCCGGCTTCCACGGCGGGAACTTCTCGCACCACGGCGGCTTCGCCCCGTACGGCTGGGCGGCGGTGCTCAGCGCGATCGCGACCTCGGGCGTGGTGTTCGCCTACAACGGCTTCCAGAGCCCGATCAACCTCGCCGGTGAGGCGCGCAACCCGGGCCGCGCGGTGCCGCTCGCGCTGATCGGCGCGCTGGTCGTCGCCGCGCTGGTGTACGTGGGGCTGCAGACGGCGTTCATCGGCGCGGTCCCCGGCCACCTGCTCGGCCACGGCTGGTCCGGCATCGACTTCAACTCGCCGTTCGCCGACCTGGCGATCGCCTGGAACCTCAACTGGCTCGCCATCACGCTGTACGCCGACGCGTTCGTCTCCCCGTCCGGCACGGGCATGACCTACACCGCGTCCACGGCGCGGATGATCCAGGGCATGAAGGAGAACGGCACCTTCCCGAAGATCTTCGGCCGCGTCCACCCGAAGTACGGCATCCCGCAGCCGGCGATGTGGCTGAACCTCGCCGTCTCGTTCGTCTTCCTGTTCACCTTCCGGGGCTGGGGCTCGCTGGCCGACGTCATCTCGGTCGCCACCGTGATCTCGTACGTGACCGGGCCGGTGTCGGCCACGGTCCTGCGGCGCACCTGCCCGGACCTGCCGAGGCCCGCCCCGGCGCCCGCGCTGAAGATCGTCGCCCCGGCCGGGTTCATGTTCGCCTCCCTGCTGCTGTTCTGGTCGAAGTGGCCGCTGACCGGCGAGGTGATCGGGATCATGGCGCTCGGCCTGCCGATCTACGTCTACTACGGCTGGCGGGCGCGCTTCGCCGGGTGGGCCCCGCACCTGCGGGCCGGGATCTGGCTCGTCGTCTACCTCGCGTGGATGGCGCTGCTGTCCGCGTTCGGCAGCGCGAAGTTCGGCGGCCACGGCGTCCTTCCGTACGGCGTGGACATGGCGATCGTCGCGGTCACCTCGCTGGTCTTCTACTACTGGGGCGTCCGCAGCGGCTGGGCCGGACCGTCGCGTGAGGTCGCCGGCGAGGCCTCGGTGGGCGAAGAACCCGACCTCGCCCCGGTGGGCTGACCCCACCGGGAGCACCAGCTCCGGGCCCTCCCCCTTCCGGCGCCGGGGAGGGCCCGGTCCCATTCGCGTGATCGGCCCGGTACGTTGTGCGATGGAACGAAAGATCATCTGTGTCGCCCGATGGAAGGAGCGGTGGTGCGGCTACTCGTCGTCGAGGATGATGTGCGCGTCGCCGCGGCGCTGTGCTCGGTGCTTCGGAGGCACGGCTTCGAGGTCGAACCGGCGCGCACCGCGGCCGAGGCGCTCGAACGCCTCGCGAGCGAGCCGGACGTCATCCTGCTGGACCTCGGCCTGCCCGACCGCGACGGGTTCGAGCTGTGCGGCCGCATCCGCGCGGTCCTAGACGTGCCGATCATCATGGTGACCGCGCGGGCGGACGTGCGGTCCCGGATCCACGGTCTCCACCTCGGCGCCGACGACTACGTGGTGAAGCCGTACGACGTCGGCGAGCTGATCGCGCGGATCCACGTCGTCAGCCGCCGCACCGCGCGGCACGACGGCGCCCGGCCCGCCGACCCGCCCGAGGACGACGCGCTGATCGCCGGGCGGATCGACCTCGACCGGCTGCGCCGGGTGGTCAGCGTCGACGGGGTGCCGGTGAGCCTGACCCGCAAGGAGTTCGACCTGCTGGCGGTCCTCGCCCGCCGGCCCGGCGTGGTCTGCCCGCGCGACCAGCTGATCAGCGAGGTGTGGCAGACGAACTGGCAGGGCAACCAGCGGACGCTGGAGGTCCACGTCGCCTCGCTGCGCGCCAAGCTGAAGGTGCCCGGCGCCATCCAGACCGTCCGCGGCGTGGGTTATCGCGTCACCGCGGACGTCCGCCCCCCGGCCGCGAGCCCCCGACCCGCGCCCCCGCACCCCTGACCCGACCGTGCGCGCCCGCCTGATCCTCGTCCTCAACACCCTGGTCATCTGCAGCCTGCTCGCGCTCGGCGTCCCGCTGGCCACGAGCATCGTCCGGCAGCACCAGGACGCCCTGTTCCAGGACCGGCTCGACGACACGACGCGGTTCGCGTCCATCGCGGCCGGGGCGCCGCTCGGCGCGTCCTCGGACATCGGCGCCGAGCTCACCCGCTACCACGACGTCTACGGGGTGGCCGCGGCGGTCGTCGACCGCCAGCACTCGACGCTGGTCACCACGGCCGGCTATCCCGGCACCGACGCGGCCGCCGTCCGCGCCGGGCTGCGCCAGGCGTTCGCCGGCCGGCACAGCGCCAACGGCGACACCATCTGGCCGTGGGAGCACGGCCCGCTCGTCGTGACGGCGCCGGTCACGCGGAACGGCGACGTCGTCGGCGCCGTGGTCACGGTCTCGCCGACGGGCCGGATGCGGGCCGCCGTCACCGGGGACTGGTCGGTGCTCGCCGCCGTGGAGGCCGTCGCGGTGCTGCTCTTCCTCGCGCTCGCCCACCTGCTGGCCACCTGGATCCTGCGTCCGGTCCGCGCGCTCGACACGGTGACCCACACGATCGCGACGGGACGCCTCGACGCGCGCGTGGCGGGCGCCAGCGGCCCGCCGGAGCTGCGCCGCCTCACGACGTCGTTCAACGAGATGGTGCAGAAGGTGGAGGCCACGATGGAACGCCAGCGCGCCTTCGTGGCCGACGCGTCGCACCAGCTGCGCAACCCGCTGTCGGCCGTCATGCTGCGGCTGGAGGGCCTGGCGCTGTCCCTGCCGCCCGGGTCGGAGGAGGAGATCAAGGACCTCCGGCACGAGGCCGAGCGTCTCACGCGGGTCCTGGACGACCTGCTGGAGCTCGCCCTCGCCGAGGAGGGCGGCGCCACGGTGGAGACCATCGATCTGGCCGTCCTGGTCGACGAACGCGTCACCGCCTGGCAGGTCGTCGCGGACGCGCGGGCCATCGAGGTGCGCCGGAAGTGGGCGGGGCCGGTGCTCGGCGCCGCGGACCCCACCGGTCTCGGCAGCGCCTTCGACGCGGTGATCGACAACGCGCTGAAGTTCTCCCCCGAGGGGTCGGCCGTCACCGTCGAGCTCGCCGAGGTCGGGGACGACGTCGAGATCCGCGTCACCGATGAGGGCTCCGGCCTGCCGCCCGAGGAGCTCGCCCGCATCGGCGACCGGTTCTGGCGCAGCCCGGGTCACCAGAACGTCGACGGCTCCGGGCTCGGCCTGTCGGTCGCCCGTACGCTCCTCGAGGCGAGCGGCGGCCGGCTGGAGATCGCCGCCGCGGACGGCGCCGGCCTGCGCGTGACGATGGCGGTGTCCGCCGTCGGCGCCTGACCGGCCGGTACCCCCCTCGATCGCGGTGCCCGCCGTCAGCGTTTGACCGACCGGTAGTACCGCAGGGCCCCCGGGTGCAGCGGCACCGGATCGGTCTGGACGGCGCTGCCCACGTCCAGCAGCTCCGCCGAGGGCACGGCCGCCGCGAGGGCGTCCCGGTTCCGGAACAGGATCTCGGTGACGCGGTAGGCGAGCCCGTCGTCCAATGAGGCGGGGCCGACCAGGAAGTTGGCGAGGGCGATCGTCTGGGTCTCGTCGACGTTCACGTACGTGCCGCTCGGGATCGTCGCCGTGCGGTAGTACGGCCCGTAGTGCCGGCGGACCTCCGGCGCCAGGCCGCCCAACGGGATCAGGCGGAGCGGCACCCGCCCGGCCAGCTCGGCGATCCCGGCGGTCGGCAGGCCACCGGACCAGAAGAACGCGTCGACCAGGCCCGACCGCAGTGCGGCGGCCGAGTAGTCCAGGCCGATCCGCATCGGGGTGACGAGCTCCGTCAGACCGGCGGCGGCCAGCACCCTCCGGGCCACGAGCTCCACGCCCGACCCTTTCGCGCCGACCCCGACGTGGTGACCGCGCAGGTCGTCGATCGTGCGGAAATTCGACGACTCCAGGACCACCAGGTGGAGGTAGTCGTCGTACAGGCGGGCCAGCGCCCGGATCGGCTCGCCGGGCGCGGTCACGGCCGTGCCGGCGGCGTCGGCCGCCGTGAACGCCAGCCGGTCGCCGCCCCATCGCAGCCACCGAAGGTTGTCCAAGGACCCGCTCGTGACGTCCGGCGAGGCGCGCACGCCCGGGAGACGGTCGCCGATGAGCCGGGCGAGCCGGCGTCCGTACTGGTAGTAGACCCCGTCCGCGAGCCCGGTCGCGATCGGCAGGGTCCCCTTCCGGTAGTCGTTCGCGGAGGCGGTCAGGGCGCAGCCGCCGACCGCCGTGGCGGCCAGTCCCAGGCCCGCCAGCAGGGCGGTCCTCCGGTCCGGCATGCTCGCCCGGCTCGGGTAGCCGAACGGTCGCGCACGGTAGGGCATGCGTCATGATCTCACTCACAGGTTCGACGTGGTAACGGTTGCCGCATCACGAATCGGACGATACGGCGGGGGAATGGTGGGGCCGGGCACTCGCGTGCGGCAGGTGAGCCTGGCAAGCTTGATCGCGTGGGTATGCCAGGGAACACGGATCGTGAGGAGTTCCGTGTCAAGGCGGGCTGGCAGCGCGTCGCGCCCGGCGCCTGGGGCGGGCATCGTACGATCGGCGCCGCCGTGCGGGCCGCGGCCGACGGCGCGGTGGTCTCCGTCCAGCCCGGCGTCTACAACGAGGCGCTGATCGTCGACCGGAACGTCACGATCGTCGCCGCCAAGGGAGCGGGCACGGTGCGCGTCGTCTCGCCGCACGGGCCCGCGCTGAGCCTGCACGGCTGCTCGGCGACCGTGCGCGACCTGACGCTGGAGGCGGCCGGGTCGGCGGACGTGGCCGTGCTCGGCCGCGACGGCGCGCCGGTCCTCGAACGCTGTGAGATCAGCGGTGGCGGCATCACCTTCACCGACGCCACCTTCACCCTGCGCGGCTGCGGCGTGCGCGACGCCGGTCAGGCGGGCGTGCGGGTGACGGGCACCAGCAAGGGGATCATCGCGGACTGCACCGTACGGTCCGTGGCCGGCGCGGGCGTGCGGCTCGACGGCTCCGTCCAGGTCGAGTGCGTCCGCACCGTCGTCGACCGGGCGCGCGGTCCCGGCCTGCAGCTCAGCGGTGCCGCCCACGGGATCTTCACCGACTGCCAGATCGGCGGGTCGGGGGACGCGGCGCTGGTCATCAGCGCGGCGGCGTACGCCTCCCTTCGCGGGTGCGAGCTGCACGACTCCGGGGCGCAGGGCGTGCGCCTGGAGGACTCCGCAGGGGCGGCGGAGCAGGCGCCGGCCGCGGCGCACCGGGGGGACGAGGCCGAGGGCGCCTCCGCCGGGCTGGAGGACCGCCGGGTCCGGCTCGAGGGTTGCGAGATCGTGCGTACCAAGGCGGAGGGCGTGCTCGTCCGCGGTGAGGCCGCCGCCCGGCTGAAGGACTGCCAGGTCCGCGAGACGGACGCCGTGGCGATCGTCGCGACCGGGACGTGCCGGCTGGACCTGGAGGACGTGCGCGCGGTCGACGTCTCCGGAACGGCGCTGGTCGTCACCGGCGCGGCCGCCGTGCGCGCCCGCCGTTCGGTGTTCGCCCGGTCGGGGGCCAACGGGGTGCACTGCAAGGGCGACGCGGTCGTCTCGCTGCGGGAGTGCGAGATCGCCAGGACGGCGTTCACCGCCGTCCACCTGGGCGGCGGCGCGCGGGCCACGCTTCAGGACTGCCACGTCCGCGAGACGCCCGAGCACGGCGTACGGGTCGACGAGCGCGCCGACCTGTTCGCCGAGCGGACCCGGATCGAACGCGCCCGGCTGGCCGGGGTGTCGATCGAGGGGGCCGATGCCGTGCTGCGCGAGTGCCGGATCAGCGACGTCGAGATGGGCGCCCAGATCACCACCCGGCACCGGCCTCTCCTGGACGACTGCGACGTCTCCGACGTGGCGCGCACCGGGATCGAGGTCGGGCCCGACACGGGCGTGCTGATCCGCGGCGGCAAGGTCTCGAGGACCGGTTCGGCCGGGATCTTCCTCGACGAGGGCAGCGACGCGTGGATCGAGGACGCCGAGATCTGCGACACCGAGGGCAGCGCGCTGGTGATCTGGACGGGCGCGCGCCCGCGGGTCCGGTCGGTGACGATCGCCCGGTGCGGGAAGAACGGCGTGTACCTCAACGAGGGCGCCGCCGGGGTGCTCGAGGACTGCGACATCTCCGAGACGGGCTTTCCCTCGCTGTACGTCGGCCCGCACGCCACGCCGACCGTGCGCCGCTGCCTGGTGCACGACACCAAGGAGGACCTCACCGTCGCGGACGGCGCCGAGCCGGTCTTCCAGGACTGCCGGACCGGCAACGTCGCGACCAGCGCCATTCCGGCCGCCGAGCGCAGCCGGCCCGCCGTGCTGCGGCCCGGGGCGTCGCCCGCCGGCGCCGCCCGTGGCGCCCTCGCCGAGGGCGACGGCAAGGAGGACCTGGCCGACCTGCTCGCCGAGCTCGACCGGCTGGTCGGCCTGAGCCGCGTCAAGCAGGAGGTCGCCTCGCTGGCCAAGCTGATGCAGATGGTCAAGCGCCGGGAGGAGGTGGGGCTCTCGCCGCCGCCGCTGTCGCGGCACCTGGTCTTCGCCGGCAACCCCGGTACCGGCAAGACCACGGTCGCCCGGCTCTACGGGCGGATCCTCGCCGCGCTCGGGCTGCTGTCCAGCGGTCACCTGGTCGAGACCGACCGCGGCGACCTGGTCGGCGAGTACGTCGGCCACACCGCGCCGAAGACGCAGGCGGTCTTCAAGCGGGCGCTGGGCGGCGTGCTGTTCGTCGACGAGGCGTACGCCCTGGTGCCGTACGGGCAGAGCAACGACTTCGGGCAGGAGGCCATCGCCACGCTGGTCAAGCTGATGGAGGATCACCGCGACGAGGTCGTGGTGATCGCCGCCGGCTATCCCGGCGACATGGAGCGGTTCATCGACTCGAACCCGGGACTGGCGTCGCGGTTCACCCGCACGCTGACCTTCGAGGACTACTCCTCCGACGAGCTCGTCCGGATCGTGCAGCACCAGGCCCGGCAGCACGACTACCACCTGCCGGACGAGACCCTCGCCCGGCTGCTGGAGTTCTTCGAGCGCTACCCGCGTGGGGCGCGGTTCGGCAACGGCCGCGCGGCCCGGCAGGTGTTCCAGCGGATCACCGAGCACCACGCGCAGCGGGTCGCCGAGTTGCGCACGCCGATGAAGGAGGACCTGACGATCGTACGGCCGGAGGATCTTCCGGATGCTCCGCTTTGAACCGTTGTCGCGTAGTTCAGCGGTAGGCGTCGGTTTCTGGGATCATTCGACCCGTGGTGGTCGGTGAGGGGGCGAAGGTGCAGTCTGGTGCGAGGTCATCCGGCTTCGACCCGACCATGCCCAACGAGGCCCGGATAATGGACTACATGCTCGGCGGCAAGGACAATTTCGCCGCCGACCGGGCGGCCGCCGAACGTGCCCTCACCCTGGCGCCCGAACTGCCGATGATGGCACGGGAGTCCCGGGGCTTCCTGAACCGCGCGGTGCGCTTCATGGCGGCCGCCGGGATCCGGCAGTTCGTCGACGTCGGCTGCGGGCTGCCGACCCAGGGAAGCGTGCACGAGGCCGCGCGCGCCACGGCTCCCGACGCGCGCGTCGTGTACGTCGACCACGACCCGCTCGTCGTCAACCACGCTCAGGCGCTGCTCCCCGACTCCTCCCGGACCGCCGTCATCCGCGCCGACATGCGCGACCCCGACGAACTGCTCGCCCATCCGCGGTTGACGGAGCTGGTCGACCTGACGCAGCCGGTCGGGATCCTGCTCGTCGGCGTGCTCACCGTCATTCCGGAGGACGACGTCGCGCTGCGCGTCGTCCAGGGGTTCCGCCGGGCGATCGCCTCCGGCAGTCACGTGGCCATCACCCACCCCATCTCCGACACCCGGCCCGAGGTCACCGAGAAGCTCGCCGAGCTCTACCAGGACGAACTGATCGTCCGCGGCAGCCGGCGGCGCAACGTCCGCACCCTGGCGGACGTCGAGCCCTACTTCGAGGGACTTCAGATCGCCGAGCCCGGTATCGTCAAGGTCCCGGCCTGGCGTCCGGACTCCGGCGTACCCGCCGTCGACCCTGAGAGCTTCTGGGCGATCGCGGGCGTGGGGCGCAAGCCCTGATCGGCGCGTCGTCCCGGCACCCACCCACCTTGAGCGTTCCGGCCCCCTCCGGCCGTGCCCTCCCGCGCGCCCGTCCCAGCGGTCCCGCCCATGGGGAACGCTCCAACTTGGGGTGCGGTCGCACGGCGCCGATCGGGACGGTGTAGGCGTAGAGGTGAGCTTTGGGAAGGACCAGTCGATGATGACCCCGAACGAGTCCGACGGCGTAACGGATGGCACGGACGCCGTTGTGACCGACGGTACGGACGCCGGCGCGGCCGAAGGCACGGACGCCGGCGCGGCCGACGGTACGGACGCCGGCGCGGCCGACGGTACGGACGCCGGCGCGGCCGAAGGCATGGGCGATGGCGTGGCCGAAGGCGCGGACGACGGCGCGACGAGCTTCGCGGACCTGCGGCTCCGGCCGGAGCTGCTGAACGCGCTGTCCGGGCTGGGCTACGAGGAGCCCACGCCCATCCAGCGTGAGGCGATCCCACCGCTGATCGATGGCAGCGACCTCGTCGGCCAGGCCGCGACGGGGACGGGCAAGACCGCGGCGTTCGCGCTGCCGATCCTGCAGCGGACGTCCGCCGAGGGCCGCCGGGGCGCCGGACCGGTCGCCCTCGTCCTCGTGCCGACCCGGGAGCTGGCCGTCCAGGTCTCCCAGGCGTTCCACCGGTACGGCCGGGAGATGGGCGTGCGGGCGCTGCCGATCTACGGCGGCCAGCCGATCGGATGGCAGATCAAGTCGATCGAGCGCGGGGTCGACGTCGTGGTGGCCACGCCGGGCCGGGCCCTCGACCACATCGGCCGCGGCACCCTGAAGCTGGACACCGTCCGCGCCGTCGTGCTCGACGAGGCCGACGAGATGCTCGACATGGGCTTCGCCGAGGACATCGAGGCGATCCTCCAGGAGACGCCGGAAGAACGGCAGACCGTGCTGTTCTCGGCGACGCTGCCGCCGCGCATCGAGAACATCACCGGGCGCTACCTGCGCGAGCCCGTCCGGATCCAGATGGGCCGCGAGGCGCCCGCCCCGGGCGAGGCGCCGAAGGTGCGGCAGGACGCGTACGTCGTCGGCCGGGCCCACAAGCCGGCGGCGCTCGGCCGGCTCCTCGACGTCGAGTCGCCCACCGCCGCGATCGTCTTCTGCCGTACGCGCGAGGAGGTCGACCAGCTCACCGAGAGCCTGAACGGTTCCGGCTACCGCGCCGAGGCGCTGCACGGCGGGATGAGCCAGGAGCAGCGGGACCGGGTCATGGGCCGGCTGCGCAACGGGACCGCCGAGCTGCTCATCGCCACCGACGTGGCCGCGCGCGGGCTCGACATCGAGTCGCTCACCCACGTCGTCAACTACAACGTGCCCTCCGCGCCCGAGACGTACGTGCATCGCATCGGCCGGGTCGGCCGCGCGGGCCGCGAGGGCGTCGCGATCACCCTCGCCGAGCCGCGCGAGCACCGGATGCTCAAGGCGATCGAACGCCAGACGAAGCAGCGGATCGCCGTGCAGAAGGTCCCCACGGTCGCCGACCTGCGGGCCCGGCGCATGGAGCTGACCCGCGCGGCGCTGCAGGAGAGCCTGCTCGAGGACGACCTGCAGCAGTTCCTCGCGGTCGTCGAGCCGCTCGCCGAGGAGTTCGACGTCATGGAGGTCGCCCTCGCCGCGGTCAAGCTCGCCTACGACTCCAGCGGGGCGACGGTCGACGAGGAGGAGATCCCGGAGGTCACCTACAAGCCCGGCCGTGACGGCCGCGACCGGCGGGACGGCCGCGACCGCAGGGACGGCGGCCGCCGCGATCGCCGCGACCGCGGCCCCGCGGAGGGCATGACCCGGCTGTTCGTCGGCGCCGGCCGCAGCGCGGGCATCCGGCCGCAGGACCTGGTCGGCGCGATCGCCGGCGAGTCCCGCCTGGCCGGACGCGACATCGGCACGATCGAGATCGCCGACCGGTTCTCCCTGGTCGAGATCCCCGAGGGCGCGGCCGACGACGTGATCAAGGCCCTCCGCAGGACCACCATCAAGGGGCGCAAGCCCACTGTCCGCCGCGAGCGCGACGCCGGCCCTCGCCGCCCTCGCTGAGGACGGCGTCAGCGCGGGCCGGGCACGGACTTCTGGGGAGCGCCGAGTGACGGGTCGAAGGCCGCAGCGGCGATCTTCATGACGTAGGGCTGCTCCGAGCCGTCCTTGTTGCCCGTCGGGTTGAGGGAGTAGACGAGGACGCGGCGGAGGCCGCGGGTGGCGAACATGCCGCTGGTGTAGCCGGGGCGGGAGCCGGTCTTGCCCCAGCCGGTCAGGCCGTTCGGCAGCGTCGTCCGCATCAGGCCCGCGCTGTAACAGGCGCGGCCGGCGCCCGGCCCGAGGTTGCAGTTGTTCCGGTCGGCGTACTCCACGTTCGGCACGGTGAACATCGCGCCGAGCACGGACCGGGGCACCACGCGGCCCTGGAAGATGGCGCGGATGAAACGGGTGAGGTCGTCCGCGCTGGAGATCATTCCGCCCTCGGCCCACGGGTAGGGGCTCTGCTCGGACACGTCGTGCAGCACGGTGGTGCCGTTCGTGGTCACCGCGACGTAGCCGTGGGAGTGCGGGCCGGGCAGGCGCGGGTCCCGCCGGTCCAGGATGTACGTGGCGTTCAGGTGCAGCGGCCGGAGGATCCGCCGCTGCACCTCGTGGGCGTAGGAGCGCCCGGTCACCTTCTCGATGAGCAGTCCGGCGACGAAGTAGTTGATCCCGTTGTAGCGCTGCCGGGTGCCGGGCGCGAAGTCCATCGGGTTCTTCATCGCGTCGGCGACGATCTCCTGGGGCGTCCAGCTGTCGAAACGGTGGTCCACGAACCACTGATTCGGGTCGCCCTGCGGCTCGCCGAGGCTGCCGCCGGTCGGCAGTCCGCTGGTGTGGTCGAGGAGCTGCCGGACGGTGACCTTCGGGTACGCGGCGGGCAGCAGGCCCGGCAGGTAGTGCTGGACGGACTGGTCGAGGTCGACCTTGTGCTCGGCGGCGAGCTGGAGGACGACCACGGCGGTGAACACCTTGGAGATGCTGCCGGCCCGGAACCGGCCGTTCGCGGGAACGGGCGTCCCGGTCCGGACGTTCCCGACGCCGGAGGTGCCGCTCCACTGGCCGGCGGGCCCGGTGATCTTCACCATCGCG
Organism: Actinoallomurus liliacearum; assembly: GCF_039542035.1. NCBI lineage: Bacteria > Bacillati > Actinomycetota > Actinomycetes > Streptosporangiales > Thermomonosporaceae > Actinoallomurus > Actinoallomurus liliacearum. Next base: position 159,911 of record NZ_BAABHJ010000003.1, read on the forward strand.
CCCGTCACCGTGGCGTTCGGCAGCCCGCCGATCGCGGCGCGCAGCACCGTGGGGTCCAGCGGCGGCAGCGTGCCCGTGGCCGGGGAAGCGGCCGAGGCGGTCGCGGCGCCGCCCGCCATGGAGGCGGCCAGAACGGCCCCGACGAGCACCAGCGATCTTCGTGTGCGTGAGTTGTTCATGGGCTCGATTCAACCGACGGGCCGACGCGACGCCCAGGGTGTGGTCTTCCGTCTCCGGGGTAACGCTGAATACACCTCGCCCCTGGAGCGAGCAGCAGGACGAGCGCTCCGACCAGGCCCCATAGGGGATCACTCGCCGCGGGTCACGCCCGGGCGCACGGCGGCCAGCCCGTCGGCGGCGGCGCGCAGGGCGTCGAGCACCGCGCGCACCGAGGGCCGTACGTCACCGTCCCGGCGGGTCCACACGATCACGCGGCGCCGTACGTCGGTGTCGGCCAGGTCGCGCACCGCGATCCCGGACTGGTCGGTGAACCGGACCAGTTCGGGGAGCAGCACGACCGCCTGGCCGTGCGCGGCGAGCGCGAGGGTCACGAGCAGGTCGTTGGAGCGGTACCGGATCTCGGGCCGGAAATCGCCGTGCTCCACGCAGATCCGCTCGATGAGCTCCGCGTGCGCGGTCCCCGGATACCCGGACGCCCAGACCTCGCCCGCCAGGTCGGCCACCCGCACCGCCGACTCCGAGGCGGCCAGGCGGTGCCGGGCCGGCAGGATCAGCCGGATCGGCTCGGTGAGCAGCAGCTCGTCGGCCAGCCCGGCCGTACGCGGGCGCCGGACGGCGTCGTACTGGTTGCTGATGACCAGATCGACCTCTTGCAGGACGAGGGCCTGCAGGGCGCGCTCGAACTCGTCGTCGAGCACCTCGACGACGAGGTCCGGGTAGCGGCTGGACAGGGCGTCCAGCGCGGGCGCCACCACGTTGAGCAGCGCGGTCTGGAAGGCGACGACCCGGACGGTCCCGGCCACGACCCCGGACGCGGCCCGTGCGGCCTCCTCGGCCTGTCGCGCCTGGGAGAGCAGGCCGTCGGCGGCGCGGGCCAGGGTCTCCCCGGCCTCGGTCAGCCGCAGGCGGCGTCCCACCCGTTCGGTGAGCCGCACCCCGACGTCCTTCTGAAGCTGGGCGAGCTGCTGGGAGACCGCGGAGGGGCTGTAGCCGAGCGCGTCGGCGACCGCGCCGACCGTGCCGCGCAGCTGAAGCTCGCGAAGCACCCGCAACCGGGTCAGATCAATCATTCAGGAGAGCTTACAGATTTCATGCAGTAATGCTCGCTGGACCTTCATAGTTGCGGAGCCGACAATGTAAGTACCAACCGCGAAGAAGACTGATGACGGAGGAGAGTCCACCATGTGGATCGTGTTCGCGATGTTCATCGCCCTGGCCGTGCTCGGCCCCCTCGTGGGCGCGGACAGCCGCGACGGCCTCGACTGGGCCCGGAACAACTTCTGGATGCGGCGCCGCCCGGCCCTCAAGGCGGTCGCCGCCCGCACCCCGGAGCCCACGAGCCACCCGCGCGTCCGCGAGCACCGCACCGTCCCCGCCGCCCACTGACGCCGGCGGCCGGGGAATCCTGCGGCCCGCCCGCCGCGCCGAGGGTTTCCGTCGCTCGGACGACGAGAACCCTCGGCACTGACAGGATTCGGCTCACCGGTCGCGTACGAACTCCAGGCGTACGGGGTCGTCATCGGCGATCAGCATGACCACGCCGTGCCGGGGGGTCCAGCCGTCGGAGACCAGGACGTAGTGGCCGCCCGTGTGCAGGTTCAGCCGCAGGCCGGTGTACCGGTAGCGGTAGGCCGCCTTCTCGTCGGTGAGCGTCGTCTCCGTCACGCCCGGCGCGGTGAGGTACAGCCGCTTGGGACTGTAGACGACGACCTGGGTCAGGTTCCGGATGCCGGCGGCGAAGCGGTCCGCCATCGCGTACCCCTGGATGGTCGCGTAGTCGGACGCCCCCCAGAACAGCGAGACGCCGACGATGATCGCGGCGAACGCGCGCAACAGCGGCACCCTCCCCGGCGGGGGCTCGCTCGCCCCGGGAAGCATGCCCCGCAGCTGGATGGCGTAGACGAGGAGGAGGACGCCGGCGCCGATGCTGAAGGGGAAGGCGACGTACGCGGCGGCCCGCCACACGTAGCCGACGATCCACACGGCTCCCGGCAGGATGAGCCAGGCGAACGGCAGCACCCGAAGCGTCCACCGGACCACGCGGTCGTCCCGCCCACCGGCCCGGATCCGGCGCACGAGCCGGTCGTCCCACTGGAGCCACACCATCCCGCCGATCGCGATCGTCAGCAGGAGGACGAGCACCGGCCAGACGCTGCGGAGCACATAGTCCCGGGTCGACATCCCGAGGATGCTCTCGTCGAAACCGAGCTCCTGCGACTGCACGTCGTTGCGCTGCCAGCCGAAATACACCAGCAGGGCGGTCAGGACGGTGGCGTTGGCGACGGCGCCGATGAGCCAGCGGAGGATCTCGTTGCCCTTCCCGCCGTCGCCGCCGCTCTCGGCCGGGGAGGATGCGGATGTTCCCGGGGCCGTCTCCGAGGCGGTCGGCGGCGCCGGCGAGGCCGTTCCGCGCTCCGGGGGCTCTCCCGGCATCCGATCAGCCGCCGGTTCCGGACGAGGACTCCGCGGAGTCGGATGGTTCGGCGGAGACCGATGGCTCGGACGAGTCTCCTTCGTCCGACGGCGAGGGTTCGGTGGATCCGACGGGAGGTGCTGGACAGGTGCCGTACGCCGACCGTGGCCGCTGATAGACCACCGACCTTTCCGCGCGCCAGAGTTCGCAGAGGTACCAGGTGCCCGAGGAGAACGCCGGTACGGTGATCTCGGAGATCTCGTTCCGTGCGGTGTCCTCCTTCTTGCGGCAGAGGAGGATACCGACGCTCAGGAGTCCTTCGAATTCGCCGATTGGGGAGCTCTGGCGCAGGATCTCCTGCGCCCCGTCACAGTCGTGCGTCTGGATCGCTCCGTAGATCCTGCCGAGGGGTTGGCCGCTGGTCGGGCCGGAGGGAAGACCGAAGCCGTAATGCGCGCCGCCACCGCCGACGCCGCCGTTCCCTCCTCCGTTGCCGGCACCGCCGCCCCCGCCTCCGCCGGAACCGCCGTGGTCGCCGCCGCCCGAGCCGCCCCCCACGGCGCCGTTGTCGCAGCCGCCGAGCAGGGCGGCGGCGCACGCGATGGCCGCCAGTGTCGCTCGGCTTCTCCGGCCGGTGCCACGACGTGCCCCGGTCGGCTCCTGGATCGATGTTCTGGCGGCCATCGAGGCCTCCTCCCCGTCTGTCGATGGGCCCGGTCCCCGTACGGACCGGAGCGGCCTCGGCCGGCGCCCCCGCGACGGCCGAGGCGTGGGATCAGATGTTGTGGAAGAAGTCGCCGCCGGCGGAGGCGAAGTAGATCTCGCCACCTCCCGGGGCCGAGAACGCCATGGAGATCCCGACGCCCCACGCGATGCCGTCGTGGTTGACGTTCCAGGTGTTGACGGCGTCGAGGCCTGTGGAGTGGTTGCCGTCGACGCTCAGCCCCTCGCGGTGCAGGATCCGGTTGGGACCGTCCCACACGTCCACGGCCTCCAGGGCGGCGAACTGCTCGGTGACCGCGAAGAGCACCATGACCCGGCCGAGGGTCGCGCGGCGGTCCTCGACGATGACCGGTGTCGGGATCGCCACGTGGAACCAGTTGGCCTGCCCCTCTTTGAGGTAGTAGTGGGCCCCGAACCCCTCACGAAGACCGTTGACGTCGACGAACGGCTGATTCCTCGTGTCGAGCGTCGCCGGGCCCATGGCCTGGGGGACGAAGGAGTACCCCGGTACCCACGACGCGTACAACTTGGCCATCGCTGCCCCTTCCCCGTCCGGCCGCCGGTTCTCCGGCGGTCGACGACCACGCTAGGAACGGCGCGCGGCCGGGGCATGAGTAGGCCGTACTCAAATGCGGGGCGAGGCCGAGCCGGGCCCCGTCAGATGTGGGGGAGCAGGTCGGCGAGGGCGGCGCGATCGCCGACGCCGAGCCGACCGTACACACCGACGAGGTGGTTCGCGACCGTACGGGGTGACAGCACGAGACGATCGGCGATCTCCCGGTTGCTCAGCCCCGCCGCGGCGAGACCGGCGATCTCCCGCTGCCGCGCCGTGAGCCGCGGTGGCGTGAGCCCGCGCAGGGCCGGGCTCCGCGCGCCCTGGCAGCGCCCGGCGAGAGCCCAGGCTCGGGAGGTGGCGAACGCGCCGGCCCGATCGCCGGGAGCGTACGCGGCGGCGGCCTGCGCGGTGGCCTCGGCGGCGTGCAGCAGCATGCCCATCCGCTCGAAGGCGCGGGACACCGCGTCGAGTTCCGGGCCGTCTCCGGCGACGGCGGCGGACGCGTGCCGGGCGCAGAGCGTGGCGAGCGGGCCGTCCACGGACGCGCACAGATCGGCCAGCTCCGCGGCGACCAGGGGAGCGGCCCCGAGGCGTACGGCGTCGTGCAGGGCGAACATCCGGTAGCAGCGCAGCCCGTGGGTCTCGGCGTCGCCGGCGGCGGCCAGCGCGGCGGTCACGGCCGTGTCGAGGTCGCCGGCGGCGGCGTGCACCCACGCGCGGGCGAGCACGGCGGGGAAGTCGATCGGCACGAACGTCTTGAGCGACCGGTCCGCGGCGGCGGTGAGGGCCCCCTCGGCGGTCGCCAGGTCACCGAGCAGGGCCGAGGCATGGGCGAGTTCGCCGAAGCACAGTCCGGCGAACCCGGCCTTGTACCCACCGAGCTGCGAGATGCCGTCCCGGGAGAAGCGGACCGCGTCCGCGGGCCGCCCCAGGAGGAGGCGGATCTGGGCACGGTGGCCGTCGAACCCGGCCATGCCCAGCCGCCAGGGGGCCTCTTCCCGCATGAGCCGCCGGGTCAGGCCGGTGACCTCCTCGGCCGCGGTCAGGTCGCCCTCGAACAGCGACGAGAGCAGCCGGACGCACTGCAGACTCCAGTACGCGTCGGGCGCGTCGTCCCGCCAGCGCGTGACCTCCCGCAGGGCCGCGTCGGCGAGGGCCCGCGCGCGGACGGAGTGCCCGCCGTGCGCCAGCCGGAGGCCCTCGACGACCGCGGCCTCGGCCGCGCTCGCCGGGTTCACGACGGCGCCGAGCCGGCGCGCCGCCGCGAGCTGCCGGTCGGAGTCGAGGGGGCGCCCGGCGAAGAAGTGGACGAACGCGCTCGCGATCATCAGGTCCTGGCGGACCTCCGGGTCGGTGACGGTGGAGGCGGCCTCCTCGACGACCCGGTGCGCGTCGGCGTCCCCCACGCTCCACGTGAGCCCGAGCGTGCGGGTCCACGCGTAGCCGGACCGGTCGTGGTCGGCGGCCGGGGCGCCCATGACCTGGCGCAGGACCTGCTCGGCCTCCTCCGGCCGGTCGTCGAAGAACAGCGCGTAGGCCAGCGGAACGGCGGCGGCCGGACCACCGCCCGCGGCGACCGCGGCCCGGCCCAGCCGCTGTGCCAGTGTGATGTCGAAGACGGACATCGCCAGACGGCAGGCCGTGATCAGCGGACGAGGCCGCCGGGCCGTGCCGCTGTCGAGCCGCCACACGATGACCCGCAGCGCGTCCTCGCGCCGTCGTGGCCCGGTCGCCTCGACGGCGTCGGCGAGCCGGGCGAGGAGTTCCCGGGTGCGTTCGGGCGCCGCGCGGGCGCGGACGACCTCCCCGTACAGCGGATGCGCGGGCCGCACCTGGAGCCGGCGGCCGTCCCGGAAACCGGTGATGAGCTGGCGTGCCTCGCAGCGCTCGACGGCCGTGGCGCCGGTGAGGCGGACGAGGATGTCCGCGCCGAGCGGCTCGCCGAACGTGACGAACTCCAGCGTCCGGCGTTCGTCCTCGTCGAGGTCGCCGATGCGGGCCTCGACGAGGTCGCGGAGCCGGGACGTCAGGGACAGGTCGCCGTCCCAGCGCCACTGTCCGCCGATCTCGTCGAGGGCCCCGGACGTACGGCCGGCGATCACCATCTCCCGCAGGTAGAGGAGGTTTCCCTGCGTCACCCGCCAGAGCCGTCGCACGGTCGCCGTCTCCACCCGCCCGCCGAGCACCCGGGTGAGCAGGCGACCGGTCTCCTCGACCGGAAACGGCTCGAGTTCGAGGCGCCGGACCAGACCGTCCTTCCACAGGGCGACGATGGGATCGGGCGCGGGTTCGCCGCTGCGGACGGTCGCCAGCAGGCGGGCTCTGCGGTGCAGCACCATCTGGTGGACGAGCGCCGCCGAGGCGGCGTCCAGCAGGTGCGCGTCGTCGACGGTGAGCAGGAGCGCACCGCCGCCCGGGGGACATACGGCCTCCGCCGCCCGGCGGAGGGGGTTCGCGCCGCCCTCGGTCGGGAACCGCTCCGGGAGCAGGTGGGCGATCGCGCCGAAGGGAAGGTCGGCGGCGGCCGTCGTGCCGCGAACCGCCACGACCGTGCGTCCGGTCAGTCCCGAGACGGCCTCGGCGGCCAGCCTGCTCTTGCCCGCACCGGCGGGACCGGCCACCACCACACCGGCACGGGACCCGTCACCGAGGATCGCGCGCACCGCGTCGAGCTGTGCCGTACGGCCGACGAACGGCCAGAGGGGCGGCACGCCCGCATCGTAGGGAACCGACATGCTCGCCATCAGGTGACACCTCCATGGCCGGGCGGGCCGAACAGGTCCGCCAGCTCGGCGCGATCGCCGACACCGAGCCGCTCGTACGCTCTGAGCAGGTGGTTCTCGACCGTGCGGACCGAGAGCCCGAGCCGCTCGGCTATCTCGCGATTGCTCGATCCGGCGACGACGAGCTGGATGATCTGGCGCTGCCGTGCGGTGACCTCAGGGGTCGCCATCGCGGCCAGGGCCGGGGTGCGAGCGCCTTGGCACCTGCGGGCGGTCCGCCACGCCCGGGTGCTCGCCGCGCGTGCCGCCTGGGCACGGCCGGCGGACTCGTGGGCGGCCGCCGCCTGGGCCGCCGCCTCCGCGGCCCACAGGGTCAGGCCGAGCCGTTCGTACTCCGCCGACACGGCGTCCAGCCGGGCGCCATCGCCCGCCGCGGCGGCGTGCCGCGCGCACATCGGCGCGAGGACCCCGTCCACCTGCCGCGCCAGGACCGCGAGCCGGTCGGCGGCACGGCCGGCCGCGCCGAGGCGTACGACGTCGTGCAGCGCGAACATCTCGAACGCCGCCAGGCCGTTCGCCCGCGCGCGTGCGGCGCCCTCGACCGCGACCTCGACGGCCCGGTCGACGTCGCCCCGGGCCGCGTGCACCCAGGCCCGGGCCGACACGGCCGGGAAGTCCGGGGCGAGGTAGGTGGGCAGGGCACGCCGCTCCGCCTCCGCCAGGGCCTCCTCGGCGGCCGGGACGTCGCCGACGAGGGCCAGGGCGTGGGCGAGCTCGCCGAAGCAGAGCCCGGCGAATCCGGCCGGGGCGTCACCGAACCGCGCGACGGCGTCGCGGCACCAGCGGATCGCCGCGCCGACCTCGCCGCGCATGCGGCAGATCTGCCCGCGGACGGCGGCGAGGACCGTGACGCCGGTGTCCCACGTGCCGGACTCGCCGAGCGCGTGGTAGCCGGCGTCGGCCAGCTCCTCGGCCTCGCCGAGATCGCCGGCGACGACGCGGGCCGTCAGGCGCGCCAGGCCGAGCCAGGGAAGGGCGTCCGGAATCTCGTCGCGCCAGTCCCGAACCGTCGCGAGCGCCGCGTTCACCACGGCCGTCGCACGTTCGGTGCGCCCGCTCCACGCGAACGCGTTGCCCTCGACGGCGGACAGGCGGGCGGACACGCGCGGCACCGGTGGGCCCATCGCGCGTACGCGGGCCGTCAGCGCCAGCGACGGTTCGATACGCCCGGAGAGGACCTCGCAGGACGCCTTGACCGCGAGCAGCTCCTGGCGCCACTCCGGGGCGGTGATCGCCGCCTCCGCGGCGTCGAGGACGCGGTAGGCGTCGGCGGCGCGTCCGAGGCCACCGTGGAGCACGCGGGCGAGGGCCGCGGCGACGAGCGCGCGCTCGCGGTCGGTGACCGCCTCGTCGGCCGCCCGGCGTAACGCCGCCTCGGACTCCCCGGGCCGGTCGGCGAAGTGCAGGACGGCCCCCAGCGTGACCGCCGCGTCCACGCCACCACCGATATCCACGGCCGCCCGCCCCAGCCGGATGGCCAGGTCGACGTCGTGCGCGGCCCAGGCCAGCCGGCAGGCCGCGACCATGGGCGCGGCATCGGTCACGCTGTCGCTCTGCAGCCGCCAGACGGCGACGCGCAGCACGTCGTCGCGCCTGCGCAGCCCCGTGGCCTCGGTCGCCTCCGCCAGCGCCCGCAACCGGTTGCGGGCGCGCAGGCCACCGGTCCGCGCGCGGATCACCTCGCCGTACAGCGGATGCGCCAGCCGCGCGAGCCGTCGGCGTCGGTCGACGACCACCATGACGATCTCCCGGTCGACGACGCGCCGTACGGCCGCGGGCGACGTCAGGCCCATGACGATGTCGAGGCCCACCGGCTCGCTGAACGCCACGAGCTCGAGGGCCGCCCGCTCCTCCTCGTCGACCTCGCCGATCCGGCCGCCGATCAGCTCGTACAGCCGTGGCACGACGGGCAGGCCGCCCTTCTGCCGCCACACGCCACGGCTCTCGGTCAGGGCGCCCGCGAGGACGAGCTCGCGCAGGAACAGTGGGTTTCCCTCGGTGATCCGCCACAGGCGCCGCGCGGTCGCCGCCTCCACCTGGCCGCGGACCGAGTGCGCCAGCATCCGCGCCGTCTCGGTCTCCGAGAGCGGTCCGAGCTCCAGCGACGGCACGAGCCCGTTCCGCCACAGTCGCCGGACGTGGGCGGGGACCTCCTCCCCACCGCGGACCGTGGCGAGAAGCCGCGCTCCCCGGGCGACCACGTCGGCCACGAGGGCGGCCGACGCGGGGTCGAGCCGGTGCGCGTCGTCGACGGCCACCACCAGCGTGTTCCGCCCGCTCCGGGCGAGCAGCGCGTCGACCGCCCAGCCGTGGCCGTCGGCGCGACCACCCGCACCGGGACCAGGAGGCAGCAGGTGCGCGAACGCCCCGTAGGGCAGGGCGGACGCGGCCAGGGTCGCCTGTGCCCGGACCACCGTGAACCGGGCCGGGTCCAGCTCGGCGATCACTTCCGCCGCCAGGCGCGTCTTTCCCACGCCGGGCGCGCCCACGATCACGACTCCGCGAGCGGTCCCGTGCGTCAGCAGTGCCCGCACCTTGTCGAGCTGTGCCCCACGGCCGACGAACGGCGAGGGGGACCACATGCACTGATCGTACGTAGCCGAACTCGCTGAGTGACAGAGTGCTGGCCGCATCCGGCCACGGCAGCGGCTCCGGGGGGCACCGGCCGCATCATCGGCTCGGGCCGTCGGTGATCGCCGGGTTCCCGAGTCTTGGCCCGGGTATGAGCCAGACGCGTCTCCGTACGCGAACAGCCGCGATCGAGGGCGGGGATCGGTGATGCCGGAGGATCTGACCACGACGTGTGCGATCTCGGGCGGCGGCCCGGCCGGGATCACGCTCGGCCTGCTCCTGGCCCGCGCCGGGGTGCGGACCACGGTGCTGGAGAAGCACGGCGACTTCCTCCGCGACTTCCGCGGTGACACGGTGCACCCGTCCACGCTGCGGGTGATCGACGAGCTCGGACTGCTGGACGAGCTGGAGGGCCTTCCGCACCGGAAACTGACCACGCTGCGGATCGCGACGGACACCCGGCCGCTGATCGACGCGGACCTCACGCGGTTCACCCGGTGGCGGTACCGCCACATCGCGATGATCCCGCAGTGGGACTTCCTGACCCTGCTGGCCGAGCGCGCGCAGCGGTACCCGACGTTCCGGTTGCGGATGGAGGCCGAGGTCCTCGGCCCGCTCGAACAGGACGGCGCGGTGCGCGGACTGCGCTACCGGGACGCCTCCGGCGAGCACGGGCTACGGGCGGTGCTCACCGTGGCCGCGGACGGCCGCCGGTCCGATCTGCGCAGCGCCGCCGGTATGGTCCCCACCGAGCTCGGCGCGCCGATGGACGTCCTGTGGCTGCGGATCTCCCGGCGACCGGGTGACCCGACCGGCCTCGGCGGCTACATCGGCCGGGGCCAGATGGCCGCGACGATCGACCGCGGGGATTACTGGCAGATCGCCTTCCTCATCCCCAAAGGGTCGTACGAGCGGGTCCGCGGCCAAGGGCTCGAGGCACTGCGGAACCGGCTGGCGGCGCTGGTTCCGTTCCTGGCCGACCGGGTGGGGGAGGTCGACGACTGGGACAGGGTCGCCTTCCTCGAAGTCGGCCTGGACCGGCTCTCACGATGGGACCGGCCGGGTCTGCTCGCCATCGGTGACGCCGCCCACACGATGTCGCCGATCGGCGGCGTCGGCATCAACCTCGCCGTCCAGGACGCGGTCGCGACCGCCAACCTGCTGGCCGACCCGCTGTACCGCGCGCAGGCCGACCCGGCGCGGTTCGACCGCACGCTCAACCCCGGTCTGGTGCGCCGCGTCCAGCGCCGCCGGGCCGTTCCGACGATCGGCACGCAGAGCGTGCAGCGGATCATCCAGCGTTGCGTCGTCGACCAGGCTCTGGGCGACGGGGAACCACGCCTGCCCGCGATCCTCGAGACTCCGAACGGCAGGCGGCTGCTGTCCCAGGTGATGGCCCGGATCATGGTCTACGGTCTGCTGCCGGAGCACGTCCGCACCCCTGAGCGGCGGGCGGGGACACCCGTCGACGACACCGCTCTCCGGCATTAGGACAGAGTCTTGCGGTTCGCCTCTGACCAGGGGGTATGCAGGGAGGGTGCGACGGTTGAGGGCTGACAGTCCGGTCCGCTCGCGGTCGTGGTGGCGGGGCCGCGCACCGCTGGTGCCGGCATTCGCGCTGATCCTGGTGATCGGAGCGGCCGACTTCGTCAACGGACCCATGGTCCACCTGGGCCCGCTGTTCAGCGTGGCGACGGCGACGACGGCCTGCTTCGCCGGCCCGAGTGAGGTCGCGATCATCGGGATGGTGGCGATCACGTCGTACGTGGTCGTGGGCGTCTCGGAGACGTGGCGCGGGGTCGCGGAGTACGAGATGCAGTTGTCCTCGCTGATCATGATCATGGGCGTGATGATGTTCGTGTCCGCGCTGCGGCAGCGGAACCGGCGAGAGCTGACGATCGTGCGCTCGGTCGCCGAGACGGCTCAACGGGTGCTGATGCGCCCCCTGCCCGTACGGCTCGGTCCGCTGCGCATCGCGTCGCTGTACCTGACCGCCGAGCAGGAGGCGAGGATCGGCGGCGACCTCTTCGGGGCGGCGCGCATCGTCGGGGGCACCCGATTGATCATCGGGGACGTCCGGGGCAAGGGCCTGGCCGCCGTCGACACCGCCGCCCTGGTGGTCGGGGCGTTCTGGGCGGCCGCCCACCAGCGGTCGCCGCTCTGCGAACTGCTCACCTTCCTCGACGGCGCCGCCGCCGTCGAGCCGACCTCGTGCGACGACCCCGGCTGGGCGGAACGGTTCGTCACCGCCGCCGTTCTGGACATCCCCGACGAGGAGCCGCGCGTACACGTCGCGAACCGCGGGCATCCGCCGCCCCTGCTCCTGGCCCGGGGGAAGGTCACGGAACTGGCCGCCGGCCGGCCCGCGCCGCCGCTCGGCCTGGGGGACCTGGCCCCGGTCGAAGCCGAGGTCGACACCTTCCCCTTCGGCCACGGCGACGTCCTGTTCCTCTACACCGACGGCGTGATCGAGGCCCGCGACGTCGCCGGCGAGTTCTACCCCCTCCAGGAGCGGCTGCGGCGCTGGCGCGAGGACGATCCCGAACGGCTCGTCGAGCGCCTGCACGAGGACCTGTGCGCGTACACCGACGAACGCCTGGACGACGACGTCGCCATCATCGCGGTCAGACGGGCACCCGCATAGGCGACCGGTGCCCAGGCGGACACCCGAATAGCCGGCCGGCGCCGCGCCTCGCCCGTCGGATCACGGCCCACGTCCTGCGCCGGACCACCGGCGCCCGCCGGCAGCGCCGCCCGGACGGGGCGTCCGTCCCGGTGTCGGCGCGTACGAGGGGGTAGGCAGGGATGGTGCGAGGGTTCAGGAACGGCTGTTCGGTCCGTCCGTGGACATGGTGGCAGGGCCATGCGCTGGTGCTGCTGCCACTGTCGCTGGTCGTGCTGATCGTGGTGGCCGACATCGCGGCCGGGCCGCAGATCCACCTGGGCCCGCTGCTCATCGTGGCGCCGGCGCTCACGGCGTCCTTCGCCGGACCGGTGGAGGTCGCGCTGATCGGGTCGGTGGCCATCGGCGCCGAACTGATCATCGGCACGGCCGACCGCTGGCGCGGGGTCGCGGAGTACGAGAGCCACCTGTTCTCGCTCGTCTTCGTCTCGGTCCTGATCGTGTTCTTCTCCGCCGCCCGGCAGCGGCATCAGCGTGAGCTGGCGATCGTGCGCTCGGTCGCCGAGACGGCCCAGCGGGCACTGATGCGCCCCCTGCCCGAGCGGGTCGGACCGCTGCGCATCGCATCGCTGTACCTGACCGCCCAGCAGGAGGCCAGGATCGGGGGCGACCTGTACGGCGCGGCGCGCATCGTCGGGGGCACCCGATTGATCATCGGGGACGTCCGGGGCAAGGGCCTGACCGCCGTCGACAGCGCCGCCCTGGTCATCGGGGCGTTCTGCGCGGCCGCCCATCAGCGGGCGCCGCTCCGTGATCTGCTCACCTTCCTGGACGGCGCCGCGTCCGTCGAGCTCACCGCGTCGCGCGACGGCGAGCAGTGGTCGGGGGAAGAGAACTTCGTGACCGCCGCCGTGCTGGACATCCCCGACGAGGAGCCGTGCGTGCACGTCGTGAACCGCGGGCATCCGCCGCCCCTGCTGCTGGCGGGCGGTCAGGTCAGAGAGCTCGGGGCGACCAGGCCCGCGCCGCCGCTCGGCCTGGGGGAGCTGGCCGCGGCCGACGCCCACGTCGACACGTTTCCCTTCCGGCGCGGCGACCTGCTGCTCCTGTACACCGACGGCGTGATCGAGTGCCGCGACGCCGGTGGCGCGTTCTATCCCCTCCGGGAGCGCCTGCTCACGTGGGAGGAGGACGATCCGGCGCGGCTCGTCGAGCGCCTGCACGAGGACCTGTGCGCGTACGCGGGGGACAGCCTGGATGACGACGTCGCCGTGATCGCCGTCAAGCGGACGCTCGGGTAGGGGTTGGCGGTGGCGGAGCCCGTCATTAAGGTGACGACATATGAGCAATCGTTCAGATGATCGGGCGGTCGTCGGTCTCGAGTCGTGCGCGGTACGCGTGGTCGACCCCGGCCGCGTCGCGACCGTGTGCGCGTCGATGCCGCCGGCGAACGACGTCGCCGAGGTCGCCGACGTGTTCGGGCTGCTCGCCGATCCCGGCCGGCTGAAGGTCCTGGTCGCGTTGCTGGAGGGCGAGATGTGCGTCTGCGACCTGGCCGCGGTCGCCGGCACCAGCGAGTCGGCCGTCTCCCACCACCTGCGGTTGCTCCGCGCCCACCGGGTCGTCCAGGCGCGCCGGTCCGGGCGGATGGCGTACTACCGGCTCGCCGACGCGCACGTGCGCATGCTGCTGGACGTGGCGCTCACCCACATCGGCCACGCCCCGGCCGCCGCCCACCCCGAACGCCAGGAGAGCGAGGGAGACGTGACATGAGGGCCCACGACGCGCACCCCGACGGTCACGACCAGTCCCGGCCCGCCCACGGCCACGCGGGCCACACCCACGGCGTCAGCGAGAACGCCGACTCGCGCCTGCTGAGCGGGGCGCTCGGCCTGATCGTCGCGTTCATGGCCGGGGAGGTCGCCGTCGGTGTGGTGGCGCGCTCCCTGGCGCTGATCTCCGACGCGGCGCACATGCTGACCGACGCCGCGTCCATCGTCCTGGCGCTGGTGGCGATGCGGCTGGCCGCCAAGCCGCCGCGGGGCGGTTACACGTACGGCTTGAAGCGTGCCGAGATCCTGTCCGCGCAGGCCAACGGGCTCTCCCTGCTGCTGTTGTCGGCGTGGCTCACCTATGAGGCGATCCGGCGGCTGGTCAGCCCGCCGCAGGTGACCGGCGGCCTCGTGCTGGCCACCGCGCTGGTCGGCATCGTCGTCAACGTCGGCGCCACCTGGCTGATCTCCCGGGCCGACCGCACCAGCCTCAACGTCGAGGGCGCCTTCCGGCACATCCTCACCGACGCGTACGCCTTCATCGCCACGGCCGTCGCCGGCCTGGTCATGATGGTGACCGGATTCGCCCGCGCGGACGCGATCGCCTCGCTCGTTGTGGTGGTGCTGATGGTCAAGGCGGGGCTGGGGCTGGTGCGCGAGTCGGGACGGATCTTCCTCGAGGCGGCCCCCGCCGGCGTCTCCCCGGAGCAGGTCGGCAGGGCCCTCGCCGGGCGTCCCTACGTCACCGAGGTGCACGACCTGCACATCTGGCAGATCACGGCGGGGATGACCGCGGCGTCCGCGCACGTCCTCGTCGCCCCGGGGGAGGACTGCCACGCGGTACGCGCCGATCTCGAGGCGGTGCTGGCGGAGTCGTACGAGATCACCCACACGACGCTTCAGGTCGACCACAACCCCGATCCGCTGCTGTCGATCGGTCCGCGTCCGGAGGATCACTGCGGAGACTCCCACGGACCCGTGCACCGGCCCGGACCCGAGCGCGCCCCCGGCGCGTGAGCCGCGGGCCGGACGGCCCTCAGGCGTCGTAGTCCAGGCCGACGCGCTCGGACAGCGGCGTCGACTGGCAGGTGAGCACGAAGCCGGCGTCGACCTCCGCCTCCTCGAGGGCGAAGTTGCGCCGCATGTGGACCTTGCCGTCGGTGACCCTGGCCCGGCAGGTGCCGCAGACGCCGCCCTTACAGGCGAACGGCAGGTCGGGCCGGACCCGCTGCATCGCGTCCAGCAGCGGCGTGTCACGCGGCACGGCGGCCGTCGTCGTGCGGCCGTCCAGGAGGATCGTCACCTCGCTGGTGGCCCCGTCGGGAGCGGCGTCCTCGTGGCGGACCGGCGCGGGCGGCACGTCGTCGACGAAGAACAGCTCCCGGTGCACCCGGCCCGCCGGGACGCCCGCCCGGTCGAGTACGGCCCGCAGGTCCTCGACCATCGCGTACGGCCCGCACAGCCACCAGTGCGCCACGTCCCGGACGGGGGGCAGCAGCGCGCCCAGCGCGGTGAACTTCGCCGCGTCCAGCCGTCCGGTGAACAGCTCGGTCTCCAGCGGCTCGCGGGACAGGACGTGGACGAGCTCCAGGCGCTCGAGGTGGCGGTCCTTCAGGTCGGCCAGCTCGTCGGCGAACATCACGGTGTCCGCGCGCCGGTTCGCGTACAGCAGGGTCGCGGTGGCCGCGGGGTCGCGCAGGACGGTGGCGGCGATCGACAGGACGGGCGTGATGCCGGACCCCGCCGCGACGAAGACGTGGTGGCCCGCCGTGTCGTCGCCGGGGGTGAACCCGCCGGTGGGCGGCCCGACCTCGAGCTCGTCACCGGGGCGGACCTCCCGTACGAGCCAGGAGGAGAACAGCCCGTCCGGGACCTCCCGGACCCCGATGCGAAGGGCGGCGCCCTCGGCCGCGCAGATGGAGTACGACCGTCGCTCCTGCCGGCCGTCGACCTCGCGGCGCAACGTCAGCGACTGGCCGGCGCGGAAGGCGTACGCGTCGCCGAGCTCCGGCGGAACGTCGAACGTCACCGCCACCGCGTCGGCGCACAGCCGCTCCACCGAGGCGACCCGAAGGCGGTGGAACCCTCCGCGCGCCCGCGCGGGCGCCGGTGTGCTGACGGTCACCTAGATCTCCTTGACGTGCTCGAACGGTTCGAGACAGGCACGGCACCGGCGCAGCGCCCGGCAGGCGGTCGCGCCGAACGCCGAGGTCTCCTCGGTGTCCGCGGACCCGCAGCGCGGGCACCGGACGGCGCGCACGGTCGGACCGAGGCGGAGCGGGATCGGCCCCTCCCCACGGCGCGGGGCGGCGCCGGGCGGCGCGATGCCGGCCTCGGCGAGCCTGCGGCGGCCCGCCGCGCTGATCCAGTCGGTGCTCCACGGCGGGTGCAGGACGGTGCGCACCTCGACCTCCTCGTGGCCCGCCGCCCGCAGCGCGCGGACCAGGTCGGCGCGCATGGCGTCCATCGCGGGACAGCCGGAGTAGGTCGGGGTGATGGTCACGACGACCCGGCCGTCCTCCGCGGTCACGTCGCGCAGCACGCCGAGGTCGGCGAGCGTGAGCATGGGCAGCTCCGGGTCGGTGACCGTCTCGGCCACCGCCCGCGCGTCCGCCGTCGCGGTCACCACGTCGCCTCCGGGTGCGCGCGGGCCACGCTCTGCAGCTCGGCGAGCAGCGGCGCGAGGGCCTCGGTGTGCGAGCCCCGCCGCCCGCCCGGGGCCGGCGGCACGTCGGGGCGGCGCAGGGTCGCCGCCTTGAGGACCTGGTCGAGGACGGCGTCGAACTCCGCGCGCAGGGCGGCCGGGTCCACCCCGACGCCCGAGCGGGCCAGGCGCTCCTCGACCTCGTGCGGCGCGAAGAGCTCCTCGACCAGCGGCCAGACCCGGTCGAGCCCGGCCTGCGTCCGCCGGTGCGACTCGTCGGTGCCGTCGCCGAGCCGCACCGCCCACTGGGCGGCGTGGTCGCGGTGGTAGGCGACCTCCTTGACACCCTTGGCGGCGATCGCGGCGAGGACCGGGTCGCGGGAGGGGATCAGGCGCTGCAGCAGGGCGAGCCGCCAGGTGGCGAACACCAGCAGCCGGGCGACCAGGTCTCCGAAGTCGCCGCGCGGAGGCTCGACGAGCCGTACGTTGCCGAACTCCTCCGGCGCGCGGAAGTAGGCGTAGTCGTCCTCGCCACGGCCGGTGCCGTCGGCGTGGCCCGCGCGGGCGTAGAGCATGCGCGTCTGGCCGAGCAGGTCGAGCCCGATGTTGGCCAGCGCGACCTCCTCCTCGAGGTCCGGCGCGTTCGTGCACCACTCCTGCAGCCGGTGCGACATGATCAGGGCGTCGTCGCCGAGCATCAGGCAGTAGGCGGCCAGGTCGGCGCGGTCGACGTCCGGCGGGACGGTGGTGTCGACTCCGGCCAGGGGGTCGGCGAAGCCGGTGCCGAACGCCCACCGGGCGTCGCCGTCCCCGGTCAGGGCCTCGTAGACGTTGTCGAAGGACATGGCGCTCCGATCACATGTGCGGCACGTCGTCGGGGATGTCGTAGAAGGTCGGGTGCCGATAGACCTTGTCCGCCGACGGCGCGAAGAACGGGTCCTTCTCGTCCGGGCTGGAGGCCGCGATGTGCGACGCCTTCACCACCCAGATGCTCACGCCCTCGTTGCGACGGGTGTACAGGTCCCGCGCGTTGCGCAGCGCCATCTCGTCATCGGGCGCGTGCAGCGAGCCGACGTGCACGTGGTTCAGCCCGCGCTTCCCCCGCACGAACACCTCGTACAGATCGTTCATGAGCTCCTCCGTTTCGCGGCGTGGGCGGCGGCGGCCTCGCGCACCCACGCGCCGTCCTCGTGGGCGCGGCGCCGCCGGGCGACGCGCTCGGCGTTGCACGGGCCGTCGCCGCGCAGCACCCGCTTGAACTCGTCCCAGTCGATCGGGCCGAAGTCGTGGTGGCCGCGCTCGGCGTTCCACGTGAGGTCGGGGTCGGGGAGCGTGACGCCCAGCGCGTCGGCCTGCGGCACCGTCATGTCGACGAACCGCTGGCGCAGTTCGTCGTTGGTGTGCCGCTTGACCTTCCAGGCCATCGACTGCGCGGTGTTCGGCGAGTCCTGGTCGGGCGGGCCGAACATCATCAGGCTCGGCCACCACCAGCGGTCCACCGCGTCCTGCACCATGGCCCGCTGCGCGTCGGTGCCGCGCATCATCGTCATCAGCAGCTCATAGCCCTGCCGCTGGTGGAACGACTCCTCCTTGCAGATGCGGATCATCGCCCGGGCGTACGGGCCGTACGAGCTGCGGCACAGCGGCACCTGGTTGCAGATCGCGGCCCCGTCGACGAGCCAGCCGATCACCCCGACATCGGCGTACGTCAGCGTCGGGTAGTTGAAGATCGAGGAGTACTTCTGCCGCCGCTCGATCAACCGGATCGTCAGGTCGGCCCGGTCGACGCCCAGCGTCTCGGCGGCGGAGTAGAGGTACAGGCCGTGACCCGCCTCGTCCTGCACCTTGGCGAGGAGGATCGCCTTGCGCCGCAGCGAGGGCGCGCGGGTGATCCAGTCGCCCTCCGGCTGCATGCCGATGATCTCCGAGTGCGCGTGCTGCGCGATCTGGCGGATCATCGTGGCGCGGTAGGCGTCCGGCATCCAGTCGCGCGGCTCGATCCGCTGGTCGCGCTCGATCGTGTGCTCGAAGTGCCGGCCCAGGCTCTCCTCGGCGACGGCCGTCATGAGATCTCCTTCGCGACCAGGGTGAGCACGTCGTACTTGGCCACCGACTCCCCGGTCTGGTTGGTCACGTCGGCGTCCCAGCGCACCTCGCCGTAGTCGGCGTTCGCGCGCGGGGTGATCTGCTTGGCGGTCAGCGTCACGGTCAGCTCGTCGCCGGGCTTCACCGGGGTGAGGAACCGGAGGTTCTCCAGGCCGTAGTTGGCCAGGACGGGCCCGGGCTCCGGGGAGACGAACAGCCCGGCGGCCAGCGACACGACCAGGTAGCCGTGGGCGACGATTCCGCCGAACAGCGGGTTCGCCCGGGCCGCCTCCTCGTCGGTGTGCGCGTAGAACGTGTCGCCGGTGAACTCGGCGAAGTGGTCGATGTCCTCGAGCGTGACCGCGCGGGGCCCGGCGGTCACCGCGTCGCCGACCCGCAGCTCCGCGAGGGACTTGCGGAACGGGTGCACGCCCTCGCCCGTGCCGGACACGTGCGTACGCCTCGGGGCGCCCGCGACCCAGCGGCCGGTCACCGCGCTCAGCGTCTTCGGGTCGCCCTGGACGGCGGTGCGCTGCATGTGGTGCAGCACGCCGCGCAGGCCGCCCATCTCCTCGCCGCCGCCCGCGCGGCCCGGCCCGCCGTGCACGAGGCCGGGCAGCGGCGAGCCGTGCCCGGTGGACTCCTTCGCGTCGTCCCGGTCGAGGACGAGCAGCCGGCCGTGCCACGGCGCGAGGCCGAGCACGATCTGCCGGGCGAAGCCGGTGTCGGCGGTGACGACGGACCCGGCGAGGCTGCCCCGGCCGCGCGCGGCCAGCTCGATCGCCTGCTCGGCCGAGTCGTACGGCAGCAGCGTCGCCACCGGCCCGAACGCCTCCACCTCGTGCGGCTCGGCGCGGTCGGGGTCGTCGCAGCGCAGCAGCATGGGGGAGACGAAGGCGCCCCGGTCGGCGTCGGCGCCGACCACGTCGACGTGGTCGGGGTCGCCGAAGATCAGGTGAGCGGCGCCGCGCAGCGCCTTGACCGCCCGGCGGACCTCCTCCCGCTGGTCGAGGCTGGCGAGGGCCCCCATCCGTACGTCCTCGCGGGACGGGTCGCCGACGGTGACCTTGGCCAGCCGCTCGGACACCGCCGCCGCGACGTCGTCCATCAGCTCGGCCGGGACGAGGGCACGCCGGATCGCGGTGCACTTCTGCCCCGCCTTCACCGTCATCTCGGTGACGAGCTGCTTGACGTACAGGTCGAACTCCGGCGTGCCGGGCCGGGCGTCCGGCCCGAGGATCGAGCAGTTGAGCGAGTCGGCCTCGGCGGTGAACCGCGCGGCCTCGGCGACGATCGCCGGGTGTGCGCGGAGCTTGCGCGCGGTGGCGGCCGAGCCGGTGAACGCGACCAGGTCCTGGCCGGTCACGTGGTCGAGCAGGTCACCGGGCGGGCCGCAGACGAGCTGTACGGCGCCGTCCGGCAGCAGCCCGGAGTCGACGATCAGCCGGACCAGCCGCTCGGTGAGGTACGCGGTCTGCTCCGCCGGCTTGATCAGGCTCGGCATCCCGGCCAGGAACGCCGGGGCGAGCTTCTCCAGCGGCCCCCACACGGGGAAGTTGAACGCGTTGATCTGGACGGCGACGCCGCGCAGCGGGGTGCAGACGTGCTGTCCGACGAACGTGCCGCCCTTGCCCAGCGGCTCGACGGGCCCATCGACGTAGACCGTGTCGTTCGGCAGCTCGCGGCGGCCCCGGCTCGCGTACGCGAACAGCACGCCGATGCCGCCGTCCACGTCGAAGCGCGAGTCGTTCAGCGTGGCGCCGGTCCGGGCCGACAGCGCGTAGAGCTCCTCGCGGTGCTCGCGCAGGTGTGAGGCGAGCGCCTTCAGCAGGGCCGCGCGCTGGTGGAAGGTGAGCTCGCGCAGCGCCGGCCCGCCGACGCGGCGGCCGTAGTCCAGGGCGGCGGCCATGTCTATCCCCGCCGTGGAGACGCGGGCGATCTCCTCGCCGGTCGCCGCGTCGTGCAGCGGGATGCCCTCGCCCGTCGGCGCCTGCCACCGGCCGCCGACGTAACTGTGCAGTGCGGTCATGGAGCCGGCCTCCAGATCGATTTACTGACCGAACGGTAGGTAATTCATGCTACCGTTCTCCCATGGCAGAGGGAAGGGGGCGGCCGGGTGGCCGCTCGGCCGCGTCGTCCGGAGCGCGGCAGACCCGGCGCGGTCGGCCCGGCTACGACCGGGAGTCCCTGCTGCGGGTCGCGGTCGGCCTGTTCAACGAGCGCGGCTTCGACGGCACGAGCATGGACGACCTCGCCCGCGAGCTCGGCGTCACCAAGGCCGCGATCTACCACCACGTGTCGAGCAAGCAGGAGCTGCTGCGGCTGGCCACAGGCCGTGCCCTCGACGGGCTGTTCGCGCTGGTCGACGAGCTCGACTCCGTGCCCGGGCGCGCCGTCGACCGCCTCGAGCACCTCGTCCGGGGCAGTGTGACGGTCCTGGTCGACCGGCTGCCCTTCGTCACGCTGCTGCTGCGGGTGCGCGGCAACACCCAGGTCGAGCGGGACGCGCTCGAGCGGCGTCGGGAGTTCGACCGCATCGTGGCCGGGCTCGTCGCCGACGCCGTCGCCGACGGCGACCTGCGGAGCGACGTCGACCCGGCCACCACCGCCCGCCTGCTCTTCGGCCTGGTCAACTCGCTGATCGAGTGGTACCGCCCGCACGGCCACATCGGCGGCCCCGACCTCGCGGACGCCGTCGCGACGGTCGCCTTCGACGGCCTCCGCACCCGTAAACCCTGACCCGCTCGCCCAGGCACACCGGCGCGTACCGAAATCTCGGTGAACGCGGTCGCGAACCGTAGCAAACCGCCTCGGATTGTCGGCTGGAAGCGGCTTTCACCGAGCCTTTCGTCCGGTGCGACGGGCGGACGCCTTCACCCCGTAGGCGTTCGGCACGCATCCGAGCCCGGGACGCCCGAGGGCGGGGTGACCGGTCGGCCGCCATCGTCCAGGCGCTCGCGGTGGGCTCGGGCCGTGGCCATCAGCCCGTCCAGGGACTCCCGGGTGCGTTCAAGGTCGGCGATGTGCTGGGAGAGCCGGTCACGCTCCTGCGCCATCCGCTCCAGCGCGAGGTCGGCGTGCTTCTCGCTGGGCGCGTCGACGCACGGCATCAGTTCCAGGATGGTGCGGCTGGACAGGCCCGCGGCGTACAGCCGCTGGAGGAACCTCACCCGGTCGACGTCGTCCTCCCTGTAATGCCGCTGTCCGCTGGCGCTGCGGGTGCTGACGAGCAGGCCCTGCTCCTCGTAGTAGCGCAGCGACCGGACGCTGACCCCGGCCCGCGCGGCGAGATCCCCGATGCGCATGTCGTCGTCCTTCCGGTTGTGACGCTCGGCACAACTCTTGCCTCTGACGTCAATGTCAGGTTTTAGCGTAGCCCCGGTGCTCGAGGTTCGGGCACCGCACAGCGAAGGAGACCTGAGATGACGACCCTTTTCGACCCTTACCGGCTCGGCGACCTGGCGCTGCCCAACCGGGTGGTGATGGCGCCGATGACGCGGGTGCGGGCCGCCGCCGGCGGTCTGGCGACACCGTCGATGGCGACGTACTACGCCCAGCGGGCGACGGCCGGGCTGATCATCAGTGAGGGCGTGCAGCCGAGCCTGATCGGGCAGTCCAATCCCGGCACGCCGGGGCTGCACACCGATGAGCAGGTGGCGTCCTGGCGTCCCGTGACCGGGGCCGTGCACGCCAACGGCGGGCGGATCTTCGCTCAGATCATGCACGGCGGGCGGGTCTCGCATCCCGACACCACCGGCCTGCATCCGGTGGGGCCCTCGGCCGTCCCCGCCGCCGGCGACGTGTTCACCCCGACCGGACCGCAGCCCGCACCGGTCCCGCGCGCCCTGGAGACCGCCGAGGTGCCCGAGCACGCCCGGTCGTACGCCGAGGCGGCCCGCCGGGCCGTCGACGCCGGCTTCGACGGCGTCGAACTGCACGGCGCCAACGGGTACCTGATCTCCCAGTTCCTCTCGTCCAACGCCAACCTGCGCACGGACCGCTACGGCGGCTCGGTGGCCGATCGGATCCGGTTCGCCGTCGAGGCGGTGGCCGCGACCGTCGAGGCCGTCGGCGCGGCGAGGACCGGCATCCGTCTCTCCCCGGGCGGGACGTTCTGGGGAGTCGCGGAGGCGGACGTGCCCGAGCTCTACAGCGCGCTGCTGACCGAGTTGGCCCGCTTCGAAATCGCCTACGTCCACCTCGAGGCCACCGCCGACGAGGACGTGCTGGTCGGCCTGCGCCGTGCGTGGCCGGGCACCCTGATCATGAACCCGGTGCTCCCGCTGGGACCGAAGCAGACCGGCCGGGCGGACGCCGACCACTGGCTCGGGCTCGGCGCCGAGCTGATCAGCTTCGGCCGCG
Source organism: Actinoallomurus liliacearum (assembly GCF_039542035.1). NCBI lineage: Bacteria > Bacillati > Actinomycetota > Actinomycetes > Streptosporangiales > Thermomonosporaceae > Actinoallomurus > Actinoallomurus liliacearum. Next base: position 182,623 of record NZ_BAABHJ010000003.1, read on the forward strand.
CCTTCATCGCCAACCCCGACCTGGTCGAGCGGCTGCGCCTCGGAGTGCCGATCGCCCCCGTCGACGAGGCCACGGCCTATCAGGGCGGCGACGCCGGCTACCTGACCTACCCGGCCTACCAGCACACGGCCTGACGCCCTCCGCGGTCAGGGGCCCGGTCTATCGCCGACCCGGTCGTGTGTGGCCGGACCGCCGTCAGGTAGGTATGGGCTCATGACCGATTCAGTGGTGCGGGACACCGCATCGAAGTCCGGGCCGGGCGCATCCGAGCACCGGTCCGGGCTGTTGGCCTTGATGTTGGGTGCCCTCGGGGTCGTCTATGGCGACATCGGCACGAGCCCGCTTTACTCCCTTCAGACGGTGTTCCGCATCGACAACGGGGCGGTCCGCCCGACGAGCGGCGACGTCTATGGCGTGATCTCCATGGTGTTCTGGTCGGTCACGCTGATCGTGTCGGTGAAGTACGTGATCTTCATCCTGCGCGCCGACAACGAGGGCGAAGGCGGAGTGATGGCGCTGGCCGCCCTGGTGCGCCGGGTGCTGGGCGGCGTGCGCGGCAAGGCCGTGGTCGCGATGGCCCTCGGCGTGTTCGGCGCCTCGCTGTTCTACGGCGACAGCGTGATCACGCCGGCGGTCTCGGTGCTGTCGGCGGTGGAGGGCCTCAAGGTCTCCACGCCCGCCGTCTCCCATCTCGTCCTGCCGATCGCGGCGGCGATCCTCACCCTGCTCTTCCTCGCGCAACGCTGGGGTACGCACCGCGTCGGCAAGCTGTTCGGGCCGGTCATGGTGGTCTGGTTCGCGGCGATCGCCCTCGCGGGTCTCGGGGAGGTGCTGCGGAAGCCGCGCATCGTGCTCGGCCTGTCGCCGACGTACGCCGGCGCCTTCGTGCTGGACCACCCCTACATCGCGTTCATCGCGATGGGCGCGGTCGTCCTGGCGATCACCGGCGCCGAGGCGCTGTACGCCGACATGGGGCACTTCGGCCGCCGGCCCATCCGGCGCGCCTGGTTCGGCGTGGTGTTCCCGGCCCTCACGCTCAACTACCTGGGCCAGGGCGCGCTGATCCTGCGCGACCCCAAGAGCGTCGCCAACCCGTTCTTCCTGCTGCTGCCGGGCTGGGCGCGGCTGCCCATGGTGATCCTCGCGACCGCGGCCACGGTGATCGCCTCCCAGGCGGTGATCACCGGGGCCTTCTCGGTCTCCCGGCAGGCCGTACGGCTCGGTTTCCTGCCGTACCTGCGGATCCGGCACACCTCGCCACGGGAGATCGGGCAGGTGTACGTCCCCGCGGTCAACTGGATCCTGTTCATCGGCGTGCTGGCGCTGATGTTCGGCTTCAAGTCCTCCGAGCACCTGGCGACGGCGTACGGCGTGGCGGTCACCGGGACCCTCATCATCACGACGATCCTGTTCCTGGTCATCGCGCGGGCGCAGTGGCGGTGGCCGGTGTGGCGGCTCGTGCTGATCGGCGTCGTGATCGGCGGCGCCGAGATCACCTACTTCGCGGCCAACCTGACGAAGGTCACGCACGGCGGCTGGCTGCCGCTGCTGATCGCGGTCTCCGTGTTCACCGTGATGAAGACGTGGGAGCGGGGCCGCGAGATCGTCACGGTTCGCCGGAACGAGAAGGAGGGCGCGCTGGCCGACCTCGTGCGGAAGCTGCGGACGATGAAGGTACCGCGCGTGCCGGGCACCGCGGTGTTCCCCCACCCGGGGAAGGAGACCACCCCGCTGGCGCTGCGGGCCAACCTGGACCACAACCACGTCCTGCACGAGCACGTCGTGATCGTCTCGGTGACGTACGACAACATCCCGCACGTTCCCCAGGACAAGCGGATCGCCGTCGACGACCTGGGCTACCGGGACGACGGGATCGTGCACGTCACGATCAAGTACGGGTTCCAGGACGACCAGGACCTCCCGGCGGCCCTGCGGCTCGCCGCGTCGCAGGCGAAGGGCGAGGACGGCGAGCTGCTCGACATCGACCCCGACCACGCCTCGTACTTCCTGTCGCGTGGCACCCTGCGCCTCACCCGGGAGCCCGGCATGAGCCGGTGGCGCAAGCGGCTGTTCCTCACCCTGGCCAACAACGCCGCGAGCCCCGCCGAGTACTTCCGCCTGCCGGAGGGCCGCACCGTCGTCATGGGCACCCAGGTGGACGTCTGATCTACCGTTCTCGCCCGGGCGCGCCGCGGCGGGCCCGGGCGCGGTAGTGGTCGCGGACGTCCTGGCGGAGCAGGTACCCGAAGCCGGCCGCCTCGATCCGCCGGACCAGTTCGGGCTCGGTGACGCCCATGGCGGCCGCCGTGGTGGACAGCCGCCAGTCGCCGGCGGCGAGCCGGGTGAGCAGGTGACCGCGCCGGACCTGGTTCTCCGACAGCCGGAAGGTCTTGAGGTACGCCAGCCGCCCGGCGTCGTCGGCGATGAGCTCACCGAGGTGGTTCTCCCGCTGCCGTTCGAAGGACGGCAGCAGCCGGGACAGGCGGTACGGTCCCACCTGCTGGACGTAGTCGTAGGTGTAGTCGCCGCCCAGCAGCCCGCCCGCCATGACGCCGTCGTGGAAGGCCGCCCACTCGTCCCGCTGCGTCCGGGCGGCGGCCCGCAGGTCGGCGAGCGAACGCACCGCCGTGTCGTCGACGCGGGCGCCGAAGGCGGGCACCGGCCCGCCCAGCATCGCGTAGTGGTAGATCAGCTCGCCGTACAGGTCGTGGACCAGCGTCGAGTGCAGAGCGCGGTAGTCGGCGGGATGCGGCACCACGAACGCGGCGGCGAGCGCGTCCGCGACATGGACGAGGACGCCGCACTGCCCCGGATGGATCTCGAACACCCGCAGGGCGTCGGCCAGGCCACGGACCGCGCCGCCCGTGTACGCCTCCTCGGCCCGCGGGGAGAGCCCGCGGCGGATCGCCTGCTGCGACCACTCCTCCCACGCGAGCTCGGGCCCGCCGAAGTGCAGCGCCAGGTAGCCCTCCAGCGCCAGGTGCAGGGGGAGGAAGCGCAGCCGGTTCTTGTCGAGCCGCCGGGCCATCCGGCGGTGGAACCGCAGCCGCATCCGGTCGGGCGCGCGGTCGCGCTCGGCGGAGTCCCGGAGCTGGGTGCCGTACGCGGCGGCCGGCGCGCCGTCGTCCGCCCAGGTCGCCACGTAACCGTGCGGGATGTAGGAGCAGTAGACGGTCCGCGGGTCGACCGCGACGACTCCGGCGTCGGCGTCGTAGAGCCGGGCGTCGAGCCGCAGGTCCTCGATCGGCTCCTCCCGGACGAGCGGTACGAGCCGCACCCCGCCCCACACCTGTGACGGCCGGGTGGCGAGACCGTTCAGCGTCAGCTCGGCCATGAAGCCTCCTCCGTCGGACTCATGGCCCGCTCCTCAGACAGGAATTCCGCGACGCGCCGGCTCAGGTGGGCGCGCAGCTCCGGGAGCCCGGTACGCCCCTCCGCGAACCGCGCCAGCTCGACCAGCGCGACGAGGTTCTCGGCGTCCCGGATGCCGGCGGTCGGGACGGTCGGCGCGAGGCGTCGTACGTCGAAGTCGGCGGCGTCGTACACCGGGTTGAGATGGACGACGGCACAGGTGTGGGACGGGTCGAGCCGGGTGCGCCAGATCCGCAGCACCTCACCGGCCAGCCCCGGCGGCGCGTTGTCCCATCCGTCGGACACGGTGACGAGGCGATCCGCGTTGAGCTCCAGCGCGTCGAGGATCCGCTCGCCGAGCGGCGTCGGCCCGTACGGCCGGACCGACAGCGCGTCGGTGCGGCCCGACAGCCACAGCGGGGTGTACTCCGCCGCCAGCGCCTCCAGCAGGAAGTGGCAGGCCAGCGCCACGGCGAGCGGCCGGCGGCGCTTCTGGCCCGAGCCGTACGCCGAGAAGCTGTCGTCGAGCACCGCGGCCACCGTTCCCCAGCGCCCCGCCTGCTCGCCCGCCGCGCGGCGGGCCGCCGCGCGCAGCGCCGCCGTCAGCTCGGCACGGCGGTCCTGCCGGTCCGCCAGGGGAAGGCCGAGCACGTACGACGCCAGCCGGGTCAGCGGCATCGTGCTCAGGTCGGTCGCCACCGCGCCGGCCTTCAGGCGGCGCGCGGACTCCTGCAGGCGCAGCCGCTCGAGCCGGGTGAGCCGGGGCGCGACCCGCTCCAGGAACGCCGCGCGCGGGACGCCGTGCCGGGCCGCGAACCCCTCCGCCACCGTGTACGGCAGGTCGTAGATCGCCGCCTGCTCGTAGTGGGCGCGCCGCCAGGTCTCCAGGATCGGCGTCCGGTACGCGGCGGGCCGGTGGGGAGTGAACAGGAAAGGGCCCAGCTCCCCGGCGGGCGCCAGGTGCGCGTGCCGGACCGCGTCCTTGACCGCCGCCCGGTACTTCACCGCGTCGAACGCCGGGTCGGGGCGGGCGGCCAGCCAGTCCCGCATGATCGCCCGGGTCCGCCGGTTGTTGACCCGGGCCCGGCGCAGCTGCCGGAACAGCCCGTACACCCGCTGCGGCGGCAGCAGGGCGAGCCGCCGGGCGATCAGCCCGCCCTCGGCGCGGCGCTGGGCGGGACTCGCCTCCGCCGCGGCGACCAGGAGGTTCCGCGCGATGAGCACCGCGTTGTGGTCGTTGACGTCCAGGGCCAGCGTCGCGGCGTACAGGTCGCGGTAGTTGCCGAGCAGGTACTGGTGCAGGAAGTCCAGGGACAGGCGCTGCTCGTCGGCGCCGGAGTGGAACTCGCGCTGGCCCGTGGACGTGATCGCCGCGTTGACGAACAGCAGGACGTCCTCCGCGGCGATCAGGTCCGCGCTGGTCTGGGCACGCGTCACGGTCCGCACCTTCCGGGGAGGGGAGGCCGGCCGGGGAATGAGGGCACGAGCTGCGAATCTTCGCTTTACAGGCGGGTTCCGGAAGTCGCACCGGAGTCCCGCGGCCGGCTCCGGAACCGTAGCACCGGCCTCGCGCCCGCTTCACCTGGGTTTCCGGTGAGGCGCCGGGTTCTCACTCCTCGACCGCCGCACCCATCGGCCTCGGATGCCCCCTCGTCGATCGGCACCGTTCGGCCTCACCCGCTCACTCCTCGATCGCGCCGCCCACCGACCGCAGGTGCTCGCGGAACGTCAGCGACGGCGCCTCACGGCGCGCGGCGAGGTAGGCGGCGAAGCCGACCTGCTCGCGGAGCGAGACGCCCGCGCGGATCCGCTCGGCCTGCGCCCGCTCGGTGTCGCGGATCCGTTCCGCGATCGTCAGGAGGCGCTCGGCCTCGGCGGCCGGGACGAACAGCACGCCGTCGTCGTCGCCGAGCACCAGGTCGTCGCCGGTCACGACGTGGTCGCCCACGGTGGCCGATGTGAGCGCGTCCGCGGGCCGGTCACGGAGGCTGAGCGGGCCGGTCGAGATCGCCCCCAGGCTGAAGACCGGCAGCCCGATCGCCCGGATGTCGGCGGTGTCGCGGTGCAGTCCCCAGATCGCGATGCCCGTCAGCCCGGCCGCCGCGGCCTCCAGGACGACCAGGTCGCCGACGCACGCCTCGTCGAGCCGCCCGTCGTTGTCGACCACCAGGACCTCGCCGGGCGTCGCCTCCTCGAACGCCTCCAGGAAGATGTCGACGCTGCCGAGGTGCCGGGCGGGACGCGCGCGGCCCAGCAGACGGGTCCCGGGCTCCACGGCGCTCATCGCGGCGGGCGCGCAGCGCACGGGCAGGCCGGCGCGGATGCACGCGTCCGCCACATGGGCGGTGGTCAGCGTCTCGAAGCGCCGCCCGAGATCCTTCTCGTCCATCCGTGGTTCCTAATCAGTTCTGGGAGTTGCCATCCGGCAGACTCCTGGTCGGTAGCCACCGGCAGGTGAGCACTCTGGGTTCCTGGACGTTTGAGTCCTGGAGAGAGAGACCGTGCCCCTTGCCGGTTGGCCGGGAGAGTTGATCGCTGATGGGATGTCGTGCCCGCCGGTCGGCCGGTGTGAGCACTGCTTGATCAGGTCGCTGATGGTTCTCCCGCCGGCTGCTGCAGGTGATCGGCGTCGAGAACGGGAGGGCCGTTGCGGCTGTTCGTCGGGGATGACTGGGCTGAGGACCATCACGATGTGGAGGTGTCCCAGCCAGGACTGGGACCCATCCTCGGCGCCCGGGTGCTCGCAGAGTTCGGCGACGACCCGAACCGCTACGCCACCGCCAAGGCCCGCAAGAATTACGCCGGTACCTCTCCGATCACCCGAGCGTCCGGGAAGAAGAAGGTCGCCCTGGCCCGGTTCGTTCACAACGATCGGCTCATCGACGCCCTGATGACTCAGGCGTTCAGCTCCCTCAGACTCTCGCCCGGCGCCCGCGCCTACCACGACCGGCAACGCGCCCGCGGGTCCGGCCACAACGCCGCCCTGCGTCAGCTCGCCAACCGCCTCGTCGGCATCCTCCACGGATGCCGGAAAACCGGCACCCTCTACAACGAGATGACCGCCTGGTCGCATCACGCGGAGTCGCTTGCAGCTTGACATCTACGCTCCTGGGATGTCTCTCTGCTCTCGTTCGGCGTCCGGTCGTCAGAACGCCGCGATCGTGGCCGGGGCCCGTTCGGCGCGGCTCAGGGCGCGCAACACGCCGGTCGGGCCGTGCCGGCGTACGGCGAGGCGGGTCAGCAGGTCGACCACCGTCTCGACGGCGCTCCGGGGGAGCGCCGGAGTCGGGATCCCCACGCTGACGGCGAGGTCGTCCGAGTGGACCGCCAGCTCCATCATGCGGGAGATCAGCAGGTCGTCCAGGGTCAGCGACCACGGTCCCCAGAACGGGAGGCGCACCGGCCGGTCCGGCTCGGCGGCGAGGTCGGCCGCCGACCGCTCGATGACGGCGTCCACCTCAGCCGCCAACGCCTCCGGTCCGCCCACCGCCCGCTCCTCGCCGCCCCGCCGGATGCGGACGTTGATGTCGGCGTCGGGACCGGCGTCGATCCAGTCCACCCGGGCGTAGTGCTCCAGCAAAGGGACGCACGGCTCCCGCGGAACCGGCTGGGCCAGGATCTGCGGGATGGCGAGGACCTGGTAGGCGAGGTGACCGGCGAGGCCGCTCACCCCGAACTCGGGAAGCGCGCTCGGTTCGCTCCATCGCGCGGCCACCGCCGGGTCGCGCAGCAGGGCCGCCGCCGAGCGGGCCACGGCCAGGAAGTCGTCCGTCGTACCGGTCACGGCTCTCACCCCTCGCAGCGGCGTACGAGGCCGCGGAACGCCCGCCGGCCCGGCAGCCCGCGGGCCGCGACACAGCGTCTCACAGCCTGCGGCCCTCGGCGCCCATGTGATGCGTCACGAGCCCCCCTTTCCACGCCTCGCCCGGCGTCGCCGCCGAGTGCCGGCCGGGAGCGGCACCCGGGTCGTCGCGGTGCGCGCCGTACACGACCAGGGCCCAGGCGAGGCAGGCGAACGCGGCGAGGTTCGCGACCGCCCGGACGACGTTCCAGGTGACCCACCGGGCCTCGAACTGATGGCGTACGGCGGCCAGCTCGGCGAGGTGCCGCGGATGGCCGGCCTTGGCGAGCTGGTTGTTGAGGGGGACGTTCACCCCGCTCGTGACGAAGAACATCACCAGGTAGAGGACCAGGGCGGCGACGATCCAGGGCAGGGCCGGCCGCCCGTGGCCGCGCCACGCCAGCACGGCAGCGCCGATGAGGAACACCAGCGCGCCCATGAAACAGAGCATGAACCAGCCGTTGATGATCGCCTTGTTGATGTTCTGCATCACCTCGACGAACGCGCGGTCGTCGCTGCGGCGCAGGCCGGGCATCACCGAGTACGCGAAGGCGGCGAACAAGCCGGCCATGAGCCCGGTCGTGACGGTCGCCGCGAGCAGCAGAACGGTCTGCAGGTTCTTCAGTGCCATGGCTCAATTCAACGGCGCGCAGGTGAGACTGCCCATGGCTGAAGCTATTCAATACATGTTCATTCGTCTACAGTCTCGGTCATGGACGTCGTGGCCGGTCTCCTCAAGGGCCCCCGGGCCGAAGGGGCCTTCCTGCTCCGGTCCTCCCTCCTGCCGCCCTGGGCGCTGCGCGTGCAGGACGAGGCGCCGCTCACGCTCGTCGCGGTGGTGCGCGGCACGGCCTGGGTGATCCCCGAGCACGGCGGGACGACCGAGCTGGGGCCGGGCGACGTCGCGATCCTGCGCGGCCCCGACGCGTACGTCTTCGCCGACGACCCGGCCACGGCGCCGCAGGCGGTCATCCACCCCGGCCAGCGCTGCACCACCCCCGACGGCGGCGAGCTGTCGGACCTGGGGGAGCTCGGCGTCCGCACCTGGGGCAACGCCCCCGAGGGCGCCACCGTCATGGTCACCGGCACCTATCAGGTGCTCAGCGAGATCTGCCGTCCGCTGCTGGACGCGCTGCCCCCGCTCGTCGTCATCCGGGGCGACGCCTGGGAGGGCCCGCTCGTCCCGCTGCTCGCGGGGGAGGTCGTCAAGGACGAGCCCGGCCAGGACGCCGTCCTGGACCGGCTCCTCGACCTGCTGCTGGTCGCCGCCCTGCGCACCTGGTTCTCCCGGCCCGAGGCCGACCCGCCGCCCTGGTACCGCGCCCAGGGCGACCCGGTCATCGGCCCGGCCCTGCGGCTCCTGCACGACGCCCCCGAGCGGCCGTGGACGGTGGCGAGGCTGGCCGCCGAGACCAACGTCTCGCGGGCGGCCCTGGCCCGCCGGTTCACGGCGCTGGTGGGCGAGCCCCCGATGGGCTACCTCACCGCCTGGCGGATCGCGCTCGCCGCCGACCTGCTGCGCGATCCCGAGCTCACCATCGGACAGGTCGCCGAGCGGGTCGGTTACGGCAGCTCGTTCGCGCTCAGCACCGCGTTCAAGCGCATCCGCGGCGTCAGCCCACGCGAGCACCGCGCCGCCGTGGCCCGCGTCCGCGAACCGATCGCGCCGACCACTCCCTGGCGCCGCCGCCCCGCCTGACCCTGTCCCGCCTGACCCCGTCCCGTCTGGCCTTGTCCCGCTTGACCCCGTTCCGCCTGACCCGTACCGTCCGGCCTGCGCCGTCTGATCCCGCGCGCGGGTGAGCGGGCCTCGACGTCAGGCGAACGCGTCGCGGGCGGACCGCCGGTCGGGTGACAGCTCTCCGGAGAGGCCGGACCCGGTGAGCGAGCGCCGGGCGAGGCGGCGGCTCTTCAGCGCGAGGTGCAGCTCGAGCCGTACGAGCCCGTCCCCGAGGTCGGCGCCGAGGAGGTCGGCGATCCGGCCCAGCCGGTAGTACAGGCTCGTCCGGTGCAGCCGCAGCCGGGCCGCCGTGCGCTGCGCGTCGCCGCCCAGGTCGAGGTAGGTCTCCAGGGTCCGCGTCAGCGTGTCGCCCGAGGTCGCGGCCCGGTCGAGCGGCGCCAGCACGTCCTCGGTGTCCGCCGGTGGCATCCGCAGCAGGGCGCGGTAGGGCCCCAGGTCGGACCACGACAGCGGCTCGGGCAGCGCGGGGTCGAGGACGGTCAGCTCGGCCGCGGCGAGCGCCTGGGCGTGCGCGGCGCGGGCCGTACCGGCGGCGAACGGCACCGGCTCACTGGCGCCCACGGCGAACCGCGTCCCGGCCGGCGCGGTCCGGCCGCCCACGGCCTCGGCGACCCGGTGGAGCGCGTCCGCGAACGGAGGGCGGTCCGCCGGATGCCGGAGCAGCACGACCGCGTGCGTCGCGCCGACGAACGAGCCGACATAGGCGGGATGCGGGCGCAGCGCGGGGGCCGTCCCCGCGGTCAGACGCTGGAAGTCCGCCGAGGTGAGCGCGGCGACCCGCTCGTCGCCCGGCCGGTACGGCACGGCGGCGCACACCTGGACGCGGGCGCCGACCAGCGCGGGGACGGCCGCGGCCAGCCGGTCCCGTACGTCGGCGCCGGACTCCTCGCCGACCAGCCGCCGGACCAGGCCGTCCACCCCGCCGTCGACGACGGGGCCGGGTCGCCGCGCGAGGGCGTCCGCGAGGTCGTGGGCGCAGCGCAGCGCCTCGGTGATCGCGGTGTCGGCCAGCGGCCCGTCCGACTCCAGTACCCACAGGTATCCGAGGCAGCGGCCGTCCGCGCGGATCGGTACGCAGACGCGCGGGGCCATCCCCAGCGCGGGGTTGGCGGGGACGTGGACCGGACCGTTCGCCTCGGCGATGCCGTGCCGGTTCTGCCAGTCCTGGATCGCCGGGGCGACCTGCCGGGTCAGGATGGCGGCGATCCGCGCGGCGTCGGCACCGGCCTCGTGCGCGCTGTAGGCGACGAGCCCGCCGTCCGGGTCGTCGACCGACACGCCGTGCCCGATGCGGGCGGCCAGCGCGTCCAGCCTCGCCTGGACTCCGCCGCTCTCCACCGGCCCTCCCGTCCTTCGACACTCGCGTTCCGACAAGTGTAGGAACGGCGACGCGCAGGTCACGCCGTCCATCCGATGCGCCGGCCGGCAGCCGCGATCTAGGTTCGCCGGGTACGGGCCGCCCGCGCGCGGCCGCCGTCCCGCAGTCACCAGGAGATCCGCCCGATGGGACGTTCCCTCGCCGCCCGCCCCTGGGTTCCGGCACCGAGCGAGAAGCGCGTGCGGGAGGTGTCGGAGTCGGTCGCCGGCCGGTCCGCCCCCGCCGTGCTGACCGAGCTCGACCGGCTCGTCACCGAGAACCACCGCATCCACGACGTCGAGTCGATCAATCTCAACCCCGCGACCAACGTCATGAACCCGCGGGCCGAGGCGATGCTGGCGGCCGGGCTCGGCTCGCGGGCCTCGCTGGGCCACCCGGCGGACAAGTACGAGACGGGCCTGGAGGCGATCGAGCAGATCGAGATCATCGCCGCCGAGCTGGCGGCGGAGGTCTTCGGCGCCCGGTACGCGGAGGTCCGGGTGGGCTCGGGCGCGCTGGCCAACCTCTACGCCTTCATGGCGACCTGCCGGCCCGGCGACACGATCATCGCGCCGCCGGCCGACATCGGCGGCCACGTCACGCACCACGGCCCGGGCGCGGCGGGGCTGTACGGGCTCACCACCGTGCCGGCGCCGGTCGCCGCGGACGGCTACACCGTGGACGTCGACGCCCTGCGCGGGCTGGCGGAGGAGACGCGGCCGGCGTTGATCACGATCGGGGGCAGCCTCAACCTGTTCCCGCACCCGGTCGCCGCCATCCGGGAGATCGCGGACTCGGTCGGCGCGCGCGTGCTCTTCGACGCCGCCCACCTCTGCGGCATGGTGGCCGGGCGGGTGTGGCCGCAGCCGCTCGCCGAAGGGGCCCACCTGATCACGATGAGCACGTACAAGAGCCTGGGCGGCCCCGCGGGCGGGCTGATCGTCACCGACGACGCCGAGCTCGCCGAACGCCTCGACGCGATCGCCTACCCCGGGCTGACCGCGAACTTCGACGCCGGGCGGACCGCCGCGCTGGCCGTGACGATGCTCGACTGGAAGGTCGCCGGGCGGGCGTACGCGGAGACCATGGCGGCGACCGCCGCCCGCCTCGCCGCGGAGCTCGGGGCGCTGGGCGTGCCGGTCTTCGCCACCGATCGTGGCGCGACCCGGTCGCACCAGTTCGCCATCCTCGCCCACCGGTACGGCGGCGGGCAGCGGGCCGCGCGCCGGCTGCGCCGGGCGAACCTCCTGGCCTGCGGCATCGGCCTGCCGGTGGCGCCGGTCGACGGCGATACGAACGGTCTTCGCGTCGGCACCCCCGAGATCGTCCGGCTCGGCATGACGGAGGCGGACATGCCGGCGCTGGCCTCGTTCATCGCCCGAGGACTCGACCCGGACACCGAGCCGGAGACGGTCGCCGCCGAGGTGACCACGTGGCGCGCGGGGTTCTCCGGAGTTCACTTCACCGTCCGCTGAGCGGGACCGGGCCGCGGTCTCCCGACCCTCGGCGGCAGTGTCAGGTTGCCAGCCGAGGGTCGTTAATTTGTCACATCTGCCGATTCCAGGTTGTTAGAAGATCACTTACCGTCTGATCGGATCCTCCGCCAGAAAGGGGTCAGAAATGGCCTGGATCAGACGAAGTGGGCTGACGGTCCTGGCGACCGCGGCCGGGATCATGCTGAGCGTCTCGACCGCCAGTGCGGCGACCGGCACGGTGAACACCAGCGGTGTGGCCCTGACCGTGCGCTCCGGGGCCGGCACCGGCTACACGGCGGTCGGGAGCGTGGCGGACGGGGCGAGCGTCACCATCTCGTGCCAGACGCGCGGGACGACGGTCACCGGCACCTACGGCACCAGCAGTATCTGGGACAAGATCACGAGTCCGGCCGGCTACGTCGCGGACAGTTACATCTACACCGGTTCGGACGGCACCGTCGCGCCTCCGTGCGTCCAGACGGTCACCGACGACTACCCGTACAAGTCCGACTCGTCGAGCGAGGCGGACCCGTGGCTCTTCTACAAGCGGGAGTGCGTGTCCTTCGCGGCCTGGCGGGTCCGGCAGCGGCTCGGCGTCGACTTCACCAACTCCTACCGGGGCGTGCACTGGGGCAACGCCAACAACTGGGACGACGCCGCGCTGTCCGCCGGGGTCAGGGTCGACCACACCGCCAAGGTCGGAGCCGTCGCGCAGTGGAACACCGGCTCGTACGGCCACGTCGCCTACGTCGCCCGGGTGAACAGCGACGGCACCATCCTGGTCGAGGAGTACAACTACCTCAGCGCCCACAACTACGACACGCGGACGATCAGCGCGAGCAGCGTCGGTAACTACATCCACTTCTGAGCCGGATGCGCCGTGGGCCCGTGCCGATGGTTCGGGCCCCGGTCCGGTTCAGTCCAGGACCGACCTGACCGACTCTTCAGAGCGGCCGATCACCGCGGTGCCGTCGTCGGCGGTGATGATCGGTCGCTGGATCAGGATCGGGTGTGCGACCAGGGCGTCGAGCCACCGGTCGCGGGCGGCGGGCTCCCGTTCCCAGGACGCCAGGCCCAGCTCCCGCGCGATGGCCTCCCCGGTACGGGTGATGTCCCACGGCTCGAGGCCGAGACGGCCCAGGACCCTCTCCAGCTCCTCCCGCGTGGGCGGCTCGTCCAGGTAGCGCCGCACCGTGTAGTCGGCGCCCTCGGCGTCCAGCAGTGAGATCGCCGACCGGCACTTGGAACAGCGGGGGTTGATCCAGATCTCCATGGCGGGCCGGTCCTCCGGTGGCGTTGGGTCGTTCTGACGGCTCGACGGCACCAGCGACCATAGCCGGGACGGCCGCGGTGCGCCGCGCGCTCAGGCCGACGCCGCGTCGGCGCTCTCGGTCCGCGTCTTCGCCTCGTCGGCCGCCGGTACGGGCCGGTCGCCCTCGTCGACGAGCACCCGCTCCAGCTTGGCCAGGGCCAGGACCAGGAGCAGGGCCGCGATCGGGATGATCACAGGTGCCACCAGTGCCGTGATCAGCATCCGGCACGCCTCCTCCGTGCCACGACATATTCGCACCAAATGCCCTGCCCGCAGAGCAGAAGAGGTTCGTCTGATCTGCGTAGATATCCGGTCAGGTGCGCAAAGCTTGCGGCCGCGCGCGCCGATGTACCGCGTGTCGCCACCCGGGAGGCGTATCCGTGGCGATGGTCGAACGTGTTCGCGACGAACTTGTTCGTTACGAACATGTTCGTTATCTTGGCTCGGACATGACCCGTCTCCCGAGGAGTCCCCTATGACCACCCAGCATTCGATCGCGATCGTCGGCGCCGGCCTGGGCGGCCTCGCCCTCGCCCGCGTGCTCCACGTCCACGGCATCCCCGCGACCATCTACGAAGCAGAGGCGTCCCCGGCCGTCCGCACGCAGGGCGGCATGCTCGACATCCACGAGGAGTCCGGGCAGGCCGCGCTGCGGGCCGCCGGCCTGTACGAGGAGTTCCAGGCGATCATCCATCCCGGCGGTGAGGCCCTGCGCATCCTCGACAAGGACGCCGTCGTCCACCTGAGCGAGGACGACGACGGCGAGGGCGGCCGCCCCGAGGTCGAGCGCGGCGGCCTGCGCGACCTCCTGCTCGACTCGCTGCCCCCGGACACGGTCCGCTGGGGCGCCAAGGTCACCGGAGCCCGCCCGCTGGGCGGCGGCCGGCACGAGGTGACCCTCGCCGACGGCTCCACCTTCACCACCGACCTGCTGGTGGGCGCGGACGGCGCCTGGTCACGGATCCGCCCGCTCGTCTCCGACGCCGCTCCGGCGTACACGGGGGTGTCCCTGGTCGAGGCCGATCTGCTGGACGCCGACGTCCGCCACCCCGGGCACGTCGCCCTTCTCGGCCGGGGCTTCGCCCAGGCGCTCGGCCCGGGCAAGGGCTTCCTGGCGCACCGTGAGCCCGACGGGAGTCTGCACGTCTACATCGCGCTGCGGACACCGCCCGACACCCTCGCGGGGATCGACTTCTCCGACACCGGGGCCGCCAAGGCCGCGCTGCTGGGCCACTTCGCCGACTGGGACGAGAGGCTGCGGGCACTGATCGCCGACGCCGACGGCGCGCTGGTCCCGCGACCGCTCCACGCCCTGCCGGTCGGCCACCGCTGGGACCGCGTTCCCGGCGTGACCCTGCTCGGCGACGCCGCCCACCTGATGTCGCCGTTCGCCGGGGAGGGCGCCAACATCGCCCTGCTCGACGGCGCCGAACTGGGCGAGGCCGTCGCCGCGCACCCCGGTGACACCGAGGCCGCACTCGCCGCCTACGAGCGGGCGATGTTCCCACGCGGTGAGAGCGCGGCCGCCGGGTCGGTGCTGAGCCTCGACCTCTCCTTCCGCGAGGACGCCCCGCACGGCGTGCTCGAGATGTTCGCCGGGGCGCGCTGACCGACCGCCGCGGACTCCCTGCCGGGCGGCCCGCTGATCAGGGGCGGGGGGTGTTCGCGATGCCGTTGATCAAAACGTGGAAGCCCCAGGCGATGCGGGACTCCGGCGAGCCGGTGAGCAGGTCGTCGGTGACGGCCGTGAGATGGGGGCGGGTGCCGGGCGGGACACCGTGTACGGCGGCGCGCAGGGCGTTCCACTGCTCCTCGGAGTCGGCGCCCTCGCCCTCGGCGCCCGGCGCGTGCTCCGCCGCGGTCGCCGTCGCGTACTGCAGGAGCGCGTCCACGCCCCAGGCCGCCTGGCCGGACGGGACACCGCCCTCGTCGAGCAGGGCGAGCAGCGCCTCGATGAGGTTCAGGTAGTGCTCTCCGTGCGGTCGGGTCACCAGCGCGGACTGGGCCAGGCCGGGGTAGGTGAACAGCACGTTCAGGTAGGAGGTGAGCACCGCCTCCAGCCGCTCACGCCAGTCGCCCGCGGCGTGGACCGGGCCGAGGTCGACGGCTCCGAGCAGCCGGTCGAGGATCGCGGCGTGCAGCTCCGCGGCGTCGCGCACGTAGACGTACAGCGAGGCCGGCCCGGTGTCCAGCTCCTGCGCCAGGCGTCGCATGGTGACGCGCCGCAGGCCCTCGGCTCGCAGGAGTTCCACCGCGGTGGTGACGATGCCGTCCCGCGTGAGGGCGGGCTTGGCCGGACGTTCCCGGCGGCTGCGCGGGGCCGCCGAATGACCTGTCATGCGCCAACGGTAGCGAACATGTTCGTTCGCTCAGACGACCGCCGACGGGCGCGGCAGGCGCGCGGTCCGGGTGAAGAAGGTGTTGATCCGCTGCACCGCGCTGGTGAAGTCGTCGAAGTCCACGGGCTTGGTGACGTACGCGTTCGCGTGCCGGAGGTACGTCCCGGTGACGTCGTCGGTGTTGGCGGACGTGGTGAAGACGACCACCGGGATCGACCGGAGGTCCGCGTCGCTCTTGATCTGCTCCAGCACCGCGCGTCCGTTGCACTTGGGGAGGTTCAGATCGAGCAGCACCAGGTCCGGCCGGCACGCGTCGGTGTGCGCGCCTCGCCGATGCAGGAAGTCGAGCGCCTCCTGCCCGTCCTCGACGATGAAGAGCCGCGGTGCGGGGTCGCCGTCCGGGTCGGCGAAGGCCTCCTGGATCAGCATCTGGTCACCCGGGTCGTCCTCGACGACGAGGACGCTCAGAGGCTCCGAGGGTGTCGTCATCGGGTGGCTCTCCCGCGCTTCGTGGCCCGGGGCGGCCGGGGACCGGTCATCGTCATGGCGAGTGAACACAGGGAGAGGTCTCTCGATTCGGCGATCGGCGTGCGGGGCGGCGGAACGGGCGGCTCGGGTCGGTGCCGTGGTGGCCAGAGCCGCACTCCTCGCAGGCGGGCGCGGTTCAGCCGACGACCTCGGACGTCGCTTTACGGAATCCTATTTCATGAAGCGTGATGACGCTAACAGAGCGTATGCGCGCCGGGGAAGCGCGGGAGCCGGTCTCCGCGCCGCTCCCGTGGACGCGCCCCGCCGTGCCACGGGGAAGGGGCCGCGGTGCCGCGTGGCATGGCGGCCCCTTCCCGACCGGCGGATCCTCCGGCCGGCGTCCGGGCCTGGACGGCCGACGGTTCCGGCCGACGTGATCGCCTGGGCGGGCGGTCAGCGGGTCACGGCGTGTCCGTCACGATTCCGCCGACGAGGGGGTGCGCCGCGATGGCCGCCGAGCCGCCGTAGTTCGCCTCGACGGCGGCGCGCTCGGAGGCGTTCGGCGTGGCGTTGGTGCACGAGACGCCGCCGGTCGAGCCGGACATGAGGGACGAACACGGGCCCGGCTTGGCGTCCGGAAGTCCGAGGATGTGGCCGAGCTCGTGGGCGGCGATGCGCGTGGTGTTGTACCCCTCGTCGACCGCCTCGCGGCCGAACCACACCGTGCCGCGCCCACCAGGGCGTATCGGGCCGAGCGTCGACTGCGGCCACCCGTCGAACGCGACGATCCGGACCTGGGCGGTCGTGCCGGGGGCGGCCTCGACCAGTCGGACGTTCTGTACGTTCGCGTTCCAGACCTGCGCGCCGGCGATCACGGCGCTCTTGAACTCCGCGGCCTGGCTGTCGTCGTAGTAGAGGGTGGTCGTGGCGAGCGCGGCGCGCTGGGGAGCGGCCGCGGCCGCCGCGCCGGCGGCGGGGATGACGGCGGCGGAGAGAGTGAGTGCGCTCGCGCCGATGAGAGTGAGGGTGCGGAACGGCATGGCGGGGGCCTTCCTCTGGCGGGACGACTGTGTCCCGGGTCAGGTCGGCCTGATCCTAGATCCGGAAACTCGTCTCAACAAGCCGTGTCAGGATCAGAAAACAAAACAGTAGTAACCGCTCGAATCCGTCAAAATACACCCGTATCAGGCCGTGGTGCTCCAGGGGCGAGACGTCGTGGCCCTGGTGCCACGACGGCCCGCGCGCAGCCGGAACACCGCGGCGACGAGCGCGCCGACGCTCACCAGGATGAGACCGCCGAGACCGGCCAGCAGCGCTGGATCGTGTCGTGCGGCACCGATCGTTCCCGGCCGGCCGCCGAAGTGGACGCCGTCGGCGACGCCGGGCGCGGTGGGGGAGACCCACTGCCGCCGGATCTTCTCCGCCGCGATGAGCGCCCGCACCGGACTCACGACTCCGAACCCGAGGTCGGCGTTGTACCCGCCCTTCGGATGGTGGGCGGAGTCGGCGATCGCCTGGGCCACCTGCGCCGGCGACAGTTGCGGGAACTTCGACCTGACCAGCGCGACGGTGCCCGCGACCCAGGCCGCGGCGGGTTCCGGACCCCAGAACTCCCACGGCCTTCCGTCCGGCCCTGTCGTGGGAGTGCGGGTGCCGGGCGCGGAGACCAGGGTGACACTGGTCTTGAGGGCGTACCTCGACCACCGGCTGCCGTCCTTGGCGAGCGTGCCGACGCCGATGACGCCCGGTACGGCCGCCGGCAACGGCGGCGGATCGCCGTAGACGGTCGGCCGATTCGGAGCCACCACCACGACGTTCCTGCTCCGGGCGCGGTCCAGGGCCGCATCCATCTGCCGGGTGTCGTAGGCGTAGCAGGCGGTGGCGACGAGTACCACACCGGCACCATGGTCGACGGCGTACCGAATGCCCCGCGTGATGACGTCACACAGGTTGTTGAGGCCCCACCAGTCCTTCGCTCCGTGATCATCCCTGTCCGGCTCCACCCGGACGGGCAGGATGTCGGCGGCGGGGGCGACCCCGGGCACACCCGACGACGAGCGGCTGCCACCGAGGAACGAGGCGATCAGCGTGCCCTCGACCGGTTTCGGATGCGGTAGACCGACGAGATCGGTTCCCGGCCGGAGGGCGCCCGACCTCGGGCGCACGTGCGGATCGACGCCCGAACTCAGGACGGCCACGGTGACGCCCTTCCCCTTGGTGACGTCCTGGGCCAGCAGCGTCTCGGCCATGAGCCGTTCCTGCAGGGTGTCCGCTGCTGCCGCGTGCGCCGGCCGCGGCGCGCCGGCGGCCGCGAACACCAGGCCCGCCAGCGCGACCGCGGCGCGCCGGCGGCCACGCCCGCTCATCCGGTGGCCGGTCAGCATCGAACCCCCCGCGCCTTGCACGGGTCGTCCGCCTTGACGAAGAGGCCCGCCAGGTGATCGAGAAGGGTGTCTGCGGGTTTGAAGCGCTCCTTGTCGGCGGTCTCGGATGTGGTCCTGCCGTCGACCCATCCGCTGACCTGCAGGATGACGTAGGGCATAGGGCCGGACCGGTAGGCCGTCTCCTGCCGTCGGGTGTCGTCCCAGTCGGCCGCCGGGGTGTCCGGGAACGGTACGACGCGCAACCCGTACCGGTTGTGGCCGTCCTCGGACAGCGACCTCAGCGCGGTCTCGACCTTGTCCTCGTCCGAGTCCGACATGACCACCACCCCGACCGTGGTGAGGAGCGTGCGGGACGCGTCGGTGTACGTCGCCCGCAGGACGGCCCGGCAGCCCTGGGCGATGAACGTGCGGGCGACCTGCGCGTCGAGTGCGTCCGCGCAGCCGGTGGGCTGGGCGATCCCGATCCGGTACGCCGGCTGCAGACCGGACGCGTTGCGCACGGTCGGAGGGAAGATCTCACCCGCCGACCGGATCCGCCAGCGGGCGGCCAGTTCCTTCGACCCGGCGGCGGCCCGCTCGGCCCGGGTCGAAGGACGGTTGAGCTCGAGCACCACGCCGGTCACGCCCGCGACGAGGCCGACCACGCCGGCCACGCCGAGGACGACGGCCGCCCGGCGCCGACGCCGGCGCGGAGGGGCCTCGACCGGCGTCCCGCCCGCGTCGGCCCCGGGAACCGGCGGCGCCGACTCCGGTCGTACGGAGTCCCCGGAGCGGAACTCCGGACGCGCGGGATCGGATGACCCGGCCTCCGGCCGTCCGGCGTCCGGTGGCCAGACCTCCGGGCCTACCGGGTCCGGTGGTGCGAATCTCGGGTGCGCGGGGTCCGGGGAGGCCCACTGCGATGAGGATGGCGGCGTGCCGTCTGCGGCGGGGTCCTCGGTCGCGTCCGCGGCCTCGGGGTCATCTGACACCCGCGCGAGTTTAATGATCTTTTAATCGATCGGCGTGCCGATTTCGCCGACCCCCGGTGACGAGATGCCCGCCGAGGCGGGCGCCGGCTCCGTCTCCGGCGGGCACCGATCGATGGGGGATTCCTCCGGACCTGCCGGGAGTGCCGGAGCAGTACCGTTTCGGCTGGTCAGCCCTGGGAAGGGCTATGCCGGGAGGTCGGCCGTGACGCGCCCGTTCTGTTCGGCGGAACCGCGGGAGACCGGCCGCGACGCCGGTCCGGACTCGTTCGGGGTGCTCCGGTTCACCTCCGTGTTCGAGCCGTTGTGCCTGTCGCCGGACTGGGCCGCGTACGACCCGATCGGCGGGATGCAGACGCACACCGCGGAGCTGACCAGGTGCCTGGACCGGATGGGCATCCGGCAGACCGTGTTCACCTCGCGGCTGGCCGGCCCGGCCGGGCGGAGGCCGTACGGCTCCGGCGCCGTCGTCGTGCGCACCGGGCTGCGGGTGCCGGTCCTGCGCCAGGTGTGGGCACCGCCCGCCCTGGCCAGGGCGCTCGGTCCGCAGGGCGCGGCGGACGTCGTGCACGCGCACAGCGGCGAGGACCTGGCCGTGCTGCCGGCGGCCTGGCTCGCGGCGGTCCGGCACCGCTGTCCCCTGGTGGTCACCCTGCACAGCAGCCTGCGGCACACGGTCCGTGGCACGTCCCCGCGCGCCGCGGTGCTGCGGCTGCTGGGCGGCCCGGTGGAACGGCGGGTGCTGGCCGCCGCGGACGCGGTCATCGCGCTGACGCCCTCCGCCGCCCGCCGGCTGTGCGCGGACGGGATGCCGCTCGACCGCGTGCACGTCATCCCCTCCGGGTTCGACCCCGAGCTGTTCGCGGCGGCCCGGCCCGATCCGTTCCCCGACGTGCCGCACCCGCGCGTCGCGTACGTCGGCCGGCTGGCGGCGCAGAAGGGCGTGGCGGTGCTCCTCGAGGCGTTCGCCCGGTGCCGGGTGCCGGCCACCCTGTTGATCGTCGGCGACGGTCCGCAGCGTGCCGCGCTGGAACGGCGGGCGCGGGGGCTGGGAGGCGAGGTCCGGTTCACCGGGTTCATTCCGCACGTCGAGGTACCCGCGGTCCTGCGGCACGCGGACGTGCTCGTCCTGCCGAGCGTGTACGAGGAGCTCGGCTCGGTGCTCGTCGAGGCGATGGCCGTGGGACTGCCGGTGGTCGCCGGCCGGGTGGGCGGCGTTCCCGACCTCGTCCGCGACGGCGTCAACGGGCTCCTGGTCGCGCCGAAGGACCCCGCGGCCTTCGCCGACGCCATCGACCGGGTCCTGACCGATCCGGGTCTGGCCGGTCGCCTGGGCGCCGGCGCCCGCGAGACCGTACGGGACTATGCCTGGCCGGCGCTGGCCGAACGCGTCGCCGCCGTCTACCGGCAGGTCCTGTCCGGCCGGTCGGCCTCCGCCCGTCCGTGAGCACCGGATCGTCCGGGTGCACGGCATGGCGGGGCGTACGAGACGCGGTCGACCTCGCGACCGCCCTGGACACCGAGCCCTAGACGGAGAGCGGCCCCTCTGGAATCAGAAGGGCCGCCGGGGTCGCGTGCCGAGGTCGGTGGGCCTCGGCACGCCGTCAGTCAGCGGACAGGCGAGTCAGCTCAGGACTAGCTGATGCAGGACCCGTCGCCGGGGTGTCCGTCGCACAGGCTGCAGAACTGCCCGCTGCAGTAGGTGCAGGTGTAGTTGACGTGGCCGGGCTCCTGGCACATCACCAGCGCCAGCACCGGCAGGGCGACCGCGACCGCGGCGACCATGAAGCCGCCGAGGAGGTCGCGGAGGGTGCCGCCGGCCGGGCGCGTCTTCGCCTTGTCGGCGCCCGTGTTCTCGTGGAGGGTCATGTTGAATCTCCTTTGTCCCTGGTTGGGTTGCGCCCCTCGCTTATCGGGGGACGCCAGGAGAGACAGTCCGGACCACGACGGCTTCCGCTACCCCAGAGGGTCAGGGGAGGATCGAGTCGACGTATCCGCCGTCGGCGCGGACGGCGCCGCCGGTCGTCGCCGAGGCGAGGTCCGAGCTCAGGTAGGCGATGAGGCGGCCGATCTCCGAGGGCTCGATGAGCCGCTGGATGAGGGAGTTCGGCCGGTGCTCGCGCATGAAGCGGCGCTCCGCCTCGTCCCAGGGCAGGTCGTCGCCGACGAGCTCGCCGACGAACGTCTCGACGCCGGGCGTGTGGGTGGGGCCGACGATGACGGAGTTGACGGTGACGCCGCTGCCCGCCGCGGCCTTGGCGAAGCCCCGCGTGACCGCCAGCAGGGCCGTCTTGGTCATGCCGTAGTGCACCATCTCGGCGGGGATGGCGACCGCCGAGTCGCTCGCGATGTTGAGCACCCGGCCCCAGCCGCGCTCCATCATGCCGGGCAGGTAGGTACGCGTGAGGCGGACCGCCGACAGGACGTTGACCTCGAAGTACCGGCGCCACTCGTCGTCGTCGATCTCGAGGGCCGGCCGGACGCCGAAGATGCCGAGGTTGTTCACGAGGATGTCCAGGTCGGGCACCCGCTCCCGGAGCTCGGCCGCTCCCTCCGCCGTCGCCAGGTCGGCGGCGACGGCGGTCACCTCCGCGTCCGGCACCTGGTCGGTGACGGCGGCGGCGGCCCGCTCGGTCTTCTCCTCTCCGCGCCCGTTCACGACGACGGCCGCGCCCGCACGGGCGAGTTCCGTGGCGATGGCCAGGCCGATGCCCTGACTGGATCCGGAGACGAGGGCGCGGCGGCCCGACAGATCGATGTTCATCGATCCATCTTCACTCCGGAGCGCTCGCGGAGCGTCACCGACGCGCCCGTTGACGCGTCGGCCGCCCTATGACGGGAGACCGGCGCGTACGTGACGGCCCCGCGGCGCGCTACTCGGTGTGCGCCAGCCGCCGGCGGAACTCGACGTTCGCGCTCTCGATCACCCGGTTCAGGTGCGCGATCTCGTCCTCGGTCGGCTCGCGGCGCAGCTCGACGCCGATGGCGAACTCGCCGTCCTTCACGGTGACGTCGAGACGCTCCAGGAGGTCCTGCGGCAGCCGGCCCATGACGAACTCGCGGAACGCCTCCGCGATCGTCCCCTCGATGTCGCCGCATCCGCACGAACGACCATCCATGATCGCCTTGAGGTGGCTGCGCCCCACGATGGCGTCCGGGTGTGCCACGTCCAGGGTGGCCAGCCCCGCCTCGACCACTTGCTGCGCCTCGGCCAGGCGCTCCCGGTGCTGCAGGAACAGACCCAGCGCGATCCGCGCGCGGCCGAGCATCTCGTAGTCATGCCCGAGCTCGGCGGCCGCCAGGGCCTCGCGGAGGCATTTCTCCGCCTCGGCCGGCCGGTCGGCCTCCGACAGCGCGAGCCCCCAGTTGCGCAGCACCTGGCTGCTGAGCTCCGGACGGCCGATGGCGTCCGCGCGGGTACGCGCCTGCGCGTACGTCTCCAGCGTCCCGGCCAGGTCACCCGCGTCGCTCTGCGCCATCGCCAGGCCGAGCGTCGCCATCAGTGCCTCCTCCGCCCTGCCCTGGCGGTCGTACGAGGCGAGGACCGACCGGATCGCCGCGATGCGCCCGGCCCCGTCTCCGAGGTGGCGGCCCAGGTTCGCCGACAGGGACAGCGCGTTGAGCGTGGCCTGGTGGTCGGGACCCAACCGGGCCTCCAGCGCGGTGACCAGGCCGGTCAGGACCATCTGGCCCGCCGCGCCGGCCGTCGTCGCGTCGGTGCGGTTCAGCACCGTCATCGCCACCTGCTCGACGAGCTCGTCGGGCAACTGGTCCAGCCCGGGGAAGAGGGGATCGGTCCCGCCCTCGGCCGTCACGATCTCCGCCCGGAGCGCCAGCGCGGTGGCGACCCGCTCGTGGCCGTTGCGCCAGAAGTTGGCGATCACCTCCTCGATCGCCTCCCGCGCCTCCTGGACCGCGCCGCGCTTGAGGAGGACGTCGGCCAGCGGTTCGAGGCCGAAGGCGTAGCCGGGATGCGAGCGGCCGTAGAAGGCCAGCCGCTCCTGGAGGTTGCGCCGCAGCTCGGCGTCGGCCTCCTCCAGCCGGCCGGTCATCATCAGCGCGGCGCCCAGGTTGAGCCGGTAGGTCAGATGCTCTTTCTGCGCCTCGGGGTCCTCGGGCAGCGGACCCGCGCACGCGCCGCGGAAGCACTCGACCGCCCGGTCCGGCAGGCCGCAGCCGAACAGGAGGTTGCCGAGGTCGCACTGCGCGGACGCCCACTCCGGACTGCCGCGCCCGTGCCTTCGCTCGACGGCCTGGAGCTCTCTCACCATGAGTTGTTCGGCGTCGACCGGCCGGCCCTCCTGCAGGAGGGCGTACGCCATGTCGAGCGACGTCGGGGGTGCTGACATGGCCGGGGAGTCTATAGATCACGTACGACGGTCGCCGGTGGGGCCGGCGGCTCGCGTGTGCTCGTGGTCGCGTCTCCGCTCGCTTCCGGCCCGAGTCGACGGGTCACCGAGTCCTCTTCAGGGCGAGCACGGCGATGTCATCGGTGTGCCGGCTCGTCGGCTTGCTCTCGAGGAGCCTGTCGATGAGATCGTCCAGCGGGAGGCCCACGGCATAGGCGAGTTGCCCCGCCAGCGCGTCGATGGCCTCGGTGAGGTCGACACCGGGGGCCTCCACGAGACCGTCCGTGTAGAGAACGAGGGTCGCGCCCGGACGCAGGGGCGCAATGGTCACCGGGAACCAGGTCGACTCTCCGATGCCCAGCAACGGGCCGGGCTCGATCTCCAGCGGGTGGGCGTCCGGGGGCGGTCCGGGGCTGCAGCACAGGAGCGGTTGCGGGTGTCCCGCGCTGGCCAGGGCGATCTCGTCGCCGGCGAGATCCAGTTGGGCGTAGAGGCAGGAGACGAACAGGTCGGTTCCGAGATCGGAGAGGACCTGGTCGGCGTTCCCCAGGACCTCGTCCGGTGACGCCCCGGCGGTGGCGTAGGCGTGGATCGCCGTGCGGACCTGACCCATCAGGGCCGCCGCGTTGACGTTGTGGCCTTGCACGTCGCCGATGACGGCGGCCGCGGTGGTGTCGTCGAGGCGTACCAGGTCGTAGAAGTCCCCGCCGATGTCCATCCCGTGGGTCGCGGGCAGGTAGCGGGCGGCGAGCTCGAGCCCGGGGAACGTGGGCAGCGTGCGCGGCAGGAGCGCCTGCTGCAGGCCATGGGCGAGGTCGTTCTTGGCGTCGAAGAGGCGGGCCCGGTCGAGGGCCTGGGCGATCAGGCCGGCGAGCGAGGTGAGGACCGCGCGTTCGTCGGCGGTGAACCTGCGCGGCTGGTCGTAAGAGATGACGCAGCAGCCGACGGGCCGCCCCGAGACGATCAGGGGCAGGAACGCCCATGCCTTCTTGCCGCCGATCTTGGGACCCTGCGGGAAGATGACGGCCATCTCCGCGGGATCGGCGAAGAAGGCGGGGACGCCACTGATGATGGTGAGGGCCTCGGGGTTGTTCGTGGTCTCCAGCGGGACGCCGTCCAACTGCTCGATGGCCTGCGGCGGATAGCCGCGGTGGCCGATGATCCTCAGACGTCCGGCATCGACGGCGTAGATCACCAGACCTTGGGCGCCGAACGCGGGCAGGACCTGGTCGGCGACCAGATCCACGACGTCGCGTACGCCGACGGCCTCGGTCAGCGCGGCCGCCAGATGCACCAACTGGTAGAGCCGGCCGATACGGTCGGTGTCGCACCAGGGAGCGGCCGCGTCGGTGGCCGCTGTTCGGCCGGCTGCCCGCCGTCCGCCCCCGGGATCGCTCCGGATCAGGCGGACGCTGATCCCGTCGGCGTCCGGGTAGAGCTGGAGATCCAGCCACACACCCGGTGGTCGCAGCACGGTGTATCGGACCGGCTCCCCGCTGATCACCGCGGTGCGGTACCGGTCCTCGTAGATCGGGTTGTCCAACCAGGGCATCGACTGTCGTGGCCGGGTGCCCAGCAGGTGTTCCGCGTCCTGGCCGAGCAGCTCGGCGGCGCCGGTGGTGACGAAGGTGATGCGGCCGTCTCGGTCGAGCGCGAGACCGCCTTCAGGCAGGCGCTCGGCCCAGTCGACGGCCGCGAGGGGCACGGAGCGCGGTCCGGCGGGCCGCAGCGGGACGACGCGTGGCCGGCCAGGGTTGTCGGGCGGGCGGCCCGCCCCATCCAATGACCGGGCGATACGCCGGGCACCGGCGTCGAGGTGGCCTCGCTCGCGAGCGCCCGCGGTCGGCGGATGACTCGCAGGCCACATCATCAGCAGCACGCCCCAGGGGCCGCGCGGACCGGACAGCGGCAGGGCGGCGAGGGCGTACCGGTAGGGCAACAGCGCCGCGACGTGCGGGTACATGCGCGCCATGTCGCCCTGGGAGCCCACCCAGACGGCACGATCCCCCCGCACGGCGTCCAGCAGCGGACTGCACCGGAGCACCGGTAGGCGTTGCCAGGGCGCGATGAGCTCTTCCGGCACGCCGCATATGGCGATCAGCCGTAGCTCCCGCTGCTCACCGGCGCCCAGGAAGACGGCGCCGGCCGAGGCGCCCGAACCGCGCACCGTCGCGGCGAGCTCCTCGTCCAGCGGCTCGGCCCCGCCATTGCGGTCACGTTGCTCGGCCATCGCATCCGCCTCACAGGTCCACGGCACCCACCGCGCACGAACCCCCTATATAGGGACAATACGTCTGACGGTGGCGGTTGCGCATGGCGGCCCGGCCCCCAGAGACGCGTGGCGGGGGCCGGCGCCGTGCTCCCTGAGCCGCTGCGGTGCGCAGGCTCAGTCGTCCTCGGCGACGCACTCGATCCAGTACCGGCCGGTGTCGTCGCGGTGCGCCCCGTGGATGTCGGTGTCGATGTAGGGGAAGGCCCGGTCGAAGTCCTCCAGGGCGCGAAGGTAGCTCATCACCGGCCCGTCGTCCGGACCGGTGGACTCACCCGGCATCAGCATCGGGATGCCCGGCGGCGTCACGACAACGGTCGTGGCGGAGACGCGGCCGGCCAGCTCGCTCAGCGGGACCCGCTCGGTACGCGACCGGATGAGCGCCTGGTAGCAGTCGGCCGGCGTCAGGACGGGGGCGGGCAGATCGGTGAAGACCTCGTCGAGGAGGACGTCGAGCTTTGAATCACGCAGCTTGCCGTGGACCTGCGCGCAGAGCGCGCGCAGCGTCACCCCGGACGGGCCGAACCCCGGCAGCACCTCCGCCAGGGGCAGGTCGCCGTCGTAGGCGTTCTTGAAGTCGATGAGCGCGTCGATCAAGGTGCCCCACTTGCCCTTCGTGATGCCGAGCGAGAAGAGCACCAGCAGCGTGTGATCGCCGGTCTTCTCCACCACGATGCCGCGCCGCTCGAGGTAGGCCGACACGATCTTGGCGGGGATCCCCCACTCCGTGGTGCCGCCGGCGGCGTCCGCGCCGGGACAGGTGATCGTCACCTTGATCGGGTCCAGCATGCAGTGGCCGTCGTCCAGGCCGTCGAACCCGTGCCAGGCGGCGCCGGGCGACAGCGTCCAGCAGCCGGGCTCGGTGGACAGCAGGTCCAGGTCGGCGTCCTCGAACGCCACCGCCTCGCCCGTCCGGGGATCGGTCACCCGCGGGGGCTGCCACACGCCGAAGAACCAGTCCGGGCGGGCGCCGTCCTCACGGATCCGGGCGGCCAGCCGCACCATCGCCTGCCGGAAGCGGATCGCCTCGATGATCGCCTCCCCGGTGAGGAAGGGCCCGGACGGCCCGTCCATCATCGCGGCGGCCACGTCCAGTGAGGCGATCATCGGGTAGAGCGGCGAGGTGCTGGCGTGCATCAGGTAGGTCTCGTTGAACCGGTCGTGGTCCACGGGCGCGCGCGGCGACGGGCGTACGTGCAGCATCGACGACTGCGACAGCGCCGCCAGCAGCTTGTGCGTGGACTGGGTGGCGAAGACCGTCGGCCGGTCCGCCCCGGGCAGGGACCGCTCGTCGACGGCCATGCCGTAACGGCGGGCGTAGAGCGGGTTGAACCGGGCGTAGGCGAACCACGCCTCGTCGAAGTGCACCCGTGGCACCGACGCGCCGAGCAGCTCCGCGACGCGCACCGCGTCGTAGCACAGGCCGTCATAGGTCGAGTTGGTGACCACCGCGTACGTGGGCTCCGGCGCCGCCGCGCCCGCCGTGAACGGGTGGCCGCCCAGCCGGTCGCGCACGGCGGCCCCCGCCAGCGCCCCGACGGGGATCGGGCCGGCCAGGCCGAGGCCGTTGCGCTCGGGGACCAGGTAGACCGGCCGGGCGCCGTTGATGGCGAGGGCGTGCTGGATCGACTTGTGGCAGTTGCGGTCGATCAGCGCCAGCTCGCCGCGGGCGACCGCGTGGTGGCCGACGATGCGGTTGGCGGTCGAGTTGCCGTTCATCACGAAGTACGTCCGCTCGGCGCCGAAGATCCGGGCGGCGTTGCGCTCGGCGTCGCCGATCGGGCCGGTGTGCTCCAGCGGCGAACCCAGCTCGGGGACCGAGATCGACAGGTCGGTGCGCAGCAGCCGCTCGCCGTAGTAGTCGAAGAACGCCCGGCCCACCGGGGACTTGAGGAACGCCACGCCGCCGGCGTGGGCGGGGGTGTGCCAGGAGTAGCGGTGGTGGTCCTCCAGGTGGCGCAGCGCCTCGAAGAACGGCGGGAGCGTCTGCTCGGTGTACTCCTCGGCGGCGTGCGCGATGCGCCCGGCGATGAAGTCGGGAGTGTCCTCCAGCGGGAAGACATAGCCCTGGATCACCTCGTAGACCCACAGCGGGACGTCGCGCGGCTCCTGCTCGGCGGTGAGCAGGAAGACCGGCAGCCGGTGGAACCGTTTGATCACCGCCGCCATGATCTCCTCGGCGCCGGGAGCGTCCCACCCGGCCAGCAGCCCCGTCAGCGTCGCGTCCGAGCGGATCACCGCGAGCGCGTCGGCGGTGCGATGGGTCCAGCGCACCCGCAGGTCGTGCTCCTCCATCGCCGCGGAGAGGCGGCGGAGCTGTTCGGCGACCGCCGAGTCGGCGTCGGGCCGCTCGTCGACGGCGAGGAGAATCGCGCGTTCCATGCCAGGACCTCCACGGCGCTCGGGGGGATGTGCCGACGGGGCGCCGTCACCGGCCGACACTCCGCGTGCTGGAATCACTGCGAACTGTAACACCGGCCATGATCAACGGAAAGTGTCGATAAAGCCGCGGAGGGTCACATCTCCCGATGCGTCAGTCCCACTCCCAGCCGATCCCGAGGTATCCGCCGGCCTGCAGCCCGAACTCGATCACGTGGACGGTGTGGGCGCTGGACAGCCGCAGGTCGGTCTCCTCCGCCGGCCGGGCGGCGCCGTCCGGACGCCACGTCCGGTAGCAGCGGGCCGGGACGGTCGACGGGTGGAACTCGATCTCGAGGAGGTACTCGTGCTGGGGGAACCGGAAGCCCCGGCCCTCCTCGGTGTCGGGCGGCCCCGGCGGGGAGAAGCCGAAACCGTACTCGATCAGGTAGGTCTCGCCGCGTGCCAGCGGCCGGTCGAACAGCAGCTCCGAGGCGACCATCGCCTTCGCCTCGTCGGTACGGATCCGGCCGAACCTGCAGCGGCTCGCCTCCTTGTGCGTGGGCAGCACGCCGTGTTCGTTGTGGTAGACGCAGAGCCAGCGGTCCACCCCGGGCTGCTGCGCCTGGAGGACCGCGCGGGTCTGCGCCGACCGAAGGTCCCGGTCCGGGCCGAGGACGTAGCGGTCGTGCAGGCTCAGGCAGGTGATCCGGCCGTCCGTCCGGTCGCCGATCTCGGCGAGCAGGTCGAGGGCGCCGCGGTTCGGGAAGATCCCGGCCGGCGGCGACCAGGTCCCGGCCGGGCGGTTGTCGGGCGGTTTGAGCAGCGTGATGAGGGAGTTGCGCGGCAGTTCGAGGATGCTCTCCAGACCGCGTACCGCCCGGAGCGAGTCGGCGCGCTCGGGGCGGGTCCGCCCGCGCTGCCAGTAGCTGAGGCTGGAGAGACTGACATGGACGCGTCGCTCCCGCAGCCGCCGTTGGAGGGTCTCCAGCGTGAGGCCGCGAGCCTGGATGGCGGCCTGCAGCGCCACGTCGAAGGGACCGCTCCGAACCACCTGGAGGAGATCATCCTCCACCATGCTCCGCACTGTTCGAGTGCCTCCGGTTGCGGAAGGCCACCCCCGACCTGGCCTGACTGGGTACGGACAGGGCTGTGTACGCCATGAAAGATCTCAGTCGGATCGCCCGGTTGGCAAGGCCCCGACGAAGGCGATCACCCCGGACCTCGGCAGGCGGGGGCACCGAGGTCCGGGTGATCCGGTCGGGAATTACGGTCGGCGAGCCCCGCACGCTCCTTCTCGGGGGGCTGAAGGGATGATGATCGTCGCCACGAGACGCCGTCAACGTTTTCCATGGCGTCTAGAATTCACTGTTAATATCAGTTAACGCGGTTTGTGATCATTCCCATTCCCACTCCAGTCCGATGATGCCGCCCGTCATGCCGCTGCGCATGATGTGGACGCCGCCCGACGACCCGACCCAGAGTTCGGCGGTGCGGTGCCGTGGAACATCGACGCCGGCGCGGTCGTAGCGGTAGCAACGCGCCGGCAGCGTCCGCCGGTCGAACCGGACGACGGCCAGGTAATCCCTTACCGGATGGCGAAAGCGGCGATCATAGAATTGCGCGATCGGCCGGTCTCCCGGAAACTCGATCTCGTATTCGACGACCGCGGTGTCGCCGCGCGAGAGCACCCGGTCGAAGAAGATCTCGAAGGCGACGAAGCCCGCCTCATGGCGGGCGCGCCCCCGGCGGCAGTACCGGAGCTCGCCGAGCGCCGGCGGCGGATCCGTCGCGGCCTCGGCGCGGTGCACGGCGACGACCCGGTCGACGTCGTCGCCCGACGCCCGCACCACCTGCCGCACCGACAGTGAGCGAGGCCGCCGGTGCGCGTCGACCTCGTAGACGTCGTGCACGCTGAGCCATTCGAGCCGGTGGTCGGACGAGCGGTCGAGCTGGCCGAGCATCGTGACGACGGGGTCCGGGTCGGGCCAGAGGCGGGCCGGGGACAGCGGCCCGCCCCCCGTCTGGCCGCGGCGCCGGCGCGGTCCCAGCAGATCGGCCAGGGCGCCGGACGGCAGCTCGAGAATCCGCTCGAGCGCGCCGACGGCGGCGATTGAGCCGGGGCGCTGCGGTCTGCTCCGCCCGCCCTGCCAGTAACTCAATGTGGCGGTGCTGACCGAAACTCCCCGCTGGCGGAGCCGGTTCCGCAGGCTTTCCAGGGTGAGGCCGCTCTCGTGGATCGCCGTCCGTAGTGCGACGGAGAACTCTGTGGCACCGGAGGAATGGTCTCGGGAGGCGTTTCCCGGCATCGAGATTTCGGGGACTCCGTCCTCGCCGTCCGCGACGTCCATGAGTCGAGGTTAGGGCGGCCCCACACGCGCCGCAGGCGGGTGCCGCGCGACCTTGATGTATCCGGAAAGCGATATGCCGAAATCCGTTGCGCGCTGCACTTGCCGTTTCCGTCACGCCCGGTAAGGCCGCCGGTCGGTGTCGTTATGCGCCCCGCGGCCGGGGCCGCCGCCGATGACGGCGGCCTCGGCCGCGGGGATACGGCCTCAGAGGTCGAGACCGGTGAGGACCAGGACGCGCTCCTCGGTGAGGTCGTTCATCGCGGATCGGACGCCCTCCCGGCCGACACCGGACTCCTTCCACCCGCCGTACGGCATCTGGTCCGCCCGGAAGCTGGGGACGTCGCCGATGATCACACCGCCGACCTCCAGGTCGCGGTGCGCCCGGAAGGCGGCCTGCACGTCGGTGGTGAAGATCCCCGCCTGCAGCCCGTACTTCGAGGCGTTCACGATCTCGAACGCCTCGTCCAGGTCGCCGAACGGGGCGACCGTGAGGACCGGACCGAAGGCCTCCTCCTCCGCCAGCGCGCTTCCGGCGGGGACGTCGGAGAGAACGGCCGGCGCCACCGTACGGCCGTCGCGGCCTCCGCCGGTCAGGACCGACGCGCCGCCCCGGCGGGCCTCGTCGATCCAGTCCGTGATCCGCTCGGCCGCCGCGTCGTTGATCACCGGGCCGACCTGGACCCCGTCGGCCGTCGGGTCGCCGGTCGGGAGCCGCTCGACCTCGGCGACGAGGTCGGCGACGAACGCGTCGTAGACGCTCGCGTGCACGAGCACCCGCTGGACGGAGATGCAGGACTGGCCCGCCTGGTAGTTGGCGAACAGCGCGATCCGGCGGGCCGCGCCGGGCAGGTCCGGCCAGTCGTCGTTCACGACCACCGCGGCGTTCCCGCCGAGTTCCAGGGTGACGTGCTTGCGCGGCGCCTGTCGCTGGATCGCCCAGCCGACCGGGCCGGACCCGGTGAACGAGATCACCGGGAGCCGGGGGTCGTCGACCAGGGCGGCCATCCGGTCGTTCGGCACCGGGAGCACCGAGACCATCCGCGGCGGCAGGTCCGTCTCCGCGATGATCTCTCCGAGCAGCAGCGCGGACAGCGGCGTGGCGGGCGCCGGCTTCACGAGGATCGGGGCGCCGGCCGCGATGGCGGGCGCGACCTTGTGCGCGACCAGGTTC
Source organism: Actinoallomurus liliacearum (assembly GCF_039542035.1). NCBI lineage: Bacteria > Bacillati > Actinomycetota > Actinomycetes > Streptosporangiales > Thermomonosporaceae > Actinoallomurus > Actinoallomurus liliacearum. The sequence goes on from NZ_BAABHJ010000003.1 coordinate 214,357, forward strand.
AGCGGGAAGTTGAACGGCGCGATGCCGAGCACCGGGCCGCGCGGGAAGCGCCGGACGACGGCGAGCCGTCCGGTCGCCGCCGCGTCGGTGTCCAGCCGCTGCAGGTCACCGGAGAAGCGGCGGGCCTCCTCGGCGGCCCAGCGGAAGGTCGAGACGGCCCGGGAGACCTCACCGCGCGACCAGACCAGCGGCTTGCCGTTCTCCGCGGTGATCAGCCGGGCGATCTCCTCGGCGCGCTCCGCCAGCCGCCGCGAGATGTGGTCGAGGGCGGCGGCCCGTACGTGCGCGGGGGTGGCCTGGGCCTCGCGTCGTACGGCGTCCAGGTCGGCGACGGCCTGCTCGACCTGGGCGTCGGTCGGCACGGAGACGACGCCGACGACGGAGCCGTCCCAGGGGGAGGTCACCTCGAGGGTGTCCGCGCCGGTCGTGGGCGCGCCGGACAGGTGGAAGGGGATGACGTCTGACAAGACTGCGACCTCGTTCCGGACTCAGACGGACGCCGCGAAGGCCTGCTCGAGGATGTCGAGGCCCTCGGTGAGCAGGTCGTCGGTGATGGACAGCGGAGGCAGGAACCGCAGGACGTTGCCGTATGTTCCCGCCGTCAGGGTGACCAGGCCGGCGGCGTGGCAGGCCCGGCTCACCGCGGCGGTCAGCCCGGCGTCCGGGGTCTTCGCCGCGGGGTCGGACACCAGCTCGATCGCGAGCATGGCGCCACGGCCGCGGACGTCGCCGATCTGCGGGTACTTGTCGGCCAGCTCCCGCAGCCGCGGTACGAACAGCGCCTCGATCGCGCGGGCCCGTGCCGGCAGGTCCTCGGCCTTCATCGTCTCGATCGCGCCGAGGGCGCCCGCGCACGCGACCGGGTTGCCGCCGTACGTGCCGCCGAGACCGCCGCCGTGGACGGCGTCCATGACCTGGGCGCGCCCGGTCACCGCGGCGAGCGGCAGACCGCCGGCGATGCCCTTGGCCGTGGTGATCAGGTCCGGGACTACGCCCTCGTGGTCGCAGGCGAACCAGTCGCCGGTGCGGCAGAAGCCGGTCTGGATCTCGTCGGCGATGAGCAGGATGCCGTTGTCGTGGCACCACTCCGCGATCCGCGCGAGGTACCCGGCGGGCGGCACGACGAACCCGCCCTCACCCTGGATCGGCTCGATGATCACCGCGGCGGTGTTCTCCTCGCCGACCTGGGCGTGCAGCTGGGAGACGAACGCGTCGAACGCCTCGTCGGCGCAGTTCTCCGGGCCGGTCGGCCAGCGGTACGGGTACGCCATCGGCACCCGGTAGATCTCATTGGCGAACGGCCCGAAGCGGTGCTTGTACGGCATGTTCTTCGCGGTGAGCGCCATGGTCAGGTTCGTACGCCCGTGGTAGGCGTGGTCGAAGGCCACGATGGCCGACCGGCCGGTGTACGAGCGGGCGATCTTGACGGCGTTCTCCACCGCCTCGGCGCCGGAGTTGAACAGCGCGGAGCGCTTCTCGTGCTCGCCCGGCGTCAGTTCGTTCAGGGCCTCGGCGACCTCGACGTACTCCGCGTACGGGGTGATCATGAAGCATGTGTGGGTGAAGTCGGCGACCTGCGCCTGCACCCGCTCGACCACGCGCGGCGCCGAGTTGCCGACCGTGGTGACGGCGATGCCCGAGCCGAAGTCGATGAGCTGGTTGCCGTCGATGTCGACCAGGATGCCGCCGCCGGCGCGTTCGACGTAGACGGGGAGGCCGGTGGAGACGCCCGCGGAGACCGCGGCGTTCTTGCGTGCGTGCAGTTCGGCCGAGCGGGGACCGGGGATGGCGGTCTTGAGGACGCGGCGCTGTTCGATGCCGGGGGGCGGGGTCATGCTGTGGTTCTCCAGGTGGTGCGGTGTGTGCCGCTCAGTATGCGATGTGGTGCATGACGTGTTTGATCCGGGTGTAGTCCTCGAACCCGTACATCGACAGGTCCTTGCCATATCCGGAGTGCTTGAAGCCGCCGTGCGGCATCTCGGCGACGAGGACGCCGTGGGTGTTCACCCAGACGCAGCCGAAGTCCAGGCGGCGCGTCATGCGCATGGCGCGGCCGTGGTCGCGGGTCCATACGCTGGACGCCAGGCCGAAGTCGACGCCGTTGGCCCACCGTACGGCCTCGTCTTCGTCGGTGAACCGCTGCACGGTGATGACCGGGCCGAACACCTCGTTCTGCACGATCTCGTCGTCCTGCCGCAGCCCGGAGACGACGGTCGGCTCGTGGAAGTAGCCGGACGCCAGGTCACCGCCGACGCGGTCGCCGCCGGCCTCGACCGAGGCGTGGTCGGGCAACCGGGCCAGGAAGCCCCGCACGCGGTCGAGCTGCCCGGCGTTGTTGAGCGGGCCGAACGCCACGTCCGCGTCGTCGGGCCGCCCGGTGCGGGTCGCGCGGGCCCGCTCGGAGAGCGCGGCGACGAGATCGTCGTGGATCCCCCGGGCGGCGAGCACGCGGGTGGCCGCGGTGCAGTCCTGCCCGGCGTTGAAGTACCCCGCCGCCGCGATGCCCTCGGCCGCGGCCGCGACGTCGGCGTCGTCGAACACGACGACCGGCGCCTTGCCGCCGAGCTCCAGGTGCACGCGCTTCAGGTCACGGGACGCCGCCGAGGCGACCTCCATGCCGGCCCGGACCGAACCGGTGATCGACACCATCTGCGGGACCGGTGAGTCGACGACGAGCCGGCCGGTCTCGCGGTCGCCGCATACGACGTTGACGACGCCGGGCGGCAGCACCTCGTTCATCAGCTCGGCCATCAGGACCGTGCTGGCCGGGGTCGTGTCCGACGGCTTGAGCACGACGGTGTTCCCGGCGGCGACGGCCGGGGCCCACTTCCACACCGCCATCATCAGCGGGTAGTTCCACGGGGTGATCTGGCCGCACACGCCGATCGGCTCGCGCCGGATCACCGAGGTCAGGCCGGGCGCGTACTCGCCGGCCGAGCGTCCCTCCAGCACGCGGGCGGCGCCCGCGAAGAACCGGATCTGGTCGACGATCGGCGGCAGCTCCTCCGTCGCCGTCAGCGCGACGGGCTTGCCGGTGTCGCGCACCTCGACGCGGACGAACTCCTCGGCCCGCGCCTCCATGGCGTCGGCGATCGCCAGCAGCGCGCGCTGCCGTTCCGCCGGCGTCGTGTCCCGCCACGTCTCGAACGCCCGCCCGGCCGCGGCGAACGCCGCGTCGACGTCCTCGCTCCCGGAGACCGGCGCGGTCGCGTAGACCTCGCCCGTCGACGGGTCGATCACCTCGCTCGTACGGCCGGAGGCCGCGCCGACACTCCTGCCGCCGATGACGTTCCGGATGCGCTCCATGGTCACTTCCCGTCGCTCAGGGCCATCGCGGACAGCAGCTCGTACGCCGCGTGGGAGGCCGCGATGCCGGTGATCTCGGCGTGGTCGTAGGCCGGCGCGACCTCGACGATGTCGGCGCCGACGAGGTTCAGTCCGGCGAACGCGCGGAGGATGGCGAGCAGCTCGCGGCTGAGCAGGCCGCCGGACTCGGGGGTGCCGGTGCCGGGCGCGAAGGCCGGGTCGAGCACGTCGATGTCGACCGAGACGTACACCGGCCGGTCCTGCACCCGCTCGTGGATCCGCTCGACGACGCCGTGCGTGCCGAGGTCCTCCATCTCCCGCGCGTGCACCGTCTGGAAGCCGAGCGCGGCGTCGTCGGTCAGGTCGGCCGCGTCGTACAGCGGGCCCCGGATGCCGACGTGCAGGCAGCCGGACAGGTCGAGCAGGCCCTCCTCGGACGCCCGGCGGAACGGGGTGCCGTGCGTGGTGGCCGCGCCGAAGTAGGTGTCCCAGGTGTCCAGGTGCGCGTCGAAGTGGACGACGGCGACCGGGCCGTGGCGGCGCGTCAGCGACCGCAGCAGCGGGAGGGCGATCGTGTGGTCGCCGCCGATGGTCAGCAGCCGGCCCGCCCGGTCGAGCAGCGCGTCCGAACCCGCCTCGATCGCCCGTACGGCCTCGTCGATCGAGAAGGGGTTGACCGCGATGTCGCCCGCGTCGGCGACCTGCTGCCGGCCGAACGGGCTGACGTCCAGCGCCGGGTTGTACGGGCGCAGCAGCCGGGACGACTCCCGTACGTGCGCGGGGCCGAACCGGGCGCCCGGCCGGTAGCTCACACCGGCGTCGAAGGGCACGCCGACCACGGCGACGTCGACGTCGGAGACCTCGTCGAGTCGGGGGAGCCGGGCGAAGGTCGCGGGCCCGGCGAAGCGGGGCACGACGCTGGCCACCACCGGGCCGACGTGGCCGTTCTCAGTGCTGCGAGGCAGGTCGTCAGACATGCGGGGTTCCTCTCGTCTACCTGGCGAGGTAACCATAGGGCAACGAGGGTTGTCTGTGAAGAAACCATCTGCAACCATTACGCACCACTCGGCAGGCGTATTACTCCGCAAACCCCCACTAACCTGCACAAATAGCGGGAAAGGAGCCAGATGACCCCCGAGCCCGTCGACGAACCCGCCGCCCGGCCGAAGGCCACCGAGGTCGAGCCCTACGGGATCGAGACGATCCCGGCCGACCACCGGCACTCACGGCCGCTCGACCTGTTCCGCATCACGTTCGGCGGCGCCAACACGTTCGCGACCATCATCCTCGGCACGATCCCGATCGCCTCGGGCCTGTCGTTCTGGAACGCCGTGCTCGCCACGGTCACCGGCGTGTTCCTCGGCGCGCTCATCCTGTCGCCGATGGCCCTGTTCGGCCCGCGCAACGGCACCAACAACGCGGTGTCGTCCGGGGCGCACTTCGGCGTGGTCGGCCGGATCGTCGGCTCGTACCTGTCGCTGCTGACCGCGATCGCCTTCTACGCGATCTCCGTCTGGGTCAGCGGCGACGCGTTCGTCGGAGGGGCGAACCGGCTGTTCCACGTGCCCGACAACGACCTGGTGCGCGGTCTCGTCTACGCCGCGTTCGGCCTGCTGGTCATCGTGATCTGCGTGTACGGCTACGCGTTCATGCTGCTGGTGAACAAGGTCGTGGTCGTCCTCGGCACGGCGCTGATCCTGCTGGCGATCGTCGCGTACTCGGGGAGCTTCCACGCCTCGTACGCCGGCGACCCGCACCTCTACCTCGGCGGGTCGTTCACCGCGACGTTCGTCGCCTCCGTCCTCATCACGATGGCCAACCCGATCTCCTTCGGCGCCTTCCTGGGGGACTGGTCGCGCTACATCCCCGACACGTACCGGCCGCGCACACTGATGGCGGCGCCGTTCTTCGCCCAGCTCTGCAGCCTGATCCCGTTCCTGTTCGGCGTCGCCACCGCGACGCTCGTCACGAACGCGGCCGACTACACCGCCGGCCTGATCAAGGTCTCTCCGCTCTGGTACGCGCTGCTGCTGCTCGTGGTGGCCTTCCTGGGCGGCATGTCCACCGGCGTCACCTCGCTGTACGGCACCGGTCTGGACTTCTCCTCAGTGTTCCCCCGGCTGAACCGGGTCCAGTCGACCCTGCTCATCGGCACGCTGGCGTTCGTCTTCATCCTCGTCGGCCGGTTCGTGTTCAACCTGGTCGACAGCATCAACGCGTTCGCCACGCTGATCATCCTCTGCACGTCGCCGTGGATGGTGATCATGTCGATCGGCTACTTCGTGCGCCGGGGACACTATGTGTCGGCGGACCTGCAGGTCTTCAACCGCGGCCAGCGCGGCGGAGCGTACTGGTTCAACCGCGGCGTCAACTGGCGTTCGATGGGCACGTGGATCGTCGCCACGGTGGCGGGCCTGCTGTTCGCGAACGTCCCGCCGCTGCTGCGGGGGCCGTTCCGCGACGTCGCGGGCGGGATCGACATCAGCCTCGTCGTCACCCTGGTCAGCGCCGTGGTGCTGTACGTCGCCGCCCTGTACCTGTTCCCCGAACCCTCCTACGTCTTCTCCGACGAGGGACCGCGGGCCGTGCCCGCCCGGTCCGCCGCCAGGCCCGCGGTCGTCGACGATCCCAAGGCGTCCGTCCACCGCGTACGGCACCGGACCAAGGTCCTCGCCGGCGGTCCCGAAGAAAGGCCCAGCCCATGACCGAGCGAAGCGAGGGAGTCAATCGACACAGCATCTTGGTCATGGGGCCGATGAAGGAGGTCCCATGATCGACCGAGCCGAGGAGACGGCCGTCATGTCCGACGCCGAGGACGTGCTCGCCGCGGCCCGCGACCTCGTGGCCGCGTTCGCCCGCCACGACACCGCCGCCTACTTCGACGCCTTCACCGTCGACGCGACCTTCGTCTTCCACACCACCGACGTACGGCTCGGCTCGCGCGCCGAGTACGAGCGGCTGTGGGAGCGGTGGGAGACCGAGGACGGCTTCCGCGTCCTGTCCTGCCGCTCGCGCGACGGCGAGGTACGGATGGTCGGCCGCGACGGCGCCGTGTTCAGTCACGACGTCGAGACGACCGTCGCGGCGCAGGGCGAGACCAGCACCGTGTTCGAGCGCGAGACCATCGTCTTCGAGCGGGTCGGCCCGCGCTGGCTGGCCGTCCACGAGCACCTGTCACCCGCCCCCGGCCACCGGTGACGATCGGCGAATCGACGGGCCCAGTAGAGTGCGGACGGTGGCGGCCCCGACCGGCCGCCGCCGCGCCGCCACGACAGGATTAGGGGTCGGATGAGGTCAGTGCCGATCGCCGCCGGCCAGCAGGAGCTTCGCATCGGGGCCCGGCTGCGCGACGCGCGGCAGCGCCAGGGCCTGACGATCGACCAGGTCGCGCAGAGCACTGGGCTGACCAAGGGCTTCATCAGCCGGATCGAGCGGGACGTCACCTCGCCGAGCGTGTCGACGCTGGTGACGGTGTGCGCCGCGCTGTCGCTGCCCGTCGGCGAGCTGTTCACCGCGCCGAAGACCGACGTCGTTCGCAGGGACGACGCGCCGGCGATCCAGCTCACCGGCCACGGCGCGGCAGAACGCCTCCTGACCCCACGCGGCCAGGGGCGGGTCCAGCTCGTGCGCTCCGTCATCGAGCCCGGCGGCACCGGCGGTGCGGAGCTGTACACCCTGAACTGTGAGGTCGAGGTCGTGCACGTCCTGCGCGGCACCCTCCGGGTGCAGTTCAGCGAGTCGGCGACGCTCCTGGCCGAAGGCGACACGCTGACGTTCTCCGGCCGCGAGCCGCACAGCTGGCTCAACCCCGACGACAGCGTCAGCACCGAGGCGCTGTGGGTCATCGTCCCCGCCCCCTGGGAGTCCTGACCGGCCGCATACGGACGGAGCGGCTCGTCAGATGCGGAGCCTGCCCGCAGAGGCGGCCGAACCGCGTTCGTCGGCTCACCGGAACACGGCGCGGCGAACGAAATGCTCGGTGCAGCCGAACGGAAACGGATCTCTTATCGGGACAGAACCGCCTGACGGCGCGGTCATCGCCGAGCCTTGTGCCCGGCGCGGGCGAAACGGTTAGCACGGTGCTCATCGGCCATTGATCACTGGCGGATGCTGCCGTAAGAGCGCAGCAGACGCCAGGGATCACTTCTCGGACTGCCGATGAACGGCCAGGCGGAGCGTCAGGGGAGTTCGGCGCCGTGCGCCGCGGGGCGGGTGAAGACGCCGGCGCGGGCGGCGGCGGCCACGGCGGCCGCGGACTGGTCGGCGGCCGCGCTGTCGAGAGGCTCGGCGGTGACGAGCAGGCGCATGTACAGGGGAGCGCCGATGGCGCGGGACACGTCGGCGGGGTCGGTGTCGGCGGGGAGTTCGCCACGGTCGGCGGCCCGTTCGACGATGCGGGCGACCATCGTGTTGTGCCGGGTCCAGAAGGCGCGGATGATCTCGGCGACCCGGTCGTCATGGCCGGCCGACACCACCGCGCGGATCAGCGCCTGCCCGGCGCGGTCGGTGAGGATCGCGAGGGCCGAGCGGGCGATGTCGCGCAGGTCGCCGTCGAGGGTGCCGGTGTCCGGCGTGGTCACGGACCGGTCGGCGAAGAGCGTCAGGGCGTCGAGCAGGAGGCCGTCGACGGTGCCCCAGCGGCGGTAGAGCGTCGCCTTGTGGACGCCCGCGCGACGGGCGACGGCGTCGACGCTGAGCCCCGCGTATCCGGTCTCGGTCAGTTGGTCGATGACCGCCTCGAGCACGGCCGTGCGGGTGCGTGCGGTGCGGCCTCCGGGCCGGGGCTGGGACATGGCTCCTCGGATCTAATGCGACAACTCGTTGCATCAAGCGTCTCGTCATGCCATGCTAGCCGCTAACGCGACACGCTGTCGCATAGGGGAGCTGACCATGAATTCTTCGATGTCCGCCGTCGCCGCTGTTCCGTCCCGATGGCGGGCCGCCGGCCGCGTGCTCACCTGGCTCGCGGCCGTGTCGGCGCTGGCCGCCGCGGTCTCGGCCATCTCCGACGTCACCCAGGCCGACGACACGGCGCTGGTCGTCCAGACCTGGCGGATGTACGGCCTGTTCCTGTGTACCGGGCTGTTCGTCCTGCTGGCGCTGCGCCCCCGTGTGCACGGTGCGGTATGGGCACTGCTGATCGCCGACAAAGCGGCACTGGCCCTGACCGCCGCCGTCTACCTGACGCGCGGCGGCGCCGCGGAGGCCGCCTCGACCATCGGTTGGGACGGCGGCCTGGCCGTCATCCTGACCGCGGCATACCTGATGACCCGTGTAAGTCCCTGAATTACGCGGAATGAGCGATCTGGTCGGATGGCTCACCCGCCTTGACGTCGGTAGTGACGTACTAGACGCAGCAAACCGGGCATCGATCCGTCAACGCCGACGGCAACGTGGCAATCGCGACGGCAAAGTCCTGAGGTGGGGCCGGTGGAGGTGGTCCGCCACAGTGCTCGTCGACCCGGTCGGCCGGGTGCGGCGAAGGCCCCAAGGCACCTGGGAGGACCCCACCGACGCGGTCGCCTGGCTGGCGCAGCAGTACAACAGCGTCGCCGACCAGCGGATGCACCTCGAACAGCAACAGCACGCCCCATCCGTGGAGACGATGACCACCCACGCCCTGGACGCCCTGCGCCGGGGCAATGACGTCGTGTGGGCCTGGTGGTTACGAGGCGGCGGCTTCATCGACCTGACCGTGGTCTGCTGTCCGAACCGGGATGGGGACCAGCGGTGTCCGGAAGGCCGGATCGACCGGCGGCCGGAGCGTACGGCCTGACGTGGCAGGCGACGAATCCCAGTGGACGGGCGACGGGTCTGATCGCACAATCGGGCCGTGGAGAGCAGGACCAAGCGACGCCTGAGCGGTGCGGAACTGGACGCGTTGACGCGGCGGGCGCTCGGTGCGGGCGTGGTCGCGTCGGTCGAGTTGACGGATGGGTTCGCCAACGCGGTCTGGAGACTGACCCTCGATGACGGCCGCGAGGTGGTGCTCAAGCTGTCGCCGCCGCCGGAGCTCGAACAGCTCAGCTACGAGCGCTTCCTGCTGCGAACGGAGGCCGAGGCGTACGGGCTGGCCGCGGCGGCGGGGGTGCCGGTGCCGACGCTGCTGGGCGCGGTGTTCGACGATCCGGTGCTCGGTGGTGACTGTCTGCTGCTCGACGCGCTCGACGGCGTCTCCTGGAACGACGTCGAGCCGGACGGGGCGGACGCGCTCCGGCGGGAGCTGGGCCGCCACCTCGCGCGGCTGCACACGGTCACCGGCGCGGTCTTCGGCTACCCGTACGCGGGGATCACCGGGCCCACCTGGCGTGCGGCGTACCTCGCGATGGCCGGAGCCCTGCTGGCCGACGTCGAGCGTTACCCGACGCCGTTGCCGCTGCCGGTCGAGGAGATCGGCGCGGTGCTCACCGCGGCCTCGCCCGTCCTCGACGAGGTGGTGACGCCGCGCCTCGTGCACTTCGACGTGTGGCCGGGGAACGTCTTCCTCGACCTGACCACCACGCCGCGGATCCAGGCGATCATCGACCACGAGCGGGCGTTCTGGGGCGACCCGCTCGCGGAGTTCGTGACGCCGACCATCTTCGGCGAACTGCGTGAGGACGACCCGCTGCTGGCCGGCTACCGGGAGGTGACCCCGCTCGAGCTGACCCCGGCGGCCCGCGTCCGCCTCGACCTCTACCGGGCCTACCTGTACCTGATCATGCTGGTGGAGAACGGGCCCCGGCAGTATCCGGAGCAGGAGTACGCGCGGGTCCGCGACCTCACCACCGCCGCGCTGACGCGGGTCCTCGACCGCCTCGCGCGCTGCCCGGCGGTCTCTCCTAAGTGATCCCCGGCCGTCATCGGGTGTTCAGCCCGGCCCTGCGGAGCTTGCCGATGACGTTCTGGACGGAACGGTGATCCGACGGTGTCGACGGGCAGAAGACGGTGCGCCCTGACGGCGGCTTCCAGGCGAGATGGTTGTTGCTGGTCAGGGTGATGGTCCAGCCGGCGGCTTCGGCACGGCGGGCAAGCTGTCGTAGATCGCGGGGGATTTTCAATGAGCTCTTCCTGTGGATCAGCCGGTAACGGAAGCGCGCCGACCTCCACGTGACGGCCACCGCCCCGGCTCGCCATTGAGTCCGAGGCAAGGCCGCCGACCCGGAGTCGTCCGTGGTCTCGTGTGCGACCTTCTCGCCCGCGACGTCCTCTGCGGCCGTGTCCGCACGGCCCCGGACGGTCGTGCCGTCCGTCGAAGACGGGGTAGGTCAGGACATCGTTACCGGTCCTTGCCGCCCTCGGTCATCGAGGACGACACGGACAATGATCTCACATTCTATTTCTCGGTGCAGGGTGGCGGGTCGACAGGTGGCTGCGCACCGTCCGGGACCGCGGGCAGTTCGGCGTGCCGGACCCGGTATCCCCTGCCGGACGCGTACGTCGTGAAGGGCGCGGGGGCCAGGCCCATGCGGAGGCACCGGCCGTCGACGGCGCCCCAGGAGAAACCGATCCGGTCGTACCGGTGGCCGCGGGGATCGGCGTAGACGCTGAACGCCATGCGGGTACCGTCCGGTTCGCCGATCACGCCCTCGCTGGTCCCCGAGACGACGGCGACGGGACCGGCGGTCATCAGGTAGTCGACCCGCACGGTGCCCCAGTAGTGCCGCACGGTGCCGTCCGGCTGGGGAACGGGGTGATCGAACCGTACGGTGCCGTGGGCGGCCCCCATGACCATCTGCTTGCCGTCGAACCGGAACGCGTTGCCGTGCGCGTCGAAGACGAAGCGCCGCAGGGGATTCCGCGGGTCGAGGGAGTACCTCACCCAGGCGTCCACGGTGACATGCCCTCCCCCCGAAAGACCGGACCGGCCGACTCGCCGGGGGATCCCGTGGTCACCCGACAGGGGGAACGAACGCGTGGTCGGCCAGGACCTCGTCGACCACATGGTGGTGATCGGCGGCGTCGGGGCCGTTCTCGGTGAGGCAGAGGAGCGACTTCCAGAGGGCCCAGCCGCGGGCTCGCGCCCACGTGCCGGGGTCCTGGTCGACGGCGGCCCGGAAGGTCTCCCGGCTCTCGCCGGCGAAGAACGTCCACGCGATGACCAGGTCGCAGGCGGGATCGCCGACCCCGGAGGTGCCGAAGTCGATGACGGCGGCCAGCTTCCCCTCGCAGACCAGCAGGTTGTTGACGGCGATGTCACCGTGGAACCACACCGGCGAGCCGTCCCACTCGGCCTCCAGGGCGGCGTCCCACACGGCCGCCGCCCGGCGGGTGTCGACGCGGCCGTCGAGTGCGGCGAGACAGCGCCGGGTCTCGTCGTCGTAATGGGTCAGGGAGGCGCCCCGGTAGAAGCTGTGCGCGCCCGCCGCGGGCCCGCCGGTGGCGTCGACGCGCTGCAGGGCGCGGATGAACCCGGCCACGTCGGCGGCGAACGCGGACGGGTCGGCGATGGGGTGCGACCTGGCGAGTTGTCCGTCCAGCCAGCGGCGGATCGACCAGTGGAACGGATATCCCTCGCCCGGCGCCCCCTTCGCGAGCGGCGTGGGGATCGGGACCGGCAGCGACGGGGCGAGGACCGGCAGCCAGCGGTGCTCCTTGTCGATCGCCGGGGCGTAGCCCGCCGCGGTCGGCAGGCGTACCGTCATCTCGTCGCCGAGCCGGTAGGTGCGGTTGTCCCACCCGTCGACCTGCACCGGCCTGACCGGCAGGTCGCTCCACTGGGGGAACTGGGCCGCGAGCAGCCGCCTCACCAGCCCCGCGTCGATCCCCGCCCGCCCGTCCTCGTACGTGTCGACCACCGGAGGAGTGTGACGGCCACCACGCCGCGCGGGCAAGCGGTTTTGCCGCCGTGCGAGGGGACGGGCGGATCTGACCGGCTCCTGGCATGAGGGCAGGTCAGAGGGGGTATGTCGTGGTGACGGCGATGCCGAGCCGAAGGTGCCGCGCGATGTCCGAGTTGGCGATTCAGAAGATCGAACATCATCTGGGACGGCATGTGGAGCTGCCGGTCCTGGGGCAGGTGGTGCTGCCGCCGCCCGAGAAACTGGTCTACTACGCCGGCCTCGGGCTCCTCGCGGCCTTCGAAGTGGTGGAGTGGCCGGTCGCGCTGGTGGTCGGCGCGGGGCACTGGCTCGCCGACCAGCAGCACCGGAGGGTGCTGCACGCCCTGGGCGAGGCGATGGAGGAGGCCTGAGCCGCCGGTGGCGGCGCGTCCCGGTCATCCGGTGATCTGCGGGGGACCGGGGGTCAGCCTCCCGTTGGCGTAGGTCCAGTCGGTGACCGCCTTGCCGGTGGCGCAGCAACTGGCGTCCGGCCGGCGGTACCAGATCTCGTACGCCTTGATCCGTCCCAGGGTGATCTTGACCTTGTCGATGTTCGTTGTGATCTCCGCACTGGGCTGCTGCGGGGTGACAACGCCGACAAGGGACAGCCGTCCGCTCGATCCGTCGAAGATGACGTCGGCCGCCGCCAGTTCGGAGTCGCCGGTTCCGCCGCCGTTGTCACAGGTGAGCGGTAGCGCCGCGACGGGATGCCCGTTCCCGAGCAGATCGCCGTACGCGACGTCGCCCAGTTGTACGAGGTGCACGTTGCCCCACTTCGTCGATGGCGCTGTCGCCTCCTTCTTCGTGAACCGCACGGTTCCGGTGACCGAGCAGAACGGCACCGGGATCGTGGCGTTCCCCCAGTCGTAGTGCCGCAGGTTCAGCGGTGCGGTGCCCGTGGTCGCGGTCGTGGTCTGACTCGGTGCGATCGTCCGCACGGGCGTGCCGGCGGGGCTCGGCGAAGGCGAGACGATCGGCGGTACGGTGCCGGCCCGGTGGTCGGTCGCGGGATCGCAGGGCCGCCCGGGGGAGTAGTGCGGTACGTACTGCCGCCACTGCTCGGTCGTGATCGGGTCGCCGCTCTCGGTGCACAGGCGCCGCATGAGGTCGGCGGGGTCGGCATCCCAGAGGGTGACGGTTTCGCCGCCCGTCGCCAGCGTTCGGCCGTCCGGTCCGAACGCCAGCGCGGTCTGCGGATTGAGCAGCTCCGGGAGGCCGGTCAACGCGGCGACGGCGGTGGGGTGCGCGGTGTCACGGACGTTCCAGATCCGTGCCTGCGGGCCGGAGCCCATGGTGGCGAGGAGATGTCCGTCGGCGCTGAAGGCGGCCGCGTTGACGGTGCCGACGCCGGTCATGGTCGCCCGCTTCCCGGGATGCGCGGGATCGCCGAGGTTCCAGAGAATCGCCGTGTCACCCGGTCCTCCGGCCACGAGTGTCCGGCCGTCCGGGCTGAAGGCGGCCGTGCGCGACCGGATCGTCCCCATCGTCGGGCCGGGTCTCGGCCGGTCCGGGTCCTCGACGTTCCACAGGCGTGCCGGATGCTTGTCGTCTCCCACGACCAGGACGGTGCGCCCGGCCGGACGGAAGAACGCGAAGCCGGTCGCGGGGATCGAACCACGTGCCCTCGGGTGCGCCGGATCGGTGACGTCCCAGAGCCGCAGTCCCTTGTCCTCGACGCGGGTCAGCAGCAGGTGGCCGTCCGGGCTGAACGCCGCGCCGCCGACGGCCTCCGACGGGCCGCCGAGCGTGGCGAGGATCCTCGGGTGCGCGGGATCCCGGACGTCCCAGAGCCGGGTCGTGCTGTCGAGGCTGCTCGTGGCGACCGTCCGGCCGTCGGGGTTGTAGACGGCGCTCTCGATGAGGTACGTGTGGCCGGTCAACGTGCCGAGGGCCGTGGGCGAATCGGGGTCGCGCACGTCCCAGAGCCGGCCCGTGTAGTCCCGGCCGGCCGCGAGCAGTACGTTGCCGTCCGGGCTGTACGCGATCGACGAGTAGGCGTCGTTCAGGACGGTCAACGGCACGGAGGCGCCGGGCTTCGCGACGTCCCAGAGTCGCAGGAGGTCGCCGTCGGTGGTCGACGCGAGGGTCCGGCCGTCGGCGCTGAAGCTCAGGGCCGGGGTGATCGCGGCCTTCCCGGCCAGGGTGGTGATCGCACTCGTACGCAGGGAGTCGGCCACGTTCCACAGCCGAACGTCACCGCCGCCGGCGGCGCTCGCCAGGGTGCGCCCGTCCGGGCTGAAGGCCAGGGCGTCGACGCTCAACGTGTGGCCGGACTGCGGCGACAGCGCCTGGGGATGGACGCGATCGGTGACGTCCCATAGACGTACGACGTCGTCACCGCCTCCGCTCGCGAGGAGATGCCCGTCGGGGCTGAACCGGATCGATGAGATTCCGTTCGTGGGGCCGTGCAGCGCCGCCAGCGGCCGGGGATGGGCTCGGTCCGTCGTGTCCCACAGCCGGACGCTGTCGTCCTGGCCCGCCAGGGCGACCGTGTCGCCGTCGGGGCTGACGGCCAGCGGGGCGGACAGGATGGTCTCGTTCCCGGGGATCGTCGCCAGCGGTGCGGCCAGGAGAGGGTCGGCGACGTTCCAGATGAGAACCTTCTCGCTCGCGTAGCTGACGACCAGGGCCCGCTGATCCTTAGTGAACGTCAGCTCCTCGGGGTTGCCCCCGTCGTCGGCGGTCAGCTCGCGCAGGACACGAGGGTGGACCGGGTCGCCGAGGTCCCACAACCGCACGACGTTCCGTCCCGCCGCCGCCAGAGTGCGGCCGTCCGGGCTGAAGGCGACCGCTCCGGTGTAACCGTCGTCTCGGTTCAGCGTGGCGATGGTCCGCCCGGTGCCGGCGTCGAGGAGCCGGGTCCCGGTGTCAGTGCCAACGGCCAGCATCGCCCGGTCCGGCGCGAACATCGCGCTGTTCAGGCCCGGTATGTGGAGCACACGCGGAATGGACGCCCCGTTCAACAGGGCGCCCAGTGCCTCGTCGGTCGGTTCGATCCGGTACGCCGCGACCAGCAGTTGCCGCGCGAGCCCCGGCTGTGTGCCGGCGATCCCGTTCGCCTCGGCGACGATCTGGCGGGACGCGGCGACCGCCTGGGCGTGCTCCCGGTCCCTGATCTGGGTCACGTACAGCCCGAAACCGGAGGCCGCGAGAACGCCGGCCATTCCCGTGGCGAGGACCGTGCTCCTCAGGCGGTCGATCCGGTAGAGCTCCCGACGGGCGGTACGGACGTCGGGCACCCAGCGAACCCGTACGCCGTCGGCGTACCGCCCGTCGGTGCCCTCATTGGCCTCCGGCGCGACGACGGACAGTTTCAGGGCCTTCGCCCGTTCGAACTTGGCCTTGAGACCTCCGACCGCGCCGAGTTCGCCGGTCGCCCGCGCACGTCCGGTGACGGCCATCCGGTCACGCCGGACCCGCAGCCACCGGCCGGCCGCGCGGAGGACACCGAGCGGCCCGGCGGTGGTGAGGCGGCTTCCCGGCGGCCCGATGACCTCGCTGAGCAGCACGGCGAAGGCCGCGCCGAGGGAGCCGTGCTGGATGCGCAGGCCCCAGGTCCCGTCGATGGTCAGCCGCCACAGCACGCAGGTCCGTGCCTCATGGCCGCGGGTCACGTACGTCCAGGCGTCCGTGATCGCGTCCTCGAACGTCGGGTCGGCGGTCACCATGCACATCGCGCGGGGATCGGGGAACAGGCCGTGCGGTCCGCCCGGCAGGATCTCCATCTCCAGCGTGCCAGAGATCCCGTCCTGGCGATGTTCGAAGAGGACACGGACGGCTTTCCGGCGGCGCCTCCGCCGCTTCTTCGCGGTGAGCAGGTGGGCCTGAAGACAGACCATGGTCCGGGCGGATCCACCGGGCAGCGGAGCGACCAGTTCGGCCACCCGGTGCACGGCGGGGGTGGTCTTGTCGGGGAGCAGTCGTCCCGTCGCCTGGCCCCGCGGCAGAAGGTGGGACACGCGCCAGTGTTCGACGATGGACGTCAGGGCCCGTGCCCTCGATGAGCCGGACGGCGGCGACCCGATGCCCGGCCGGTCGGTCTCCCCAGGCTCTGCCGCCCGAGCCTGGGCGGTCACCGGCCCGATGTCCTCCCCGCCCAGAAGATCCCCGAGTCGCACCAGGTCGGCGGCGCGCGTGGCCGCCCGCCCGAACTCGTCGTCCGGTGCGTCGTCATCGGTGGTGTCCTCGATGAATCGGACCGGCCAGCAGTCCGTCTCCGGGTCCGCCGACCAGGATCGAAGGCGGTCGGGCTCGGACGCGATGGACTCCGCGCAGGCGTCCCACAGCAGGCCGCCGGTCAGCGCGGTTTGACAGTCTTGGCGGCTGAACGTGGGATCGCCCGCGCGAATGCGCGCCTCGGCCGCCGACAGTCGTGAAATGGCCGATTCTGGACGTTTAATCGTAATGACGCGGGAAGATCGAAGATCAACTTTTTTCACGGCTCCTCCTAGGTGCAGAGATAATCCCTGACACCGCGGAACGCCTTCGTTACGGCAAGCTCACATTCGTGCATCACTGGGCGCTCTTAGCCGTGGCGGTCACATTGGCGTGGCATGCTGCTCTTCATGACCAACGGGGCGTCTGCGCCTTTCGGGATGCTGGCTGGGCAGTTGACGGCGCATAGGGCATGGATCGTCGATGTCGCGAATTCTCAGTCGCCGGGTACGGGAATCACCGGGCCGGAGGTGTTCGACGCGTTGCTCGAGGATTTCCGGGCGTCCGGCCGGCTCGTGTCTCAAGCGTCGCGCGTCGGCGGGTGGATCCCGCATGTCGGAGCGGCATTGGCCAGGGCCGTTCAGTTGGTCATTCACGATCGATCGCTGAAGACGGAGAATGACCTTCTCGATGAGGTCGTGAGATCGGGCGTGCGGCGTAGATTCGCCACGGCTGTCGGCCGACTGAGCGCCGAGGAGTTCTCGCCGGGCAGGCCCGTGGTCGACCTGCGCGTCGACGATGTTCGCCTGCTCATCACAGCGGTGCCGGAGGACTCCGAGCATTTCGAAATAGCGTTACTCGTCAATCCGTACCCGGTGCCGGTCGACGCCCTCGCGCGTTGCGGCCTGGCGCTGAGCTCCGCGGCGGGTCTCCTGCACGCCGCCCTGATCGACGCCGGTGGGCTCGCGATCTTCCGCGGGGTGCCCGCGGGCACCTGGCGCGTGGAGGTCGTTCCTCCGGCGGCCGGCGCCGGCGAGGTCCCGGCGGCCGGCACCACCCCCCTGCCGGCGGTACGGCGCGGCATTGGCGCGATCAGCGCCGCCGAGGACCGCTACGCCGTCCGCACGCCGTCCGGGGTCACCATCGTCGTGACCGAACCGGTGCCCGGCGCGTTCGAAGCGGAGGTCACCTCGACGGGTGACGGTCTCGACCTGGTCGGTCTGCACTACCAGACCGACGAGGCCGAGCCGCGCACGCTGTACGTACCGGTCGTCGGCTCCGCCACCGGGCCACCGGCCGCCCGGGTACGTCTGCCCGACCTCGCCCCGGCCGCTCCCTGGGAGGCGGACGACGCGGTGGCGCCCGACGCGCCCGGTCTGTGGGACACCGAGATCCTCGGCCGGTCGGTGCGGGCGGCGGCGGACCGGGGAACGCGCCGCGCATGGCGCTCGGTGGCGGTGCGGGCACCCGAGGATGTGGCCCACGCCGTACTCACGGCGCTCGCTTCGGACCGCGTGGGCGATTCCGCGGATCGTGGGAGGCCGCCCGACCCCATAGTCACCAGCAGACCCAGAACCATCCCCACGAGCGCGACCGGCGGGTGGGATCTGTACGTGCCCGACGAGTCCGCCGGCCCGCGGTTCGAACCGCCCCCGCCGGCGCAGGAGACACCGCCACGGCGGTTCGTCGCCGCGGATCTTCCAATGCGGGCTCCCGTCGGTGAGGCGGTGAGCCTGCTCGTCCGTGTCACGACCGACGACGACCGCGACCGATACCGGGCGCATCGACCGGTCAAGCCGTTCGCCGTGCCGGCGGAAGGGACACAGGTGCTGGTCGTGGTCGAGGCACCGGTGGGACTGCTGCCACAGGAGGGGCTGGAACGCCGGCTCACCGTCCCGGCCGCGGGTGTCTCCGAGCCGATCCGGTTCCCCTTCGTGGTGCGGGCCGCGGGGTTGCTGCCCGTGCGGGTCACGGCATGGCTCGGCCCGCGATGTGTCGGGGAACTGGCCCTGGAGCTGTCCGCGCAGCCGGGCGGCCCAACCGTCCCCGGCCCGTCCCGTCGTGCCGGGCTGGACGACGCCCGGCCCACCGACGGGGAGGCGACCCTGCAGGTCCGGCGCGGGGCCGGCGGAGGCTACAGCTTCCAGCTCCTGTCGAACTCGGTCTGGTACGACCCGGTGCCCGGCAGCGAGGGCGGCGTGCTCAGCGAGTCGATCGAGAGAACGCTCGCCATGCTGGAGGAATTCGCCGCGGGCTCCGCGGGCTACACGGACGCCGCGGCCAGGATGTCGCTGCGGGAGATAGGCGTCGGCCTGTGGCAGGAGCTGGTGCCGGAGGCCATCAAAGAGCAGTTCTGGGAGCTCAGGGGCCGGCTCAGGTCCTTCAGCATCGCGACGGACCATGACATCGTCCCCTGGGAGCTGCTGTATCCGCTGGCCGGGCGGAACGATCACGGATTCCTCGTCGAGCAGTTCCCGGTCGTCCGGCGGGTGTACGGCCAGCCCCGTACACCGCGCATAGCCCTGCGCGGCCCCGCCTTCGTCGTTCCGCCGGACGCGCCGCCCCTCGCCCATGAGGAGATAACCGCCATCAACCGCCTGCTGCGGGAGACGTTCGCCGCGGACCGGGCCGAGATAATCTCTCGGCTGGAGCCCTTGAAGTCCTGGATCGACTCCGGGCACGCCGGGCTGCTGCACTTCGCCTCGCACAACCAGTTCGCCCTCACGGCGGGCGGTTCGTCGATAGCGATGGCCGACGGC
This sequence comes from Actinoallomurus liliacearum, assembly GCF_039542035.1. NCBI lineage: Bacteria > Bacillati > Actinomycetota > Actinomycetes > Streptosporangiales > Thermomonosporaceae > Actinoallomurus > Actinoallomurus liliacearum. The sequence goes on from NZ_BAABHJ010000003.1 coordinate 233,378, forward strand.
GACTTCCTTCCCATGATGCTCAACAGCTCGGTGACGCGAGCCGTCCTGTCGCGGCATCCCCTGGTGTTCATCAACGCCTGCCGGAGCGCCGGAGCCGCCTATGGATACACCCGGCCGATGAGCTGGGCGAGCAAGTTCATGGCGGCTGGAGCCGGCGCCTTCGTCGGGACGCTGTGGGCGATCCCGAGCGACGTGGCACGGCATTTCTCCGAGGCGTTCTATGACGCGTTCATCCGGCAGCGCCTGCCGTTCGGCACGGCGATGACCGCGGCGCGCCGGGCGGTCAGGAGCGACCGTGACCCGAGCTGGCTCGCGTACACGGCTTACAGCGATCCGGAGGCGCGGTGGGACGAACCGGCTTCGACGACGGAGGTGGGACACGGTGAGTGACGAGACGACGCCCCGACCCGGGGACATGCGCTTCGACGACGCGGGGGAGATCCTGGTCTTCGACGGCGTCGGCTGGATCCAGTACCGCCGGATCCCGGTGCCGGGGGCAGAGTCGGCGTTCCGCCGGGGCGAACCACGGCGGAGCGGCGACGATGCCGAGCCCGCCGACGCGCCGGCGGCCGACGCCGATGAGTGACGGCGCGCCTCTCGATCCGGCGGACCTCCCGCCGGCCCCGGGCGACGCCGTCGCCGACATCCGCGCGACCGCCAAGTGGACGATCGGCGCCGCCGCGGCCGTCGGCGCTCTCCTGCTCGGCGGTGCGCCGCTCGCCGCGATCAACAAGATCCATGGCACCGGGCACATCGCGCTCGCCGTCTCCGGGCTCGCGCTCGCGCTGGCCGCCGTGGCCTGGATCATCCGGCAGGCCGGCGAGACGCTGATGCCCCGAGTGGTGTCCTTGTCCGCACTGGACGATCCGGACCTCGCCGACCTCCGCCGCCTGATCGAGGCGGAGCCCGTCACCTTCTACGGCCCCTTCGGCACCAGTGCCGCGGAACTCGCCGAGGCGGCCGCATGGCACGACACGGTCGCGGCGAACACCGCGTACCTTCTCGCGAGAGAGACGGACTCCGCCCGGATCCGCATCCTCGAGCAGACGCTCGCCGACGCGCGGGCCAACGCCCGGGCGGCTCGCCTGCTGCAGTACCGCCTGGTGCAGTTCGTGCACGCGTGGAAGGTCCGCGGCGCGGTCCGCGCGGCCCGTCGCCAGACGCTGGGGGGAGCGTTCGTCGTCCTGATCGGCGCCTCCCTCTTCTTCGCCGCGTCCGCCCCGGAGACACCGGCGAAATCGAACATCGGACCGACGCCGGTCCGCAGCAGCCCGGCGCCCTGACCGGCGACGACGCGGACCGTCCTGACCGGATGTCGGAAGAGGCCCCCATGATTCGACGTACGCTCGCACCCGTGCGCGATCCTGGCCGCCATCGTGCTCGCCGGCTGCGCCCACGGCGGCCGGCCCGCCGCACGTCCCTCCACCGGGCACACCACTCCTGCGGAGACCCCCTCTCCGGAAGACGGCTGCCCGGCCGGGACCGCGTCACCGCTGCCGGCGGTCGTCCCGTCGCCTCCTGTAGCTCTGGCACCGGCCCGGCGTGCTGCCGACGCTCAGGGCGATCCTTCACACCCATGGCGCTGATCTCGGCGGCGGACGGGGTCGGCGGGTTGCGCCCGTTTCCTCATTCCGGTCTCGGCCGGATCCGGGAAGGGGTAGGGGAGGGGCATGGCGCCGCCGTTGCCCGGTCCGCTGGCCCATCTCGCCCCGGTGCTCGACCGGTACGGCTATGCCGCGGTCGGGGTGCTGATCTTCGTTGAGGACTTCGGTGTGCCCGCTCCCGGCGAGACCATCCTGATCGCCTCGTCCGTCTACGCGGGGGCCGGGCGGCTGAACATCGTCCTCATCGGCGTCATCGCCGTCGCGGCCGCGGTGGCGGGGGACAACGTCGGCTACCTGATCGGCCGTACCGGCGGCTCCGCCCTCGTCCACCGGTGGGGCAAATACGTGCTGCTCACGCCCGAGCGCCTGCGCCGCGCGGAACACTTCTTCGTCCACCACGGCGGCAAGGTGGTGACCATCGCCCGCTTCGTCGAGGGGCTCCGCCAGGCGAACGGGATCCTCGCCGGCATCACCGGCATGCCCTGGCCGCGGTTCCTGGCCTTCAACCTCCTGGGCGCGGTGCTGTGGGTCGGCATGTGGACGGGGCTGGGGTACGCGGCGGGCACCCACATCGCGTCGATCTCCCAGCAGCTCTTCCGCTACCAGATCTACCTGTTCGCCGGTCTGGCCGCGGTCCTCCTGGCCCGCCTCCTGTACCACTGGTACCGCCGTCGCCGTCGCCGTACCGGCTGATCGTTCAGTCGCGGTGAATCGGGCCGATCAGCGCGACGGTGAGGAGCAGCGGGACCAGGGCGGCCAGCGTTCCGGCCAGGCCGACTACCTCCGCGGCGGAGCCGATGAGGGCGGGGCCGAGCAGGACGCCCGCGTACGTGAAGGTGGTGAGCCGCGAGACGAGGGTCGCCGGGTCGTGGCCGGTGTCGTCCTGCCGCGCGACCGCGCTGAAGACGAGCGGAACCAGCACGGACCCGCCGAAGCCCGCGACGGCGAACCCGGCGACGGCGACGGGCGGGGACGGCACGAACACGGCCGCCGCCAGGCCGCACGCCGCGACCAGCCCGCCCGCGCGGAACACCGGCGCGGCTCCGTGGCGGGCGGTCAGGCGGTCGCCGATCAGCCGCCCACCGGTCTGTCCCGCCGTGTAGGCGGTGACCGCGGCCGTGGCCAGGCCGAGCGCGACGCCTCTGCCGTCGTGCAGGAAGATCGCACCCCAGCCGAGCGCCGCGCCCTCGCAGATCATCAGCACGGTGCCGGTCAGGCCCAGCGCGACGACCCTCCCGGTCCACGCGCCGGGCAGGCCGGTGCGACCGTCCCTCCGTGATGGACGCGTACGGCGATCCGCCGCGGCGGGCAGCAGGACGGGGCCGACCAGCAGCCCGCCCACCAGGAGCACCGCTGCGGCGACGCCGAGATGCGTCGTGGACCCGACCCCGGAGTGCGCGGAGAGGGTCGCGGCCAGGGACGCGGCGACCGCGCTGACGCTCCAGGCGGCGTGGCAGCCGTTCAGCACGGGCCGACCGGCGAGTCGCCCGACCGTCACGGCGTGCGCGTTCATGGCGGCGTCCGTCGCTCCGTGCACCGCGCCGAGCGCGGCGACGAGCAGCGCGAAACCGACGAACCCTCCGGCCAGACCGACGGCGGCCAGCAGCAGGGGCATGACGACGAGGGACACGCGCAGCACGGCCCGGCTCCCGAACCGCGCCGCGATCGGCCCGACGAACTGCATCGACGCCAGCGCCGCCACGGCGAACAGCGCTCCGATCGCCCCGACCTGGCCGTCGGCCAGGTGATGCTCGTCCTTGAGCGCGGGCAGCCGCACGATGTACGTCGAGAGCGTCAGCCCGTTGAGGAAGAAGACGGCGGTCGCGGGCCACCGGCCGGTGCGCGCGGCCGGCGGTGCCGAGGTGGTCGGGTCCTGAACGGTCATCGCGCCCTCCTGATCGATCGCACGTCGCGGGGACACCGGGTCCGCCGAAACGACGATCGGGACGGAGCGCTTCTCGACAGGACCTCCCGATTCGACGGGATCCCCCGATTCGACGGGATCCCCCGATTCGACGGGATCCCCCGATTCGACGGGATCTCCCGATCCGGCGGGCTCAGCCGATCCGGCCGCGGACCTCGTCGAGGCGGCGGCGCAGGTAGTGCCGCTCGGGTTCGCCGGGTGCGAGGGCGAGCGCCCGGCGGTAGGCGGTGTCGGCCTCCGCCCACCGGCCGAGGCGGCGCAGCAGGTCCGCGCGGGTCGCCGGGAGCAGGTGGTAGCCCTCCAGCGCGCCGGAGTCGGACAGCGCGTCGACGAGCACGATCCCGGCCGCCGGCCCTTCGGCCATCGCGACCGCGACCGCCCGGTTCAGTTCGACGAAGGGGGAGGCCGCGAGGCCCGCCAGCCGCTCGTACAGGGCGGCGATCCGTGCCCAGTCCGTCTCCTCGGGCGTGGCCGCGGTGGCGTGGCACGCGGCGATGGCGGCCTGGAGCTGGTACGGCGTCGCCGTCCCGGTGAGCAGCCGCACCCCCTCGCCGATCAGCCCGTGGTGCCATCGGGTCCGGTCCTGCTCCTCCAGGGGGATCAGGACACCGGCGTGGTCCGTCCGCGCGTCCACGCGGGAGTGCTGCAACAGCATCAACGCGAGGAGGCCGCGCACCTCGGTCTCGGTCGGCATGAGGCGTTCCAGCAGCCGGCCGAGCCTGATCGCCTCCTCGGCGAGCTCACGACGCCCGGAGTAGCCCTCGTTGAACAGCAGGTAGAGCACGCCCAGCACGCCGGCGAGCCGCTCCGGCAGCAGGTCCGGCGGGGGCACCCGGTACGGGATGCCCGCCTCCTTGATCTTCCGCTTGGCGCGGAAGAGCCGCTGCCCCATCGTCGTCACCGGCGTCAGGAACGCCCGGGCGATCTCCTCGGTGGTCAGGCCGGCGACCGTCCGCAGGGTGAGCGCGACCCGGGCGTCCAGCGCGAGCGCGGGATGGCAGCAGGTGAAGATCAGCCGCAGTCGGTCGTCGTCCCACGCGCCGTCTCCGGAACCCGGCACCTCGGCCACCTCCTTGAGCTTCGCCGCCTCGACCGTGCCGCGGCGCAGCCGGTCCAGGGCGCGGTTGCGCGCGGTCGTGGTCAGCCACGCCCCGGGGCGGCGGGGGACGCCCTCGCCGGGCCAGTGGATCAGGGCCGCCTCGAAGGCGTCCTGGACGCACTCCTCGGCCAGCTCCCAGTCGCCGGTGAGGCGGATGAGGGTCGCCAGCACCTTGGCCCGTTCGTCGCGGTAGGCGGCGGCGACGGCGTCCCGGGTGTTCACTCGGTCCAGAACGGCCGGAGTTCGATGGTGCCGAACTCCGCCGCCGGGTGTTTCGACGCCACCTCGATCGCCTCGTCGAGGTCGGCGCACTCGAGGATGTCGAATCCGCCGATCTGCTCCTTGGTCTCGGCGAACGGCCCGTCGGCGATGAGCAGCTCGTCGTCCCTCCGGCGTACCGTCGTCGAGTCCCGGACCGGACGGAGCCGGTTGCCCGTCAGCCGTACGCCCCGCCCTTCCATCTCCTCGATCCAGGGGGTGGGATCGGCGTTTCGCTCCACGTCCTCGTCGACGCAGACGAGCAGCAGGTATTTCATGTCTCCTCCTTGAAGGGGTCGTCCCTCAGGAACGACGAACGGCGAAGGACGGTTCTCGACACGTGCGTCAACCTTGGCGAGCGAGGCGGGTTCGCCTCGTGGTCCTCGGGGGAGTAGTCGGTCATGGGCGGTGTGGACGGTACGAGAGTCGGGTTCGTCGGCGTGGGCCGCATGGGGACGCCGATGTGCCGGAACCTCGCACGGGCCGACGGTTACCGAGTGCTGGCGAGCGACATCGATCCGGCGCGTGCGGACGTGGTGGAGGCGTGCGGCGCCGCGTGGACTCCGGTGACCGCGGAGGCCGCGCGGTCCGCGGACGTGCTGATCACGATGCTGCCCGGCGCCAAGGCGGTCGCCGCGGCGATGGTCGACGGCGGGCTGGTCGACGCGCTGCCGTCCGGCGCCGTGTGGATCGACATGTCCAGCAACTCCCCGGCCGCCGCGGAGCCGATCCGGCGGCTGGCCGACGCGCGGGGGATCGACGTCCTGGACGCGCCCGTCGGAGGAGGCGTGCCCGCCGCCGAGGCGGGGACGCTGCAGTTCTTCGTCGGCGGGGACGGCGCGGTGCTGAAGCGTCACCGGCCGCTCCTGGAGGTGCTGGGCGACCCCGCCCGGATCACGCACGTCGGGGGACACGGCAGCGGGTACACCGTGAAGCTGATCGTCAATCTGCTCTGGTTCGGGCAGGCGGTGGCCACGGCCGAGTCCTTGCTGCTGGGCCTGCGGATGGGAGTCGACCTGGCCACGCTCCGCCGGGCGCTGGCCGACAGCGCCGCCGAGAGCCGGTTCATCCGCCGAAACCTCGACGCGCTCTTCGCCGGGGACTACATGACGACCTTCGGTGTGGACCGCTGCTACGAGGAGCTGGCGGCCGTGACCGAGCTCGCCCGCGCGCACCAGGTGCCCTTCGAGGTGTCCGAGGCGGTCAGGCGGATCTACGAGCGGGCCGCCGCGCGGTACGGGAGCGCGGACGGGGAGCTGCTGGCCGTCAGACTGCTCGAAGAGGAGTCCGGCCGGTGGCTGCGCGCCGAGTGACCCGGATGACGCCGCGCGGACGAAGAAGACGCCCGGCCGGGAGCTCCCGGCCGGGCGTCTCGCCGTCTCCTACGGCTGGACGTTGATCGTGAAGGTGGACGTCGTGTTCCTGATGTCGACCGCGTTGTCGCTCATCTTGAGGTTGTGGAAGGTGACCGAGCCGACCGCCGGGCCCTGACCGGGCTCGGGCAGCTCATTCGCCCAGAGGCCGAACCCCGACTTGGCGTCGTAGGCGTCGCCGCTCTTGTGCGCGCCCGTGATCGTGATGTTGGTGAGCACGGTGTCGGTGACCGGGTTCAGGGGCTGGCCGCCCACGTAGTCGGTCTGGAACATGATCCCGGAGTACGTCGGGTCGATGATGTCGACGTCACTGACCCGGATCGCCCGGAACTGCTTCGAGGCGGAGAACATCCAGATCGCGGGGAAGGTCTGCGCGCCCCAGAAGTGGCCGCCGGCCCGCACGATCGAGATGTTGTCGAACGTCGTCTGATCCGGTCCGAAGTCCTCCATCGGGTAGCCGAAGTCCAGCGAGCTGATCGTGATGCCGGAGTAGGTCAGCGTGTCGGCGATGTAGACGTTCTTGACGGTGTTGTCCTGCCCGCCGTACACCGCGACGCCCGCCGCACGCCACGGCAGGATCGCCGTGAGGTTCTGGAGGACGTTGTTCTTCTCGCCGGTGCCGCCGGAGTCGGTCGCGGCGAACAGCGCGAAGCTGTCGTCGCCGGTGCTGCGGGCCTCGTCGTTGGACACCAGGTTGTCCGAGCTGCCGTTGGTCATGTTGACGCCGTCGGCGAACGTGTCCCGGATCCGCGCGTTGGTGATCGTCATGTGGTCGGTGTTGTTGCCCCAGTACATGCAGACCATGTGCTCGACCCAGATGTTGTCGATCGTGTCGTTCGCGACGTTCTGGAGGTCGAACACCTTGCCCGGCCCGTCGATCCGCGAGGTGTAGTTGCCGAAGTAGGCGAAGCCGGAGAAGGTCGAGCCGTTCGCCGTCGCGTCCGCGCGGATCCCGATGTCGGTGTTCTCCTGGCCGGTGGGCGCCTGGAACTGGGTGTACCAGGGGCCGGCGCCGACCAGCTTGATCGCCTTGCCGTAGACCTGGAGCTTGCCGGACGTCTGGTACGTGCCCGCGGGCAGGTACACGCCGACCAGGGTGGAGTCCTGCCGCACCTTGTCCAGGGCGTTCTGCACGTCCTGCTGGGTGAAGCCGGCCGGCACCGCGTACTTGGCCGGGTCGGGGTTGGCGATGGGGGAGACCTGCTCGGTGTCGACGAAGTCGATCGAGTAGTAGGCCGCCGTGTTGGCCGCGTCCTTCTGCAGCCTGATCTTGTGCCCGGCCGGGACGGTCGTGCCGAGCATGACGTGCGCCTCGTCGTAGATGTGCCGCGGCGAGGAGTCCGGCGAGTTGCCCGGACCCGTCTCGTTGCCGTAGAGCCACGCGAAGTGCGAGGTCAGGTCGATGGTCTTGAGGAACGTCCCGTCGACGTAGATGTCCAGCGTCGAGTTGATCCCGCCGCCGCCCGAGGCGTCCGGCATGGCGAAGCGGGTGACGAGCGTGTTGGTGCTCGCCTTGGTGGTGAACTCCACGCTGCTGCCGGTGGTGGCGAGCTTCACCGCCCGGCGGCCGGACGCCTCACCGGCCAGGTCGCCGATCGTACGGTTCGGGCCGACGACGGTCGCCCCACCGGCCAGGACGCCGTCCTCGGCCTCGTAGGTGTCGTACGGCATGTTCGCGCCGCGTCCGACGAAGAACGGCGTCGTGCTGGTGTTGTTCGCCTGCTTGACCGGAAGCTCGTTCGCGTCGTTGTCCAGCACGACCTTGACGGTGTACCTGCCGTTCACCGCCGTCCAGGAGCCGAGGCTCACCGTGCCGGCGGTGGCGCCCGGGGCGATCGTCCCGCTGACCGAGCCGGTGAACGTCTTGACGGTGTTGCCGTTCGCGTCGAGCAGCGTCAGCGTGACGCCGTGCGAGCCCGCGCCCGAGGCGACGGTGCCCTGGTTCTTCACCGTCACGCCGAACGTCACGGTGTTGCCGGCCGCGGGGTTGCCGGGCGTCCAGGTCACCGACGAGGCGATCAGGTCGGAGCTGGCGACCGGCGCGACGACCAGCGAGGACGGGCTCGTGTAGGAGTTGTTGTCCTCGTTCAGCTCCAGCACGTTGTCGGCCTCGTCGACCTTGGCCGTCAGCGGGTAGGTGCCCGCGGCGCGGGTCCCGATGGACGCGGTGACCGTGGTGGAGGCCCCTGCGGCCAGGGCGCCGACCGCCGCGGTGCCGGCCTTCTGTCCGGCGAGGTAGAAGTTGACGTCCGTCGCGTCGGACGCGGCCGTCCCGGTGTTCTTCACCGTCGCCTTGAGCGAGACGGAGTCGGTCTCGGTCGGCGACGCCGGGGTCCACGACGCGTCGGTGATCGACAGGTCGGGGGCCGGCGCCGGGGTGCCGATGACCTGCAGTTCGGCGACCTGGCCGCCGGTGGCACCGGAGTTGGCGGTGAACTTCAGCTGCACGTCGACGGCCGTGGCCGTCACCGGGATCGTCACCGTGTTCCCCGAGGTGGGGTCGAAGGTGTACGCCTTGGCGGCGACGAGGCTGGTGAAGGACCCGGAGTGGCTCGCCCGGCCGAGCACCTCGATCGTCTGGGTGCGCCTGCCCCAGGAGGCGTCCGGGTTGAGCTTGACGACGACGGAGCCGAGGTCGGCCTTGACCCGCAGGTTCACCGTCAGCGTGTCCGGATAGGCGTTGGCCGCGGCCTCCCAGTAGGTGCCCAGGTTGCCGTCGTTCGCGTTCGTCTCCACGAAGTCGTAGATGTGGGACGAGGCCGTGATCGGCTTGCCTGCGGCGAGGTCGGTGCCGGTCCCGCCGCTGCCCGTACGGGTCACCGTGCCGCTGTTCGGCGACTGGTTCCCCGCGGCGTCCTTCGCCCGGACGTAGTAGGTGACCGTCGCGGTGGCCGGCTGGGTGTCGGTGTAGGTCAGGACGTTGCCCGCCACGCTCCCGCGCAGCGCGCCGTTGGCGTACACGTCGTACCCGGTCACGCCGACGTTGTCCGTGGCGGCGTTCCACGTCAGCTTGATCTGGCCGGAGGAGGGCTCGGTGTAGGCCAGGTTCGTCGGCGCGGTCGGCGGCTGCTGGTCACCGGTGGCCGGCCCGTACACCTCGAACTCCGAGATCTGCCCGGCCGGCCAGCCCGTGTTGGCGGTGATGTCGAGCCGTAGGTACCGGGTGACGACCGCGTTGAATCCGACGGTCACCGTGTTGCCGCTCGCGGGGTCGAACGTGTGTCCCGCCGAGCCGACGATGTCGGTGAAGTTCGTACCGTCGGTGCTGCCCCGGACGGTGAACGTCTCGGTCCGCGCGCTCCAGTTCGCGGTCGGCAGTTTGAGCACGACCTTGTCGGTGCTGACGGCCGCGCCGAGGTCGACCTGGATCCACTGGGGGAAGGCGTTGTTGGCGCTCTCCCAGTAGGTCGACTGGTTCCCGTCATTGGCGTTGGCCGGGGGGTAGACGTCGGTGTAGCTGCTGGCCGAGACGGTCTTGCCCGCCGCCAGGTTGGGGCCGTCGGCGGCGGACGCCGGCGACGCCACCCCCAGGACGGCGGCCACGGATGTGATGAGGCTGATGACTGCGCCTCCTGCGAGCAACCGCAGCCGTGCGTGCTTCGGTCTCATTGCGCCTCTCGTTTCGAACAGCGCCGACCGCACGCGGGCGGGGGCGCGTTGGGCGGGGCCACCTGCCGGGCGGGGCATGTGGGGGGACGCACCATTGAGGCTAAATTCACCGACAGTTCATTGCAATATACGAACAGAACAACGCAAGAACGGTATGCAGCTCCGGGAAGTCGACCGTGGTCAAGGACTCCGGCTCGGTCCGGCGCGGCCGGATCAGGCCACCGCGGCGCACCGGGATCCCGTACGCCTGCCGCCCCGTGCCCGCGTCATCGGCGGGGGGGTGGAACGCTCGGTGAACGCCGACCGCACCGGCTCATGAGGGAAACAAAAGGGGCGATCTGTGCGGTTGCGGCGCTCATTTCCGAGGCTTCCGCGCGGGGCCGCCGCCGGGCGCCACCTTTTGGGCCTCTTGACGACGTTTCGAAAGTTATGTTCGATCTTATTTATGGTGAGGAAACTAATTGGCGCACTGATGCCCCAGCGGCGCGCCGACCGGACAGCCGGCCATCCCGGTACGAGGCTCACCGCCGCCGCGGTCGTGGCCACGGCGAGCCCGCTGGTCGTGGCCCTGACCGGGCCGGTGCAGGCGGAGGCGGCGACGGCGGTGCCCCAGGTCATCCCGGCTCCGGCGTCCATGCGGACCGTCCCCGGGAAGTCCTTCACTCTGACCCGTGCAACCAAGATCGTGGTGGCGTCACGCTCCCGCGACGCGGCCGGCGTGGCGACGTTCCTGGCCGGGCTGGTCCGCCCGTCGACCGGGTACCGCCTGCCGGTCGTGTCCGGACCCGCCGGCTCGCCGCACGCCATCTCCCTGCGCCTGACCTCGGCGGCGGGCCTCGGAACGGAGGGGTACCGGCTCGACGTCACGGGCGGCGGCGTGCAGATCCAGGCCGCCACCGCCGCCGGCCTGTTCTACGGCGTCCAGACGCTCCGGCAGCTGCTGCCCGCCAAGGTGGAGGCGCGCAGCGTACGGCCCGGCCCCTGGACCGTCCCGTCGGTGCACATCGCCGATCAGCCGCGCTTCACCTGGCGCGGCGCGATGCTCGACGTGTCCCGGCACTTCTTCACCGTCGACGAGACGAAGCGGTACATCGACGAGGTCTCGCTGTACAAGATCAACGTCCTGCACCTGCACCTCAGCGACGACCAGGGCTGGCGCATCGCCATCAACGGCTGGCCGAGGCTGGCCACCTACGGCGGCAGCACCGAGGTCGGCGGCGGCCAGGGCGGCTACTACACGCAGGCGCAGTACAAGGACATCGTCGCCTACGCCAAGAAGCACTTCATCACCGTCGTCCCGGAGATCGACACGCCGAGTCACACGAACGCCGCGCTCGCGTCGTACGCGGACCTGAACTGCGACGGCAAGGCGCCGCCGCTCTACACCGGCACGAACGTCGGCTTCAGCTCGCTGTGCGTCGACAAGGACATCACGTACCGGTTCCTCAATGACGTGATCGGCGAACTGGCGAAGCTGACCCCCGGCTCGTACGTCCACATCGGCGGGGACGAGGCGCACAGCACACCGCTCGCCGACTACGTCAAGTTCATCGACCGCCTGCAGCCGATCGTCCACGCGCACGGCAAGAACGTGATCGGCTGGAACGAGATCGCACAGGCGGACGTCAAGCCGGGCCCGGCCACCCTCGCCCAGAACTGGAGCATCGCCGACGGGACGAAGCCGGTCAGCAACGCGCTGGCCACCGCGGCGGTGCAGAAGGGCGTCCAACTGGTCCTGGCACCCGCCAACCACGCCTACCTGGACATGCAGTACGACAAGGACTCGCCGTACGGCCTGCACTGGGCGGGCTACGTCAGCGTCCAGAAGTCGTACCAGTGGGATCCCACCACGATCTTCACCGGCGTGACGGAGAAGGACGTGCGCGGCGTGGAGGCGCCGATCTGGAGTGAGACGCTCACCAAGATCCACGAGGTCGAGTACATGGCCTTCCCGCGGCTCCCCGGGATCGCCGAGATCGGCTGGTCACGGCAGCAGGGCCGGTCGTGGGACGAGTACCGGACGCGACTGGCCGCGCAGGGCCCGCGCTGGACGGCGCTCGGCGTGAACTTCTACCACTCGCCGGAGATCCCCTGGGACCAGGCCGGCTGACCCCGTCGCTCTGATCGCCCCGGCCGGCCCGCGCCGGCCGGGACGATCAGGCCGGCGTCCGCGCGGCCCGAACGGCCGCGGTCGCGACGCCGGTGCCCGCGCTCACCGTCAGCCGCGATAGGTCTCCAGGAGGCGCAGCCAGATCTCGCTGATGGTCGGGTAGGAGGGCACCGCGTGCCACAGCCGCGCGATCGGGACCTCGCCGGCCACCGCGATGGTCGCCGAGTGGAGCAGCTCCGCGACACCGGAGCCGACGAAGGTCACCCCCAGCAGTGTCTCCCGGTCCAGATCCACCACGGCACGGGCACGGCCGCGGTAGCCGTCGGCGTAGAGGGAGGCCCCGGCGACGCCGCCCAGGTCGTAGTCGACCGCCCGCACCCGGTGCCCCCGGCGTTCGGCCTGCTCGAGGCTGAGGCCGACGGCCGCGACCTCGGGGTCGGTGAAGACCACCTGCGGCAGCGCCCGCTCGTCGGCGGTCGCCACGCTGCGGCCCCAGGGGGCCTGGTCCAGCTCACGGCCCGCGGCGCGGTCGGCGATCACCGTGCCGAAGATCCGGCCCTGGTACTTGCCCTGGTGCGTCAGTAGCGCGCGGCCGTTGACGTCCCCGGCCGCGTAGAGCCAGCCGCCCGTGACACCGACCGCCAGGCCGGTGTCATCGACCTCGATCGGCTTGCCCGCCTCGAGGCCGACGCTCTCCAGGCCCAGATCGGCGGTCGCCGGGACCCTGCCGGTCGCGAACAGCACCTCGTCCGCCGTCAGCGCCCTCCCGTCGCTCAGCGTCAGGACCACGGGGCCGTCGCGGCGCACCGCCGTCACCGTCGTGCCGAACCGCACCTCGACGCCGGCCGCCCGCAGGCTCTCGGCCACCAGCTCTCCCGCGAAGGGCTCGAGCTTCGGCAGCAGCCGATCACCGCGCACCAGCAGGACCACGTCACTGCCCAGCGCCCGCCAGGCCGTGGCCATCTCGACGGCCACCACGCCCCCGCCGACCACCGCCAACCGCGCCGGCACCCGCGGCGAGCTGGTGGCCTCGCGGCTGGTCCACGGGCGCGCCTCGGCCAGGCCGGGGAGCTCCGGCAGCGCCGCCCGGGTCCCCGTGCACACCGCGACGGCATGCCGTGCCGACAGCTCGCGCCGCCCGCCGTCGGGTGTGTCCACGACCACCCGGCGCTCCCCGTCCAGCCGGCCGTGGCCGCGCACCAGGGTGATCCCGGTCGAGTCCAGCCAGCCGACCTGACCGTCGTCCTTCCAGTGCGACGCGAACTCGTCACGGCGCTTCAGCACGGCCGCCGCGTCCAACGCCCCGGTCACGGCCTCACGCGCGCCCGCGACCCTGCCTGTCTCGGCCAGCGCGGCCGCCGGGCGCAGCAGCGCCTTGCTGGGCATGCAGGCCCAGTACGAGCACTCCCCGCCCACCAGCTCGCTCTCCACGATCGCCACGGTCAACCCGCCCGCGTGGGCGCGCTCCGCGAGGTTCTCCCCGGTCGGGCCGGCGCCCAGCACCACGACATCGAACTCGTCCACCGCTCGTCCTTCCTGATCCACCCGCTCATGCTCGCGCTCGGGCGCGCCTCCGCGCCGCACCGGCCGAGGCCTTGAGCTTCTCACGCAAGGGTCGCGCGGTGACGCGCCCCGTCGAGCGCGGGGGTACGCCGTCCGGTTCCACCTGGAGAGGGTGACCGCGGAGGAGACGCTCGGCCAGGCCCGGATGTGGCAGGAACTCGACGAGAACGGCAAGGCCGAGGCGCTGCTACGGCGTGGTGCCGAGGCGGGGAGCGCCGCGGCCGCCTTCGAACTCGCCGATCTCCTCGCCGGCCGCGGCGAGATCGACGCCGCGCGCGACCACTACGGCCAGGCCGCCGCGCGCGGTGACGCCGACCTGGCCGCCGAAGCCCGGCGCCGTCTGCACTCCCTGCCCTGACCGGGCGGCACCGAGCCCGCGAAGCCGCCGGTGGTGCATTCCCAGCCGACGATCGGCTGCGGTTCAGGGGTAGGCGACCACGTTGGTGGGGCCCTGGTAGGTCGGTGTCACCGGATCGCCGATCCCGTTGATCACGTGGTCGATCGTCCCGGCCTTGTTGAGCGAGACGGTGAGCAGGTCGTGCATCCGCACCCCCGGCGTCACCGGAACCTCGAAGGCGTTCGTGGCGTGCAGGCTCGGGTCGACGTTGGTGTAGATGTAGCTGCCCAGGCCCCATGCCTCGTGGGTCCGCACGCCGTCGGCGACCTTGTAGGCCGCCCAGCCGTCCACGCCGCCGTGCCGCCAGGCCGCCTGGTCGGGCGCGTCGTACGGCAGCTCGTTCTGGAAGAACACGGTCCGGCCGCGCTCGCCGTTCCAGACGACGTTGTACTTCTGGTAGTGCTCGACGAACAGGCCGGTCGCGGTCACGTCGTCGCCGTTCACCACGACGCCGGTGTCGGCCGTGTTCCGCGTCCATCCGACGCCGGTGCCGTGGTCGGCGCGCCACGCCCAGATGTCGTCGAGGATCGTGTGGTCGCTGTCGACCACGAGGCTGGTCGCGGCCTTGCCCGCGTGCGGTCCGCCGATGCGGAAGAAGACGTCCTGCAGGGCGGTGGGCCGGCTCGCGTCGGACCCGTGCGACCTGCCCTTGGCGTGCGGCGTGCCGACCCGGAGCAGCGCCGGGGACTCGACCGGCCCGGCGTCGACGGTCAGGCCGGCGATGTCGACGCCCGGCACGTCGGCGACGGTCAGGGGGACGGCGCCGTGCTGCGCCGTCAGGGTGGCCAGGCCCAGACCGAGCACGACGGTGCCGGCGCGTTTGACCGCGATGCTGTGCGCCACGTCGTAGACGCCCGGAGTGAGCAGCAGGTTGCGTCCCCGCGCGAGCGCCGAGTTGATCTTTGAGACGCGGTCCGACGGGTGTGCGACGAAGAAGGAGCTCAGCGGCAGCGAGTGGCCCGGGGTCGGACCGGCCTGCCACGTGGTGCCCTGGGAGTTCCGCGCGGCGTCCGGCACGAAGACCTTGTACGCGCCGGACCCGTCGACGTAGAGGTAGGGCCTCTCCTTCGACGCAGGGGTCGTCGCCAGCGTGGTGTACGGCGGTTTGGGGAAGGACTGTGCCGGCGCGCCGGCCACGCCGGAGAACACCTGGTTCCAGACGCCGTTGCTCCAGCCGCCGACGCTGCCGCCCCGCACGTAGAACTGCTGCTGGGATCCGCTGGTGACCGACGTGGAGATCGCGGAGTCGGCGATGAAGCCGCCGCTGGCGTACTGCGGCCCGGCGGTGCAGTAGTCCATCAGCGTGGTGTTACCGGTGATCTTCACCCGGCGCAGCGGCGCGGCCTGTGACACGGCCCAGAACTCGGTGTTCGTGCGGCACCCGGATCCCCCGGCCGGATTGATCGTCAGATTCGACATCGAGCGCCAGAAGTTGTCCAGCGCGATGCAGTTGTCCGGCGCGAGGCAACGGTTGAAGACGTCGACCGAGCCGTTGATCGTCACGTCGGACGGCGACCGGCCGAGCCCCGCGACCTCCGTGTAGTAGCCGACCTGGAACTTGAGGGGATCGGCGGCGGACCCGTACACGCCCGGCTTGAACAGCAGGGCGTAGCGCCGGGTGCCCATCTCGTCGTCGACCTGCTGCCTGGCGACCGCGTCCACGGCGGCCTGAATGTCCGACTGCGGCATGCTCGGGTCGAAGACGAGAACGCCCGGACCGAGGTCCGGGCCCGTCGTGGGCGGTGCCGCGGCGGCGACCCCGCCCGGGATCGCGACGGTCAGGAGAGCACCGGTCAGGGCGACGGCGCCCATCGCCCGGCGGGACGGAGGCCAGGGGCGACGACGCCCCGGGCCGGTCGTGCGGCCTCGCGCCGCGCGGATGTGCATCGGGATTCGGGCCTGCCTCTGCTGTCGGCGAAGCTCCGCCCGCGCGGTGCGGACGGGCGGGCGGCTGGTGTGTCCGGCGGACAATTTAAGGCATGAAATAAGTCGTTGAACAGACACAAGGCCACAAAGGGCCGGGGCCGCGTCGATCGCTCAGTGGGAGACGTGGCCGCCGAACAGCACCGCGACGAGCGCCGCCGCGCAGACCCCGACGATGGCCCCGGTCGCGAGCATGAACCGCCACGGGGCGCCGTACGGTCCCCTGCGCCGGCAGACCACCCAGAACACGGAGGTCACCGCCAGAACGGGCAGGCCGATGACCGGGTCGGCCTTGGTGATCGCGATGTCGAGCGCGGTGACGGCGACGGCGGTCCGGGTCCAGGCCAGGCGCGTTCGTTCCGTCGCCAGGCCGGGGTCGCGGTCCGGCCGCGACGCCGGGGTCATCGGCTGCGGACCGTGGAGACGAGGACGAACACCACGGAGGTGAGCGCGGTCACGGTGACGGCCACCGCCAGGATCGTCGGCAGCCATGATCGTGGCAGCGGCCTCCGCTGGTGCAGAGCGCGATGATTGCGCCGGAACTCGAGGTAGCCGACCGTCGCGATGACGGCGCCCAGCACCATGAGGGGGACGCCGAGCAGGTCGCGGCTCCAGGGGATCCCGGGGAAGGGCCGCAGGACCTGAACGCCGGCGAGTCCGGCGGCCACCAGGGCGAGCGCCGTCCGGCTCCAGGCCAGGAACGTCCGCTCGTTCGCGAACAGGAACCGTACGTCCGGTGCCGCGGCTTCGCCCGGGTCGGTCGCGGCCGGCCGGCGATCGGAGATCTGGGGCTGACGCGGCGTGTTCATACGCGGATGGCCTCCAGGATCGGCGTCGACAGGCGTCCGATGGTGCTTTTCACGCAGAATAATCAGAATCTAACGTTACGTGACATCGCCGATCGGTGTGCTGAATGTGCACCGAAGGGAAGCACTCACTGTCCCTGGAGTCGACCTCGCAGGCCGGGACGGCTCCGGTGAACGGCGCGGGCTCACGGCGTCAGCGGACCCCGGTCCGCGAAGTTGATCACTCGTACCGGGCAGGGGCAGTCCCGCGCCAGGTCCATGGCCGTGCACCGATGCAGGCGCGCCGCCCACCGGGAACGAACCCGCGCGCCGACGTACACCGCGCACGCGGTGTCGAGCAGGGCCCGCTCGCGCAGTGCCTCGGCCGGCCTGCCCTCGGTGACGACGAACTCCCACTCGAGGCTCCGCCCGCCGAGCAGGAGCGTGCAGCACAACCAGGCGTCGAGTTCGAGGGCGTCGCGCCAGGACGTGTCGTACAGGTCCATCGCCGGCCAGCCGAAACACTCGCCGGGCAGCGGGCCGGGCCGTACGTGGACGGCCCGCAGCCGGACGCCGCCTTCCGCCGCGTGCGCCGCGGCCGCCCGCAGCGCCGCCCGACCCGAGTCGCCACCGTCCACCCCCACCAGTACGGTCTCACCGCCGTCCATGTCGGACTCCGGGTGCTGAGGCCGCGGTCGGCGTGCGCCGATCGACGCGAACGGATGTCATGAGGTGCGGCGGTCGGCGCCGGCCAGCAGCGATCTCGCGTGGGAGAGCGCGGCGTCCGGATCGGAATGGATGAGATCGACCAGGGACGCCCGCGCGTCGGCCGCGTTGACGAGCAGCCGGTGGTGGTCGGGCCGCACCCCGGCGAGCAGGACCGTGACGCCGCGGGCGCGAAGGAAGGTGATCACTTCGCCGATGACGCGGGCCGCGGTGAGGTCCAGGGCCGAGACGCCGGCCATGTTGAGGATGACCACGCCGGGCCCGGTGAGGTGCGCGAAGCTCGCGAGCAGCCGGTGCGTGGTGGCGAAGAACCAGGGCCCGTCGAGGCGGTACAGACTGATCCCGCCGGTAGCCGTCCCGCCGCCGGCCGTTTCGCCGGTCACCCCGTCGGCGATGTCCGGTCGCGGGGTGCCGGCACCGTCCGCCGTACAGGGGACGGCCTCGATGCGGCTGCCGCGAGCGAGGGTGGCGATCGTCACCAACGTCGCGATCACGACCCCGGCGGCGACCGCGGCGATGAGGTTGACCGCGACGGTCACCGTGCACGTGAACGCCACGATCAGGGTGTCGATGCGGCTGGTCCGCAGGATGGACGCCAGCGACGCCACTTTGATCATCCGGACGGCGGCGCCGAACATCAGCCCGGCGAGCGCCGCGCGTGGGATGTCGGCGACCAGGCCTCCGGCGGCGAACGCGATCACCGCGAGCACGATGGCGTGGGTGAGCGCGGCCAGCCGGGACGTGGCGCCGCACCGTACGTTGACCGCCGTCCGGGCGAGCGTGGCGGTGGCCGGCACCCCGCCGAACAGCGGCACCGCCAGGTTGGACAGGCCCTGCCCGAACAGTTCCCGGTCGGGGTCGCTGGGCCGGTCCCCGCCCATCGCGTCGACCACGGCCGCCGACAGCAACCCCTCCAACGCTGCCAGTACGGCGATGGCCAGCGCCGACGGCAGCAGGGCCGCCAGCAGGTCAGGGTGCATGAAGTTCAGTGACGGCGCGGGCAGCCCGGCGGGCACCGCGCCGATGCGGTGCAGGCCGAGCGGGAAGGCTTCGGCGATCACCGTGGCCATGACGATCGCCACGAGAGGGAACGGCACCCTGGGCAGCCACCGGTTGCCCGTCATCACGACCGCCGCCACCGCCACGGCCATCAGCAGCGGCGCCGGCCGGAGTTCGTGGATGTGGTCCGTGACCGCCCGGACGGCCTCGCGCCACACCTTGTCGTGGCGGCGGGTGGCCTGGCCGAGCGCCGCCGGGACCTGCTGCAGGGCGATCACCACCGCGACTCCGACGGCGAACCCCTCCACCACCGCGGCGGGCACGCAGCGCGCGAACCGGCCCAGCCGGACCAGGGCCGCGGCGATCAGTACGACACCGGCCATCGCCCCGGCCAGCATGACGCCGCCGGGACCGAAACGATGCACGACGGGGATGAGCACGACGGTCATCGCGCCGGTGGGGCCGGACACCTGCAGCGCGCCGCCACCGAAGATCGCCGCCAGCGCGCCGGCCACCACCGCGGTCGCCAGCCCGGCTCGCGCCCCCAGACCCGAAGCGGCGCCGTACGCCAGCGCCAGCGGCAGGGCCACCACCGCGACGGACAGCCCGGCGAGCACGTCCCGCCGGGGATGGCGACGCATCGCCGCCAGGTCCGCCCGTCCGGGCAGCAACTCGCCGAGCCGGGAGAGACGACCGCCGAGACGCCGCCCGACGGCGATGCCGGTCTGCGGCGCTCCGTACGCCGGACCCTCGAACGACGACCCGGCTGGCGTGCGTCCCGGCATCTCACGCTCCTCGGCAGGTGCGGAAGTCCCGTCGCCGCCGGTTCTGGACTTTCTGACCAGCGGCAACTACCGACGGTAACGGTGTCGGCGGCAATGGGTGGCGAGGACGTCGATGGACTATCCCGGGGGACAACACGCTCGGTCCCTCCGGTCACATCCCCACCGGCCGCATCAAGGCCGGCAGGTCCGGGAACGCGGGTGGACGAGCCCGGACGAACCGGTCCCGCCACGCCCTACGGAGAGACGTTGTCCGCTGCCGGCGCGGCGAGCGGGGCGGCCGCGACGCCGTCGGCGGGCCGCCGGGCGGCCGGAGCCGCGCGGCGGCCGATGCGGCGGCCGAGGCGCTGGAACGGGACTTCGACGTACCGGTAGGTCAGGGCGCTGACCGCGATCAGGACGGCGACGAAGACGGCGAGGCGGAACGCGTCGTCATGGTCGGGAGTGCCGCCGAACTGGTCGGACAGCATGAGCAGGACCGGGTGCAGCAGGTAGAGGGAGAAGCTGATGGCGCCCAGGCCGGTCAGCCACCGGGGGATCCGGCGGCGGCGCAGTGCCCAGCCCGCCGCGAACGTGACAGCGGCCAGGAGCAGCGAACCGGCCCAGTAGACCGCGAAGGCGTCCGCCTGCGCCGGTGGCATGCCGACCTGTGCGTGCCAGGCGCCGGCGAGTACCGCGCAGGCCAGCACGACGGCCGCCGAGAGCACCGCCGTACGGCGGCAGATCTGCCGGTGTTCGGCGCGGTACAGCGCGGTGCCGGTGAACATCACGGCGAGGATGATCAGGCTCTGCCAGGGGGCGATGCGGCCGTTCACGCAGACCAGGGTGAGCGCCAGGACACCGCCGAGGACCCCGCCCGCGACGCGGACCGACGGCCGGGCCGAGACGGCCGCGACGATCGCGGTCACCATGACCACCGCGGTCAGCGCGACGACCGGTCCGATTCCGACGGTCCTGGACAGCGCCGCCATCGGCAGCAGCCCGCCGACCAGCACGGCGGCGGTCGCGAGCGTCACGGCGATCGGCGCGGACAACCGGTGCGTCCTGGTGACGAACAGGGCCACCACGAGCAGGTAGAAGAGCATCTCGTACGAGAGCGTCCACAGCACGTTGATCACGTTCGGCACCGCGAGGACGTCCTGGAGCATGGTCAGGTGCGCCAGGACGGCGGTCGCCGGGCGGTAGGCCTCCAGCCCGGCGCGCAGGCCGCGGACGCCGAGCAGGTAGGGCAGCAGGGTGATCGCGCAGGCGGTCGTCAGCAGGGGATGGATGCGCAGCACCCGGCTGATCCAGAAGCGGCGGACCTGTCCGTGGCGTTCCAGCGAGGCGGGGATGATGTAGCCGCTGACCAGGAAGAAGACCAGGACGCCGTACAGCCCCGGGTCGAACCAGTCGACCAGCCCGGCACGCCATCGCGGGGTGTAGTAGTACGTGGCGTGGTGCAGCGCGACGACCATGGCCGCGATCCCGCGCAGCAGGTCGAGCCAGGCCAGCCGGGCGCCGGGCGAGGCGGAGCGGTCCGTGTCCACAGGCGTCAGCCGGTGGCCTCGGCGAGCCCGAACCGGCTCCGCCTGTCCTGGGGGACCAGGTCGAGATAGGACTCCGGGTCCGCGGCGATGACCTTGCGGACGTACGGGCAGAACGGCAGGACGGCGAGTCCGCGCCGGCGGGCGTCGTCGAGCGCGGTCGTGACGAGTCGCCGGGCCAGGCCGCGGCCGGCGAACGCCGAGTCGACCTCGGTGTGGGTGAAGGCGATCGTGTCGCCGTTGAGCTTGTAGTCGGCGAACCCGACCCGTTGCCCGTCTTCGAAGATCTCGAAGCGGTTCTCGGCCGGGTTGTCGCGGACGGTGGCCGTCATGAGGGTCCTCCCTGCTGCAGGTGGTCCGTATTGTGCCAGTCACCGGTGTGATGCCGGATGCTGGAGCTACGGCTGCTTCTCAGGATGACCTGCGAGAACACCCTCACGACGGAGCCTCACGACGGAGTCGCCTCCCGAGCGTCCCCAGGCGCCGTGGGCGGCATCACCGGCGTGGTCGTGACCGTCGATGCGCGATCGCACCCGCGTGACCGTGACCGGTGACGGCGCTCGACCGGAGCACCACACTGTCGAGGGCCCACGCGCCGGGGCCGAACACCGCCAGCAGCAGGAAGGCCCAGCAGAACAGGATGGCGGGCTCGCCGGCGTTCTGGATCGGGAACAGGGAGCGAGGCTGGTGCACGACGAAGTAGGCGTACGCCATCGTGCCCGAGCAGAGCAGGGCCGTTCCCCTGCTGCCGAGACCGACGAGCAGCAGGATCCCGCCGCCGAACTCGATCAGGGCCGCCCACCAGAAGGGCCAGACGCCGACCGGGACCGCGGTGCCACGGCCGGGCGCCCCGCCGAGCACGCCGAACAGGGAGGCGGCGCCGTGGCAGCCGAACAGGACGGCGACGACGATCCGATAGAGCGACAGCACGTACGGCCGCGCCCGGTCGAGTGCGTCCACGAGTCCCCCGATCTCTCGCGGTGAGGAGTGCGCTGCGGATCAGCCGACGCCGAGCGCGCCGAGCAGGACGAGGACCACCGTGACCACGGCGAACAGTCCGTGCGCCGCGACGACCGGCGCGGCGATGTGCCGCTCGGCCGGCTCCGCCGCCGCGCCCGGTCCGGACGCCAGGGCGACGGCACGGGCCCGGTAGACCGGGACCCAGCGGGCGAGCATCACGAAGCCCAGAAGCGCGACCGGGACCAACAGGCCGAACGCGGTCCAGGCCAGGGCCCTGGAGTCGGCGACGAGGTAGACGATCCACACGACGAGGCCTGCCGCCGCGAGGGCGAAGTGGCCGAACACGACCGGGGCGGGCAGGCGGCTTCCACCCGTCCCGCGCAGGCCGCCGCGTGAGATCCAGATGCCCATCATGTAGAAGCCGCCGAGCGCGGTGACCAGCCAGGTGACCAGTGCGGCGATGTCCATGAGATCCTCCTCGGGGTTCGGTGATCGATGCGATCAAATGGAGAGTGCCCGGTCGGGCGGAGGCGCTATCGCGCCGTGCCTGCACGCTGTGGCCGCCCGGCGGAGGCGTAGCCCTCGGCCTGGGTGGTCTCGTCGGCGACCCGGACCCCGTAGCGGTAGGCGAGCCTGCCGCCGAGGAAGCCGGAGACGCCCAGCACCGCCAGGCTCACCGCGGAGAGGGCCAGCATCCCCGTCCCGACGCGCGGGGCGGGCCCGGCCGCGTGCCGCCACGCGAAGTCGGCCGCGTAGGCGCCGGTCACCAGCAGGTTCAGCGTCATGTGGACCAGGGCCGTGCGGAAGGCCCGGGTGCCGGCCGGGATGGCGAACAGGTCCAGGAAACCGACCATCGCCGCCGCCAGCGCGCCGACCACCCCGATGGCGAGCAGCCACATCGCCCCACGCGTCAGGAACGCCGGATCGGCGGAGACACGGGAGCCGATGTCGAAGACCAGGCTCGCCACCCAGGCGCCGATGGGCACCGTGACCAGGATCGGATGGAAGGGATGTCCGTACGGGCCGGCGAGCGCGGCGCTGACCGGCTGCTTGGCTTGTGACTGGTGTTCGCTGACCACAGGGCCTCCTCCTGTTTCGCCAACGAGTATTGGTCTTATTGCGCTGAGTGGTCAAGGACGCCAGGTGAAATCGGCATGGGGATTCTTGCGCCCACGGGTGCGGGAGTTAATCTTGGCGGGTGGCATCCGATCCAAATCCGCCCACACCGGTGGATAGCGCCTTGGAGTCCGTGAACGTGCTGGGCGAGGAGACCCGGCGACGCATGTACGTGTTCGTCCGCCGGGCCGGCCGGCCCGTGACGAGGGACGAGGCGGCCGCCGGTGTCGGGATCTCCCGGAAGCTGGCCGCGTTCCACCTCGACAAGCTGGTCGACGCCGGACTACTGCGGGCGCACTACGAACACCCGGGCGGCCTGCGCAAGGTCGGCCGTCAGCCCAAGCTCTACGAGCCGTCCGGCGTCACGGTCCAGGTCTCGATTCCCGAACGCCGCCACGATTTCCTCGCCGACCTGCTGATGGAGGCCGTCCAGACCGGGACGCGGGACGAGGACGGCCGGCAGGCGGCGGTCCGAGTGGCCCGGGAGCGCGGTCATGGTCTCGGAACGGCCGAGCGGGAGGCGACCCGTCCAGGACGGCTGGGCGCCGAGCGGGGCCTCACGATCTGTGAGCACATGCTCGAGCGGTACGGCTTCGAACCGGCCCGCCTCGCCCCCACGCGGCTCCGGCTGCGCAACTGCCCCTTCCACCCGCTCGCCGCCCGGTCGCCCGACCTGGTCTGCGCGATGAACCACGCCTTCCTCGGCGGTTACCTCGACGGTCTGCGGGTCACCGGCCTCCGAGCCGACCTCGACCCCCGGCCCGGCGAGTGCTGCGTCGCGCTCTCGCCCGCGGACACCCGCGCCGAGGCCGCGGACGAGTCCCCCTGACCGCCGTGTGACCGCCCCGGCCCCCGTACGCTCAGGGCCGCCCGGCCCGCACCCCGGCACGTCGCACCCCGAACGTCCGCACCCCGGCACGGCCGATCGCCGGTGCGGCGGTCGCTCAGTCGTGTCCGCCGCCGTCCGTGGTGGTCGTCGCCGTCGGGACACCGGAGCGGCAGGTCACCTGGATGACGAGCTTGCGGCCGTGGTCGGCCTCCAGCTTCACCGACGCGCGTGGTGCGGGCCCGCGGTTCACATCGTCGACCCCGTAGCCCTGGGCCGGTGTCCAGGAGAGCAGGTACGCGGCGTCGGCGGGTCCGCAGCGGGCCAGCACGCTCCCGCCCGATGTGGACAGCGCACGGGTGGTTCCGGCCACGGGGGTGCCGCGCGGGGTCGGCCTCGTGGTGGGAGAAGCAGGCGTCGCCGTCGCCGTCGCCGTCGCCGTCGCGGGGGCCGGTGCCGTGGCGGCGGCCAGTGCCCGTTCGACCTGGTCGGGCGTCATCGGGCGGACACCGCGGTCGGTGATGCCGGCGCCCAGCACGGAGATCGCGGCGATGCCGATGCCGGTCGAGACGGCCGCGGCGGCCGCCCAGGCGGTGATCCCGATCAGGACGCGTCTGGTCATTGGGCCAGGCTGCCACGAACGCGGCTAAGGGACCGATAAGACGCCGATAAGGCGGTGCCATCACCTGATCCGCGGGGCCATCGGCTGGCTACGGTTGGCCTGTGCCGCAACTACTGCT
The DNA here is from genome assembly GCF_039542035.1 of Actinoallomurus liliacearum. Classification (NCBI taxonomy): domain Bacteria; kingdom Bacillati; phylum Actinomycetota; class Actinomycetes; order Streptosporangiales; family Thermomonosporaceae; genus Actinoallomurus; species Actinoallomurus liliacearum. The sequence continues at coordinate 257,698 of NZ_BAABHJ010000003.1, forward strand.
GATCGAGGACGACGCGTCGGTGCGGACGGCGCTGGTGCGGGCCCTGTCCGAACGCGGTCACGCGGTCACCACCGCGACCACCGCCATGACCGGCCTGCAGCAGGCCGTCGACGCCCGCCCCGACCTCGTCGTGCTGGATTTGGGCCTGCCGGACCTGGACGGAACGCAGGTGCTGCGGATGTTGCGCGGTGTCAGCCGGGTGCCGGTCATCGTGGCCACCGCGCGCGACGATGAGAGCGAGATCGTCCGGGCACTCGACGCCGGGGCCGACGACTATCTCGTCAAACCCTTCGGCGCCGGCCAACTGGACGCGCGGATCCGCGCGGTGCTGCGCCGGGCCGAGGACCGTCAGGGCGAGCAGGGGCCGGTGCTCGTCGGTGCGCTGCGCATCGACCCGAGGGCTCGGGAGGCGAGCCTGGACGGGCGACCGCTGCAACTGGCGCCCAAGGAGTTCGACCTGCTGCACTACCTGGCCGCCCGCGCCGGACAGGTGGTCTCCAAACGGGAGTTGCTGACGCAGGTCTGGCGGACGCCGTACGGGGGAGCGGACAAGACCGTCGACGTGCATGTGGCGTGGCTGCGCCGCAAACTCGGGGAGACCGCCAAACAGCCCCGCTACCTGCACTCGGTGCGAGGAGCCGGCGTCAAGATCGTTGATCCGGGCGCATGAGGAGCCGCCTGTTCCGGCTGGTGGCCGCGACCGCCTCCCTGGTCCTGATCGCGTTCCTGGTGCCACTGGCCCTCCTCGTACGCCAGGTGGCCGCCGACCGCGCGACCACCGCCGCCACCGCCGCGGCCCAGTCGCTGGTACCGGTCGTCGCGACGGCCGATCGCGGCACCGTCGAGCTGACCGTGTCCCAGGTCCGGGCGACGAGCCGGTACCCGATCACGGTGCTCTGGCCCGCCGACGGCAGCCTCATCGGCGCGTCGGCGCCCCGCAGCCGGGCGCTGCAACTGGCCGCGCGCGGGCGCAGCGTCACCGCCCGGGCTCCGGGCGGCCGCGAGATCCTGATCGCGGTGCAGGGCGCCCCGGCCGGCACCATCGTCATCCGCACCTTCGTCACCACCGCCGAACTGCGCGCCGGGGTCCTGCGCGCCTGGCTGATCCTCGGCCTGCTCGGGATCGGGCTGCTGGGCGTCGGGCTGGTCGTGGCCGACGCGATCGCCCGCTCCATGCTCGGTCCCGTCACCGCCCTGGCCGCCCTGTCGCAGCGGCTGTCCGGTGGCGACCTGGACGCCCGGATCGAACCCGCCGGGCCCGCGGAGATCCGTGACGTCGGCGCCGCGCTCAACCACCTGGCCGGCCGCATCGGCGATCTGCTCACCGGAGAACGCGAGGCCGCCGCGGACCTGTCACACCGGCTGCGCACCCCGCTGACCGCGCTGCGGCTGGAGACCGAATCGCTCCGGGACCCGGCCGAGGCCGAACGCGTGACCGCCGTCGTCGACGCGCTGGAACGGACGGTCACTCAGATCATCAGCGACACGCGCCACCCGCGTCGGTCCGGTGGGCGGTGCGACGCCCGTCAGATCCTCACCGAACGCGTCGACTACTGGTCCGCGCTCGCCGACGAACAGGACCGCCCCGTGAGCACCGTCCTACCCGACCACCCGGTCCCGGTCGCGGTCGACGGCGACGAACTGGCCGCCGCCGTGGACGCCCTGCTCGAGAACGTCTTCGCGCACACCCCGGAGGCCACGGCCTTCACCGTGCGGCTGGAGGCGACGACGAGCGGCGCTCGTGTCGTCATCGGGGACGACGGCTCCGGCCTGCCCGGCGGCGACCTGCCCGGCCGGGGCCGGAGCGGCCGCGCCTCCACCGGGCTCGGCCTCGACATCGCCCGGCGCACGGCCCACGCCGCGGGCGGCGCCCTCACCCTCGGCCGTTCCCCGAACGGCGGCGCGGAGATCACCCTGACTCTGCCCGCGCCCTCCGCGATCTCTTAGCCGGCCCTTAGCCACGCCGCAGCACGGGCTTATCGCCCCCGGCGGCAACCTGACTCCCGTAACCGAACCCCACATCCGGGAGGGCATACGCCATGGGCCGTCTCACCATCATCGGCGTCGGACTCGTCGCCGCCACCGCCATCGCTGCCGCCGGCGGAATCGCACTCGCCGACGACCACCACACCCGACCGGTCACCGCCGTCGCCGCCGCGCGCGACGACTCGACCACCGGCGGACGCCACCACGACGACACGGCCGTCGCGGCGGCCACCAAGATCAGCGCCGCGCAGGCCGGGGGGATCGCGCGCAAGGCGGTCCCCGGCGCGCGGATCCTCTCGACCGAACTCCACGGCGACCGGCGGGCTCCCTTCTGGGAGGTGAAGCTGACCGCGAAGGGCGTCCAGCGGGAACTCGTCATCGACGCCCGGACCGGAAAGATCACCAAGAACGAGGTCCGGCACGCGTCCCGGAGCCGCCGGGACGATCACTCGGGTCGGGACGACCGCGCGGGTCGGGACGACCACTCGGGTCGGGACGACCACCGGGGCGGCCGCTGAGTCACCGGCCGGTCGACCGCGTCCGGTCGGCGATCGTCGCTCACTGCTCGGCGATCGCCGGCCGGCGCGGCGCGGCGGACCGCACGCCCCGGCATGGTCCCGATCACCACGGACGCCGCCCGGCCGGGGATCAGTGGAGTTCCGCGTCGCCCAGGGCATCGCGCAACTGGGCCCGCGTGGTGACGCCGAGTTTCGGGAACGCCTGGTACAGGTGGAATCCGACGGTGCGGGGCGACAGGAGCAGGCGTTCGCCGATCTCCCGGTTGGTCAGCCCGGTGGCCGCGAGCCGCACGATCTGCAACTGCTGCGCGGTGAGCTGCTCCACGTTCCGCGCCCGCTTCTTCTCGGCGGGCAGGGCGACCCCGCAGGCGCGCAGTTCGGCGGTGGTGCGCGCGACCCAGGGCCGCGCACCGAGCCGTTCGAACACCGCCAGGGCCTGGGCCAGCGCCGTACGGGCCTCGCCGGTGCGGCGGCGGCGACGCAACCACTCGGCGTACTCCAGGCGGGTCTGCGCGCGCTCGAAGGGCCACTGTTCGCACGCCGGGTCGGTCAGCGCCGCCTGGAAGTGTTCCTCGGCGTCGTCGGCCGGGGCCAGCAGCGCCCGCGCCCGGTGCACCATCAGGGTCAGCCGTGTCGACATCCCGCCCGCCAGCCGGCGTTCGACGGAGTCCACCACATTCGCGGCGTCCTTCTCCTGACGCGCGCGTACGGCCGCCGCCGCCAGGTCGCCGACGCCGTAGTAGGAGGCGTGGTAGTGCAGCGGCATCGGGTCGGGATCCACCGTGAACAGCCCTCGCAGCAGCCCGTACGCCAGCGCGTGGTTGCCGTCGCCGGCCGCGATGGCGCCCCGTACGACCAGCGCCCGGGCCTGCAGCGCACGGCTCTCGGCGGGATCGATGCCGGCCACCGCCCGGTCGATCAGCTCGCGCGCCCGGCCGGTGTTCCCGCGCAGTGTCAGCAGCGCCGCCTCGACGTACATCGCGGCCCGCCCGGCCATGTCCAGGCCGTTCTCGGCGGCCACCCGGCGGGCGTCGTCGGCGGTCACCTCCGCGGCGTCCCACGCTCCGCTCTCGAACTGCGCGATCGCCAGTGCCTGGCTTAGGACGGCGTTGGCCCCCGCGGTGGTCACGCGCCGCAGGTGCTCCATGCCCTCGCTCATCAGCCGGACCGCGGTGGCGGTCTCGTCCAGCACCCAGGCGCACCCGCCCAGCACGGTCAGTTCCGTGGCGCCCGGGTCCGGCACATCGAGGGCCCGGTGCAGCGACCGCAGGTGGCCCTCCCGGTCCCCGAAGGGGTCACAGGCCGCCCGCGGCCACGCCTGCTTGAAAGGCTCCCCGACGTCCGCCGGTATCCGGGCCAGCAACTCCAGTGCCTCGCGGCGATAGCCCTCGTCGCCCATGTTGTAGATGACGATGGCTCCGTGGCGGACCGCGTCCAGGGCCACGACCGGCGCGGTGTCCACGGTCGACGCGGCGAGCGGCAGCAGGCGGGACAGCGCGGCCTTCTGGCGGGTGGTGGCCGCCAGCGCCCAACCGGTCCACAGCGCCGCCTCGGTCAGCAGGTCCGGGTCGTCGGTGGCGGCGACGACTCCGGCGGTGAGCCGCTCCACCCACAGCGGCCGGCCCGCGTGCATCGCCAGGTCGCAGGCGTCCAGCAGGCGCCGCGCCTGCCGGTGGGGGTCGGGGCTGAGCCGTGCGGCGCGTTCGAGTGCCGCCGCGGCGACGCGGTAGCCGCCGCGCCTGCGCGCCCGGTCCGCGGTCTCCTCCAGCGCGGCGGCGATCGTCTCGTCCGGGGCGAGGGTCGCGGCCGCGAGGTGCCAGGCGCGGCGGTCGGGGTTGCCCGCGAGCGCGTCCGCCAGGGCGAGGTGGACCTCCCGGCGGGCCGCGAAGGGCGCGGCCTGGTACACCGCGGAGCGCATCAGCGGATGCCGGAAGGCGACGTGGCCGCTGTCCAGGGTGACCAGGCCGGCCTTCTCCGCGAGCAGCCACGCCTCGAGCCCGCCGTCCGGGCCGACGGCCGTTGACGCGAGCAGCGCGGCGGGCAGGTCCGGGTCGTCCGCGGCGGCGGCGAACAGCAGCGCGCGCCGGGTCTCCTCCGGCAGTCCCGCCAGGCGGTCGGCGAAGACGCGCTCCAGCCGCGCGGTGAGCGGGAGCCTCTCGACGGCGTCGTCCGTGAGGGAGGCCGGTGAGTCGGCCGTCGCCCTGGCCAGCTCGACCAGGGCCAGGGGGTTGCCGGCCGCCTGCCGCAGGATCTGCCGTCGCAGCGGCCCCGCCGGGGGTACCGGCTGGACGTCCAGCAGCCGGCCGGCGGCCGCCGCGGCGAGCGGCGGTACGACCAGCCGGGGGAACTCGGGCCCGAACTGCTCGGGCACGGACTCGCCGCGCGTGGCCGCCAGGACGGAGACCGGTTCGTCGGCCAGCCGCCGTGCGACGAAGGCCAGCACGTCCAGCGAGCAGGCGTCGAGCCACTGCGCGTCGTCGACGATGATCAAGAGCGGCTGCCGGTACGCCGTGTCGGACAGCAGCGTCAGCACGGCGAGGTTGATCAGCAGCCGCTCGGGCTCCCCCGCCGTTCCGGCGGGACCGGCCTCGTCCAGGCCGAACGCCCCCAGCAGGGCGTCGCGCTGGGGGCCGGGCAGCTCCCGGACGTCGGCCGCCATCGGGGCCAGCAACTGGTGCAGCCCGGCGAAGACGAGTCCGGTCTCGCCCTCGTGGCCCTGACACCGCAGGACTCGCAGGCCCCGGTGCCCGGCTTCGCGGGCGGCGGCGTCCAGCAGGGTGCTCTTGCCGGAGCCGGGCTCGCCGACGACCAGCAGCAGGGGGGAGCGGTCCGCGCCTGTGGTGTCCAGCAGCCGCCGGATGCGGGCGAGCTCCGGTTCTCGCCCGATCACCTCGCTCTCGGGCAGGTCCGCATCGCCCCCGCGACTCATCGCCGTTCCTCCGCCGTTCCACCGATCAACCGCATGATTGCGGCCTTCAAGACTAAAAGACCGTTTCACCTGGTCGAGCGGGTGCTCGGCGGGGACGAGGAGACGCGTGGCCGACGCCACCGGGGCCAGTGGCGTCGGCGATTCGTGGGCGCGGGGGGCGCCGTGCGGTGGTTCTGGGCGGTGCGGGGGCGCCCCGGACCGCCCAGAACGCGCGATCGGTTCAGCCGCGGATGAAGTCCAGCAGGTCCTTCTCGAACGCGGTCCGGAACGTGCCGTAGAGGCCGTGCGGCGCGCCGGGGTAGACCTTGAGCGTGGCGTCCTTGACCAGTTCCGCGGTCTTGAGGGCGGCGGCCTGGATCGGGACGATCTGGTCGTCGTCGCCGTGGGCGATCAGGACGGGGACGTCGATGCCCTTCAGGTCCTCGGTGAAGTCGGTCTCGGAGAACTGCTTGACGCAGTCGTAGGCGGCCTTGACGCCGACCTGCATGCTCCAGAGCCAGAAGGCGCGGCGGGCGCCCTCGGATACGGCCGCGTCCGGGCGGTTGAAGCCGTAGAAGCTCTCGCTGAGATCCCAGTAGAACTGGGAGCGGTCGGCGTCCACGCCGGCGCGGATGGCGTCGAACGCCTCGAGGGGCGTGCCCTCGGGGTTGTCCGCGCTCCGCAGCATCACCGGCGGCACGGCGCCGAGCAGGACGGCCTTGGCGACGCGGGCGCTGCCGTGGCGGCCCAGGTAGCGGGTGACCTCGCCGCCGCCGGTGGAGTGGCCGACCAGGATCGCGTCGCGCAGGTCGAGGTGCTCGATGAGGGCGGCCAGGTCGTCGGCGTAGGTGTCCATGTCGTTGCCGGACCAGGACTGGTCGGAACGGCCGTGCCCGCGGCGGTCGTGGGCGATGGCGCGGTAGCCGTTCTCGGCCAGCAGGCGCAGCTGCTCGTCCCAGGCGTCGGCGTTCAGCGGCCAGCCGTGGCTGAAGACGACGGGCTGTCCGCTGCCCCAGTCCTTGTAGAAGATGCGCGTGCCATCGGCGGTCGTGATGGTGGGCATGGATCGTCCTTTCAGCGGTGAGTGCGGACGGCCGAGAGACCACCGCCGTCCCAATGTCCCGCGGCGGCGCGGCACGCACATAAGTCGAATGACTTGCGATTTCGTACGGCCCGGACACCCGAGGAGGCGGCGGCGGGGCGGCGCACGGGGGCCGTGACCCTGTGACAGGGCATCTGTGGTCAGCGGCTAGCGTGGCGGGGGTTGCCGGAACTTGCCGTTATACCGTCCATAAGAGACGGTTGTCGTTAGGCAAGCTTTTTCAATCGGAAAGGTGGTGGGGGCTCGCGCGTCCGTGGGCCCCGACGCGTGGATGTCTCCAGCACTGCTTCCGCGGACCGGCCCGGCCCCGGGCGGGTGACCGGCACCCCGGGGAGCGCGGCCCCGTACCCCCTCGTGACGGCCGATGCCGACGGCCGGGTGGTCGAGCTCAACGAGGCCGCCGTCCGGCTTTTCCCGCGAGCGGCGCCGGGCGCGAACCTCGCCGCGACGACGGCCGGGTGGCTGGCGGAGGCGCACCGCACTCTGGGAGGAGACGGGACCGGGCCCGTACGGGGTGAGGTGGGGGAGCTCGGTCTCGCGGCGTACCCGACCCGCTCGCCGGACGGGAACGTGGTCTGGTGGCTGGCCGACGACACCGAGCGGCGGCGCGCCGAGACGGCGCTGGAGAAGGAGCGGAAGCGCACGGCGCTCCTGGCGGAGGCGTCCAACGCCCTGCTGTCGACCCTGAACTTCGAGCGGTGCATGGAGGTCGCGGTACGGCTGGCGGCCGAGCACCTGGCCGACGCCGCGGTCCTCGTCGCGCCCGCGGTCGGAAAACGGCTGCCGGTGGCGTACGCGATGCGCGGGGGCGCGGTCCACCGCCGCACGGTGCAGGCCGACCCCGCCGAGGTGCCCGGATTGAACGAGGCGCTGCAGGGCTTCCCGCCGATCCCCTCTCGCTGGATCGACCCGCGCGACCTGTCGCCGTGGGTGATTCCGGAGGGCTTCGACGGGCCGGTCGGCGCGGTGGCGATCACCCCGCTGCCCGGACACGGCATCCCGGCCGGCGCGTTCGTCCTGCTGCGGCGCAACGACCGGTCGGCGTTCAGCGACGACGAGGAGCACTTCGCCCGGCTGTTCGCCGCGCGGGCGGGCGCGGCGCTGTCGGCGGCCCGTGTGTACGCCGACCAGGCCGCGATCACCGAGATCCTCATGCGTGAGCTGCTGCCGCCGCAGTTGCACCACGTGCACGGTGTGGACTTCGCCGGCGGGTACCGCGCGTCGGTGCGCAGTGAGCTCGTCGGCGGTGACTTCTACGACGTCCACCCCGGCGCGGATGAGGGCGAGGAGTCTCTCGTCGTGCTGGGCGACGTGTGCGGCAAGGGACTGGAGGCGGCGGTCACCACCGGCCGAATCCGTACCACGCTGCAGGCGCTGCTGCCCATGGCCGATGACCACCTGCGGACGCTGTCCCTGCTCAACGGCGCGTTGCTGAACACGGGATCGAGCCGGTTCGCCACTCTCGTCCTCGCGTCGGCGGTGCGCGCCGGGGACCGGGTGCGGCTGCGCCTGACCGCCGCGGGCCATCCGCCGCCGTTGATCGTCCGTTCTGGCGGTGCGGTCGAGGAGGCCGCCACCCGGGGCTGCCTGATCGGGGCGTTCCCGGACATCTTCGCGTCCACCGCCGAGGTGGAACTCGCGCCCGGTGAGACGTGTGTGCTCTACACCGACGGCATCACCGAGGCCCGCGGCGGCCCCCTCGGCGACGCCATGTTCGGTGATGAGCGGTTGAAGGACGCGCTGTCCGAATGCGGGGGAATGCCGGCCGGAGCGGTGGTGGAGCGCGTGCAGATGCTCGCGGCGCAGTGGGCCGGGAGCCGCGACCATGACGACATGGCCGTCGTGGCGATCACCGCCCCGCACCCCGGGGGACCGGAGCCGGCGGAGCGACGCTCACGACACGAGGAGACCCGGCGATGACCGTCACGGACCGCATGGACACCGAGACCGTCTCCGCCCGCCTGTGGGACGCCGTGCGGGAGGGCGACGAGTACACCGCCGTCGACGTCGTGCTGTCGGCGGTGGACGCCGGGCTGGACGCCGAGTCGGCGCTGCTCGACGTGATCGCGCCCGTGCAGGCGAGGGTCGGCGCGGAGTGGGCCGCGAACCGGATCAGCGTGGCCCGGGAGCACACCGCGACGGCCATCAACGACCGTGTCGTCGCCGCCCTGGCCCACCGCGCGTCCGCGCCCCGGCGGCCGGGGCGGGGCCGGGTCGCGGTGGCGTGCGTCGACGGCGAGTGGCACGCGCTGCCCGCCCGCCTGCTGGCCGAGACCCTGCGACTGCGGGGCTGGCACGTCGACTTCCTCGGCGCGCAGGTACCCGTCCCGCACCTGATCGAACACCTGCACCGTACGGGACCCGACGCGCTGGCGTTGTCCTCCTCCATCCCCACGCGCCTGCCCACCGCGCACGCCACGATCACCGCCTGCCAGGCCGCCGGTGTCCCGGTCATGGCCGGCGGCGCGGCCTTCGGCCCCGACGGTGGCTACGCCGACCGGCTGGGCGCCGATGCCTGGGCGCCCGACGCCCGCACCGCGGCCGGCCGCCTCGAGGAGATCCTCGCCCGGCCGTACGTCCCGCCGCCGGTGCACGAGCCGGTGGACGACCTGCCGCACCTGGCCGACCAGGAGTACACCCTGGTCACCCGCAGCGCGCCCCGCCTCGTCGCGGCGGTCCTGGCCGCGCTGGAGGAACGCTTCCCGGCCATGGCGACCTACAGCGAACGGCAGCGCCAGCACACCGCCGAGGACATCGCCCATATCACCGAATTCCTCGGTGTGGCCCTCTACCTCGACGACTCCGCGCTGTTCACCCGTTTCATCTCCTGGACCGGCGACATCCTCGCCGCACGCGGCGTCCCCGCGCATTCGGTCGGCCTGGGCCTGGACCTGCTGGCCGAACAGCTCAAGGACTTCCCGCGCGCCGTCCGCCTGCTCCGCGAGGGTCGCGCCGCCGTCCCCACTCCCCGCTGACGAGGCGCGGGACGCGGGAATCCCACGGATTCGAACACGGCGATTCGGTCGATTCCCACAAGGTCGCCAGCTTATTGACGGAATTGACCATCCTGGTTTACCAACGTCAAATGCGACGTAATCCGCTCGGCCGTCTCGCCGCCGCCCTCGCCGGACTGGTCCTGCTCTGTGTCGTTCCCGGCGTACGCGCGGCACCGGCGGCCGCCGCGTCCCAGGTGTGCTTCCTGTCCTGCGACACCCTCGACCCGTCGCGGGCCGCGCAGGAGACGTTCCCGGTGCCGCAGAAGAACCTCAACGGCCGCGAACTGGTGCTGCACGTGTCGGACGCCGACGGCATGGCCTGGGGAAGCATCGACGACGGCACCACCGGCGACGCCGTGTGGCTCGACCGGTCCTGGGACGGCGGACAGACGTGGGAGGGCCTGCTCGGAAAGGCGAGCATCCCCAGCACGTGGACCGGCACGCGGACGCTCATGTACAACATCTCCGACCCGCGCGGCCACCGCCGTGGCCTCATCCGGGCCTGCGGTGACGCCGGCGCGGTCGCGTGCACGGACTGGGTCTACCCGACGGTCTGCGACGTCCGCTGCGACCGCACCGACGCGGGGCAGGCGAACGGCGACAGCCGGCCCGTCCCGGCGACCACCCTCTCCGGCCGGGTGATCCGGCTGCACGTCGATCAGAACGGGATGGCCTGGGCGAGCACCGAGGCGGGCGCCCCGGGCGACGAGGTGTGGCTCGACCGTTCATGGGACGGCGGCGCCACCTGGCCCGACGGATCCTCGCTCGGCCGCCTCTCGGTCGCGAGCGGCGCGACCGGCGCCCGTACCACGATGTTCGCCACCCGAGACCCGCGCGGCCGGCTCTACGGCGGCGCCGTCCGGGCCTGCGGCCGGGCGGTGTCCGGGCAGAACGGCAGCTGCACGGCATGGGCCCGGCCCGCGCCGTCCCGCGCCCCGGCGGCCGCGGACGCCCTGATGTACTCCTACGACCCCTACGCCGGCTGGTGGCCGAGCAGCTGGTGGAACTCCGCGGCGACGCTCACCACGCTCATCGACCACGGCGACCACCAGTACGACTGGGTCATCGCCCGCACGTTCGACCAGAACAAGGGGGCGTTCGCGGCCGGGCAGCGCGGCACCGATCCGATCGAGGGGAACTTCGTCAGCCGCGCCATCGACGACAGCGCGTGGTGGGGCCTCGCGTGGGTGGCGGCGTACGACCACACGGGCGACCAGCGGTACCTCGCCATGGCCACGACGATCGCGAACTACGTGAACCAGTACTGGGATCCGGGCACGTGCGGCGGCGGGGTGTGGTGGGACCGGGAACGCACGTACAAGAACGCGGTGACGAGCGGCCTCTACCTGCGGCTCGCCGCGTCGATCCACCGCCGCACGCCCGGCGACACCGTCTGGCTGCAGCGGACCCGTACGGCGGCGACCTGGTACCTGAACAGCGGGCTGATCAACTCCGCGAACCTCGTCAACGACGGCCTCACCCAGGACTGCCGCAACAACGGCCAGACGGTCTGGACCTACAACCAGGGCCTCGCCATCGGCGGCCTGGTCGAGGCCTGGCGCGCCACCGGCGACGCCAGCCTGCTCGCGGCCGCGCGGCGACTCGCGGACGCGGCGATGACGGGTCTCACGCAGAACGGGATCCTGGCCGAGTCGTGCGACGTCGGCCAGAGCACCTGCGACGACAACCAGAAGCAGTTCAAGGGCATCTTCAGCCGTTACTTCGCCGACCTCGCGGCGGCGACCGGAGGCTCCGCCTACCAGTCGTTCGCCCAGCGGCAGGCGGACTCGATCTGGGCCGCCGACCGCGACCCGCTCAACCGGATCGGCCAGCGCTGGGCGGGCGGCAGCCCCAACCCGTCCGACTGGCGTACCCAGGCCAGCGGCCTGGGCGCCCTCACCGGGCCGCCCCGAACCGGTCCCTGAGCCGGTTCACCGGCGGTGTGGCGTGGCTGCCGGTGGCCGCCGCGCCGCACGCGCGGTGTCCTCTCCGGAATCAGGTGGCGGTGCAGGCCGGGGTCGGGGCGGAGTTGGAACCGGAGTAGGTCGCCTGGAATCCGAACGACGTCGAGGCGCTGGGATTCAGGGCGCCGTTGAAGGAGGCGTTGGTCGCCGTGACGGCGGCGCCGGACTGGGTGACCGTGGCGCTCCAGCCGTTGCTGACGGACTGGTTGCCGCCGAAGGACCAGGTGACCTTCCAGCCTCGTGTGGCCGCGGTGCCGGAGTTCTTCACGGTCACGGTGGCGGTGAAGCCGTTGCCCCAGTCGTTGTCCACGTGGTACGTCGCGGTGCAGGCCGAGGTGCCGCCGCCACCACCACCTCCGCCGCCGCCACCGCCGCCACCCGAGCCCCCGCCGACCGGGTCGAAGGCGGTCGACTTGACCGAGGACAGGTAGGCGTCCTTCGTGGTGTTGACGGTCGTCCAGTCGTCGTTCAGGATCCCGCCGGTGTCCCCGGAGTTCGGGTTCAGGCACCAGAAGGTCCACTGGAACGAGTCCGTACCGGTGCCCATGTACTTCACCAGGGCGGCGAGCCACTGCTGGTCGATGGTCGACTGCAGCGTGGTGCCGAACTCACCGACCCAGACCGGTGCGACGTTCTGCTTGAACAGGTAGCCCCAGAACCTGTCCCACACGCCGGGCAGGTTGTTGGGGAAGTCGGAGGCGTGGAACCAGGTCTGGTCGGACACGCTCGTGGCGTAGTCGTGCGCGGAGTAGACCAGGCGGTTCGCCACCGAGAGACGGACCGGGTAGGTGCCGGCGCCTTCCAGATTGCCGCCCCACCAGCCGGAGTCGCCGTTGTAGGTCTGCACGCCCTCGACGAAGATGAGGAGGTTCGGGTTGACCGAGAGCACCGCGTTGCCACCGCGCTCGGCGGCCAGCCGCCAGTCGGTCGAGGTGTCTCCGCAGCCCCAGCAGGCCGGATCGTGCGGCTCGTTGTGCAGGTCGATGCCGACGACGGCGGGGTTGTTCGCGTAACGGCTCGCGATGGCCTTCAGGTTCGCGATCCAGGTCGACTCGGGGACGCTGGAGGTGTACCAGAGCGCGGACTGGCCGGAGGAGTCGGGGCGGTGCCGGTCCAGGATGACCCGCAGGCCGATGGACCCGGCGTAGTCGACGATGTGGTCCATGACCTGAAGCGAGTTCAGTCCCTGCAGATCGGCGTTCTTGCCGCTCGAGAAGTCGATGCTGTTGGGCACCGTGCCCGGCTTGAAGATGTCGTCGGAGTACGGCAGGCGCAGCGTGTTGTAGCGCAGCGACTTGATCTGGTCGAGCAGGTTCTTGTAGTCCCTGCTCCACAGCCCGTGCACCACGTAGTTCGCCGTCTCGAAGCCGAACCAGTTGATGCCCGCGATGCGTACCGGAGCGCCGTTCGAGTCGAGGATCTGCCGGCCGCTGGTGTGCCAGTAACCGGTGCCCGCGGCGCGTGCCTTCGGAGCGAGGGAGACGCCGCCGGTGAACGCGGCGAGGAGGGCGAGGAGTAGGACGACCAGCGGGATGGATCTAACTTTCAGGCGTGCTCCATGGGCGAGCATGACACCACCTAACGTCAGTCACTTCGTGCGGTTCAGGCCCCGACGTCCCCCCGATGTCCCGGATTATGGGAGCGCTCCCACGGCCGCGTCGAGGCGACCGCCCAGGATGGTGGAGCGGAGATCCACGCCGCGGCGTCCGCGCCGATGCCCCTACGGCGCGAACCGCCGGGGGTGACCTGCGGTCCGACGCGAGCGCGCGCCGGGTCGCCGCCCGCCTCCGGCCGAGCCGCGGTGCGGGCGGCGCACGCCCGTGAGCATGAAAGTTTCGCCACGTGCCGTCGGTCACGCGCCGTCGGTCACGCGCCGTCGGCCGCGCGCCGTCGGCGCCGCGGTCGGCGCGGATCAGCTCGGGCGGTCGGTCACCGCCCGAGGCGCGGCCGGCCCCGCTTCGCGGCGAGACGGCGCAGCGCGCTCCCGTACGCCCGTGCGAACGCGCGCTGCAGCACCGGGGCGGCGGGCCCCGCCAGGCGCGTCATCCAGCGGGCGGGTCTGCTGAAGGCGGTGACCGTGAACCATACGGCGTCATCGTCGTCGCGTTCGAGGACGAAGCTCTCCTCGCCGCATTCCGGGTGCCCGGGCAGGGTCCCGTACCCGAAACCGGCGCGGCGCTCGCCGTCCTCCGCCCAGACGACGAGGCACGGCGCGACCAGCCGCAGCGGCCCGATCCCGAGGGAGATCCGGACCCGGACGCCGGACCGGGCGCGGGGAGCGGCACCACCGACGCGCGCGCCCGTCGCCCGGTGCATCCGCCACTCCAGCAGGTCGTCCGTTGCCGCCCGCATGACGTCCGGTCCGTGGCCGATGAGGACCCGATGACGCAGGTGGTGGTAGCCGGGCGGCAGCGGACCGTCCCGCGTGGCGCCCACCTCGGCGTAGGTGGGTTCGGCGCGGTCATCCTGTGGCATGGGAGCCTCCGATCGCCGGGTCCGGTCCGGTCGGCCGCACGCGCCGCCAGGCGAGGACGCCGCAGAACGCGAATCCGAACGCGTTGAGGACGCCGTGGGTCGCGGCCATCCAGGCGATCGGCAGGTGCGGCAGGCCGGTCGCCTCGCCCAGGGCCCAGTCCAGCGCGAGCAGCATCGTCACGGCCAGCACGGACGCCGACAGCGCCAGCAGCCCGCGCGCGACCGGATCCGTCTCCACGCCGCGTACGTCCCGCCAGGTGAGCCAGCCGACCAGCCACATCCCGGCGGTCAGGATCGCGGCCCCGGCCAACTGGACCCAGTCACCCACGAAGAATCCGACGAACACCACCGCGGTCCCGCCCGGGACGGTGAGCGCCGCCGCGCGTGCGGGTGCGCTGTCGCCTTCAGCCCGGCAGACCAGCCCGGCGATCAACGCCGCCGCGAAGCCCGCGAAGTGGAAGTGCGCCTCGGTGAGCCGGAGCGTCTCCAGCCGGAATCCGAACAGCCGGAACCCGGAGCGCTCCGCGGCCATGGCCGTGCCCGCGACCGCGGGCGTGACGAGGGCGGTCAGGAAGGCCAGTTCACGCGGGAGCGGCGAGCGGCCTGGCGGCGGACCGGTGTGGGCCGCCGGCGGGTCGGACCGAGCGGCCGTTCGGCGACGGACGATCCGCCAGGGTGCCTGCAGGGCCAGCGCCACGGTGAGCAGGGCGTACGCGCCGGCGAGGACGCCGGCGGTCGCGCCGCGCGGCAGCCATAAGGCGATCGCGCCCGGTGCGGCGCCCGCCGGCCAGAGGGTGCGGAGCCGGGTCAAGCCCGGCCCGTCCATCAGGGTCAGCCCCATCGGAACGACGACGAGCATCCCCACCGTGATCACGATGTCGACGAGCACGATCATGTCGATCGACCCCACATTTGAACGTGTTCAACGTCGCGGCCACCCTACACCCCGAACCGGGCGTCTTCCCACCGTCGCCGGCGTGTGTGAGAGTGACCGCGGCAGACCACCTCGAACACGAGCGCATCAGCCGGGCGACGGAGCGATCGCCGGATCGTCCCGGCGGGCGGGGATGGGGGAGACGTGCGGGACGACGTGGACGCGTGCACCACAGGCCCGGTCGCGGTGGACGGCGGGTGGCGTGAGGTGGGCGAACGCCTGCGCGTCCTGCGGCGGATGCCCGAACTGGGCGGTCTGCCCCGGCGGCGGCTCCGCGAGCTCGAGCCGGAGTTGCGGCTCGTGGAGGTCGGCGCCGGAGACGTCGTATGCGAGGAGGCCGACCCGGCCGACCGGCTCGTGGCGGTGGCCTCCGGCGAGCTCGACGGGCCGGTGACGACGGTCGACGGCCGTTACGGGCGTACGGTCCGCGCGCTCACCCCGGCGCGGTTGTGGACGCTTCCCGCCGACACCGCGCGAGGCGCGCTGTGGGCCACGGCGGAGACCGGCACGGCAGGGCTGCGCATCGACGTGCGCGGGGTCGGCCGGCACATCGGCGGCCGGCGGACGCTGCAGGACATCTCGCTGACCATCGAGCCGGGCGAGCTCGTCGCGATCGTCGGCGCCAGCGGCAGCGGGAAGACCACCCTGCTGGACGCCGTCTCGGGCGTACGCCCGCCGACGACCGGCGAGGTTCGCGTCGACGGCGACCCGGACTCCTTCGGGTACGTCCCGCAGGACGACATCATCCACCGCGAGCTGCCGATCGCCCGCACCCTCGGGTACGCCGCGCGGCTGCGCCTTCCGGCGGGCACCTCCACCGACCGCGTCGACGAGGCGGTCGGCCGGGTACTGCGGGCCCTCGACCTCACCGACCGCGCGGACACGCGGGTCGGCTCGCTGAGCGGCGGTGAGCGCAAGCGGGCGAGCATCGCCGTCGACCTGCTCACCCGGCCCAGGGTGCTGTTCCTGGACGAGCCGACCTCGGGGCTGGACCCGGCGACGGCGGCCGACTTCATGCGCCTGCTGCGCCGCCTAGCCGGCGCCGGCTCGACCGTCGTGGTGACCACGCACGATCCGCCGGACGTGGCCCTGTGCGACAAGGTGGTGTTCCTGACGACCGACGGCCGGCTCGCGTTCTTCGGCACGCCGGACGCCGCGCGCACGTACTTCCAGACCGATCACATCGAGGAGGTCTACGAGCGTCTGGCCGACGAGGACACCCCGGAGGAGTGGGCGCGGCGGTTCACGGCCGCCCGCGGTGTTCTGGATGACCCGCCCGCGCCATCGGGCGTGCCCGCCGCGGGCGGCGGCCGTCCGGCGCCGGACCCCCGTTCCCCGGCGGGCGCCCCTTCCCCGGCGGGCCGCCGTTCCGTGCGCGCGCTCCGGCAGTGGCGGGTGCTGACCCGGCGGGACCTCGACATCCTGCTCCGCAACCGGCTGACGGCGGCGATCCTCGCGGGCTCGCCGGTGATGGTCCTGCTGATGTTCGCGGTGCTGTTCCGGCCCCACGCGTTCTCGTACGCGCGCCCCAGCCCGGCCGCCACGGTGATGATCCTGTTCTGGATCGCGTTCGGTGGGTTCTTCTTCGGCCTGACGTACGGGCTGCTGCGGATCTGCACCGAGCGGGCGATCCTCCGCCGCGAATGCCTCGCCGGCCTGGGCATCGCCCCGTACGTCGCGGCGAAGGTGGCGGTCCTGCTGCCGCTGCTCGCGGTGGCGGACGCGGTGATGCTCCTCGTGCTGCGCGCCCTGGACCGGCTGCCCGCGGCGGGCTGGTCCACCTACGGCGAGCTGCTCGTGACCCTGCTGCTGACGTCGGCGGCGGGGCTCGGCCTCGGCCTGCTCATCTCGGCGGTCGTCGGCGATCCGGCACAGGCGACGATGGCGCTGCCGATGCTCTGCTTCCCGCAGGTGCTGTTCGTCGGCGCGATCCTTCCCGTGCCGGTCATGGCGGTGGCCGGCCGGGTGCTCAGCTATGGGATGTCGAACCGGTGGGCGTTCGAGGCGTTGGGCCACAGCCTGGGCGTGGCGCGGCTGTGGGCCCACGGGCGGTCGCCGCTCGGGCCGCCGCTCCTGGCGTCGTACGGAGCGACCTTCTCCCGCCCGGTCGCCGTGGACTGGGTGATCCTCACCGGGTTCACCGCCCTCTTCCTGGCGCTGACCTGCGTCGTGCTGGCGCGCGGGACCGCGTACGGCCGGCGGTAGCGGCGTCCGGCCTGGAACCCCTATCGCCGCCGTAGGCGGTCAGCAGCGCTCCCGTGCCGTCAGCCCCTGATGCGACGGGTGACGGTCGCGGTAGGTCTGCTCCGCGAACCGTACGAACCGCTCGACGTCGGCGAGGTTGGACGCCAGCCCGATCGACACGCGGACGGCCCCGCCGCTCGGCAGGCCCAGCATCCGGAGGTGGTCGTCCAGCGTGTCGACCCTTCGACCGGCGGACCTCATGAGGGCGTCCCGGTCGATGACGAACGCGGCCTCGCCCGCACCGGGGTTGCAGAAGCAGCCGGTCCGCAGGGAGATGCCGAGCGCGGCGCTGTCGCGTTCGACGACGCGTTCGTCGACGATCCGGCCGTCCGGATCGCGGAAGTTGAAGGTGACCGTCCCGCCGCGCCGGACGGTGTCGTGGGGGCCGTAGACCTCGACCATCGGCCGGCCGTTCGTGTGCCGCAGTCCGTGGAGGCGGTCGAGCAGCCGGCCGGTGAGGCACCTGACGCGCCGGTGGATCGTGTCGACGCCGATGCCCGCCACCCAGTCGATGCCGACCGCCACGTCCGGGATCGCGAGGAAGTTGAGCGTGCCGTCCTCGAACGCCGTCTCGTCGTCGGCGAGGACGTGCCAGTCGCCCTGGGCGCTGACCGCCTGGATCGTGCCGCCGGCGAACCAGGGGCGCCGCAGCCTTGCGAGCGCCTCGCGACGGGCGACCAGGCACCCGACGCCGGTCGGGTAGCCGAACACCTTGTACCAGCTCACCGGGACGAAGTCGGGATGCGTGACGCCGAGGTCGAGCCGGTTGGTGGGCACGTACGCGGCCGCGTCGAGCAGCACGTCGTAGCCGTTCTCATGCGCGAGGTCGATCCACTCCAGGGGATGCTGCACGCCCGTGAAGTTGCTCTGTGCCGGAAACGCGAAGAGTCCGCCGCGGCCTTTCCCGAGTGCCGCGCGGACGTCGCCCGCTTCGGTCCGCAGGTCGGGGCCCCGCATCGGCACGTATTCGGTTCCAGCACCACGTTCGCGGGCGAACTCCCGAATTCCGTTCACCGAATTGTGGTTATCAAGGGTGAGGACGTAACGAGTTTCCCGGTCGAATCGGTAGGATTCACCTATCAGCCGGCACGCACCGCTCGCATTCGGTGTGAAGATCACGGCGTACTCGTCGGCGGACGCGTTGAAGTGGGCGAGGATCCGCGCTCGGGTGCGCTCGACCAGCTCGGTGGCGCTCGCCGAGGTCGGATTCGCCGAATGCGGATTGCCGAAGCAGTTCCCGCGCATCCGGGCCGCGTGTGCGGAGATCTGGCCGTCCGCCGGCAGGCCCGCCCCGCCGTAGTCCAGGTAGAGGTGACCGCCCGCGTCGAGGTACGCGTAGTCCGTCGCGCGTAGCTCGTCCAGTCGCCGCGTCAGCGGATAATCCGGATAACGTGCGAGGAAATCGCCATCGATATTGTCGTCGCTGATCTGCTCGGCCTTGAGCTCGGTCACGGCCGCACGCTCCAATAGATCATGACAGTCCATATCGCCGGATCTGTCGCATATCGCCGCATTCAACCGCGATTACCGGTATGCGACAAGTGCTTTGCAAGCCGTATTGCCGCCGGTCAGTCGCGGACCGGCCCGTGCGACCTCCCGCCGTCGCTCGGCGGGGAGGCGTTTCGGCGCCCGCATCCGGGGCAGGGGGCTCGGGGTAAGCGGTCGCGAGCGGCTCTCGAGGGGCCGGGCCATGAACCAGTCCGAAACTTTGATCAGCGTCCTCCAAGAGGACCACAACGACCTGCGGCAACTGCTGACCGAGCTCGACTATCTGGTCGAGTTCGAACGCCTGCGGCGTTCGGTGACCCAGTTGCTGATCGCCGAGATGGTCCGGCACACGGTCGCCGAAGAGACCTACATGTACCCGGTGGCCCGCGCCCATCTGCCCCAGGGGACGCGGATCGTCCAGCGCGAGATCGCCGGGCACGCGGAGCTCGAGCGCGTCCTGAGGAGGATGGATCTACCCGACCTGACCAGTGCCGAGTTCTCCACCCTCCTCGCGGAGCTGAACGCCGAGGCCGGTCCGCACGCGCGCGCCGAGGAGAACCAGCTGTTCCCGCTGCTGGCCCGGTACCTGAAGCCGGAGGAACTCGCCGCGGTCGGGGAGAAGGCGGCGGCGGCCAAGGAGAAGGCGTCGCTCCGGCAGTACCTCGCGCAGCCGGACTCCTCCCTGCGGGACAGGTTCGTCACCTCCGGGACGACCATGGTCGAACGGGTCCGCGCGTATCTGCACCGCGGCGCCTACCCGCTCTGACCGGTCAGCGCGCGCTGGGGGTGTTCGCGGAGGGCAGGTCCGCGGGCAGCAGGAGGCGCAGGTCCGCCACGCCGGGCGACCGCATCCCGCCGAGCCGCCTCGCCTGATAGGTGATCATCGTCTCCAGCATCTGCCGGACGAGGCGCGCGTTGCCGAAGGTCCGGTCCCGCGGCAGGGCGTCGAGGTACTCGCGCACCGCGGCGAGGGTCTCGGGAGCGCACTCGTAGCCCGCGGCCACGGCCTGGTTCCGCGTGATGGCGACGAGCTCGTCGGTGCTGTAGTCCTCGAACTCCACCTGCCGCGAGAACCGGGAGGCGAGGCCGGGGTTGGAGTTCAAGAAGCGCCGCATCTCGTCGGTGTAGCCGGCGACGATGACCACGACCTCGTCGCGGTGGTCCTCCATCAGCTTCAGCAGGGTCTCGACCGCCTCCCGGCCGAAGTCGTTGGACGCCCCCTCGGGGGTCAGGGTGTACGCCTCGTCGATGAACAGCACACCGCCCAGCGCGCGCTGGAACACCTCCTTGGTGAGCTGCGCCGTGTGGCCCACGTAGCGGCCCACGAGGTCGGCGCGCGCCACCTCCACGAGCTGGCCGCGCGGCAGCACGCCCAGGCTGTGCAGCAGTTCGGCGTAGAGCCGGGCAACGGTGGTCTTGCCGGTGCCGGGGGACCCGGTGAAGACGAGATGCCGGCTGAGCCGGGGTACGGGCAGTCCGGCGGCCTCCCGCTGCCGGGCCGTCGCGAGGAGGTCCACGATGTCCTTGACCTCGCGTTTCACGCCGGCCAGGCCGATCATGTCCGACAGCCGGGCCAGCAGCGTCTCGCGCTCCGCGCCCACCGCGCCGTCCGTTGCCGCGGCGTCGCTGACGTCCTCCGGCAGCAACAGGCTGAGGTCGCCCTCGGCCGGGTCGGTCATGGAGGCGAGCCGGAACGCCTGCCGCTCGATCATCTCCTCGAAGACCAGGCGTGCCGTACGGCCGTTGCCGAAGGTGGCGTCCCGCGGCATCCGCTCATAGTGCGCGGCGAGCGCCTGACGGGTGGTCGGGTCCAGTTCGTAGCGGTGGCTCTCGCAGATCTTCTCGGTGATCGTGACGAGTTCGTCGACCGAGTAGTTGGTGAACTCCACGGTCCGGCTGAACCGCGAGGCCATGCCCGGGTTGGCGGACAGGAAGGTCTGCATCTCGGCGGTGTACCCGGCCGCCACCACGACGACCTCGTCGCGGTGGTCCTCCATCAGCTTCACGAGGGTGTCGATGGCCTCGCGGCCGAAGTCGTGCGAGCCGCCCCGGCCCTCGGTGACCAGCGTGTACGCCTCGTCGATGAACAGGACGCCGCCGAGCGCCTCGTTGAACGCGTCCGTCGTCTTGATGGCGGTGGCGCCGACGTACTGCGCGACCAGGTCGGCGCGGGAGACCTCCACCAGGTGCCCGGAGGGCAGCAGGCCGAGGGAGGCGAGGATCCCGCCGTACAGCCGGGCGACCGTGGTCTTGCCGGTGCCGGGCGGGCCCGCGAAGATCAGGTGCCGGCTCATCGGCGGGGCCGGCATGCCGAGCCGGGCCCTGCGCTGCGAGAGCTGGTTCAGGTTGACGAGCGCGCGCACCTGGCGTTTCACGCCCTCGAGGCCGATGAGGGACTCCAGCTCCTCCAGCGGCCCGGCGGACGCGGGCGCGCGGGTGTCCTTGCCGCCCGGCGCGCCGCCGGCCGCCGCGGCGACCTCGTCGCCCCAGGAGTCGGGGACGGCGTTCCCGGAACTGTCCAGGTCGCGCACTGTCAGCCGGCCGGGGCGGGACTGCCGCAGCCCGGCGCCGCGGTTGTCGCGGACAGCGCAGCCGGTGACGGTGACGGCCTCGGCGGTGTCGACCCGGACGCCGTCACCGACGCTCCCGGTGATCTCGCAGTCGCCGAACGTCGCCCGCGCGCCGGCCATGAGGAGCACGCCGTGGGCGCCGGAGTCGCTGATCCGCGCCCGGGTGAGGCTCAGGTCGCCGCCCTCGCGTACGACCACGCCGGAGGCGTCGCTCCCGGAGACCGCGCAGTCCTGGATCGTGCCCATCCCGCCGGAGTCGACGGCGACCCCCGCGTCGCCGGGGGAACGGAGGTCGCAGTCGCGGATGGAGACGTTGGCCCCGCTCGCGATGCGCACGGCGGCGCCGCCGGCCCGCTCGACGACGCAGTGCTCCAGCCGTCCGCGCCCGTCCTCGGTGACCTCGACGCCGGTCCCGCCGGCCGCGGTGATCGTCGCGTTGCGCACGAGCGGGTTGGCGCCGGACCGGATGGCGATCGCGGTGCCGGCGGCGTCCACGACCTCCAGCCGGTCGAACTCCGCGACGGAGTCGTCCGCCAGCAGCACGGACGCGGACGCGTCGGCGCACTCGCGCACCGTCGCGTCGATCAGCGTCGGCGAGCTGGACCCCACGACGCTGATCGCGGGCGCGGCCGACCCGGTGAACTCGCAGGCCTCGAACGTGCCGCGCGAGCGTTCGGTGACGGACAGCCCGCTGTCCTTCGTACGGGCCGTCCGGCAGCGGCGCAGCAGCGGATCCGCGCCCCCGGCCAGCACGATGCCGGAACCGGCGGTGATGTCGGTGACCGAGACCTCCTCCAGCGCCGGGCGCGACCCGCTGGTCACGTACACGCCGGTCGCGCAGTCGCGAACGCTCGTCCGCACGATCCGGGTGGCGCTGTCGCCCTCGAGGGCGATGGCCGGCTTCGAGGTCGTGGAGATCTCGCAGTCCTCGATCACACCCTGGGCCTCGCCGTTGGCGAGCACGCCGTTGCCGCGGGCGTCCCGCAGCCGGCAGCCCCGGATCGTCGACCGGGACTTCTCTCCCAGCACGACGGCGGAGGTGCCGAGGTTCTCGATGAGGCAGTCCTCGATGACGCTGGCCGCGTCCGCGGTGTCGACGATGCCCGCGCCCTCGGCGTTGGTGATCCGGCAGCCGCGCATCGCGAGCGAACCGGACCCACGGGCCAGCACGGCCGTCCAGCCGGAACCGGCCACGGTGCAGCCCTCCATCGCGACCTGCCCGCGCGCGGCGTCGACGACCGGCACGTCGTCGCCGCCACCGCGCAGCGTGAGGTCGGTGAGCATCACGGCGTCCGCCACGAGCATCACCGCGGTGCCGCTTCGCGGGCAGATCTCGACGCTGCCCCGGTCCCCGTCGGCCACGATCGTGACCCGGGTGCGGATGAAGAGGCTCTCGGGGTACCGGCCGGGCCGGATACGGATCACCGACCCGGTACGTGCCGCCGCCAGCGCCTCCTCGATTGTCCGGAAAGCGCCTGGCTCATCCGGGGAGACCGTGAGCAACTGCCGAGACACGCTGAACCCTCCTCGGGTCGGTGGGGTGCCGACGAGACAACCATCATGCCGTTCGCGCGGGCCGCTTGACACCCTCGCCCGCAAGGCCTCTGACCAGCGGGGATACTTGTCCCAGGCGACAAGAGAACGACAAGATCGGATCTCTACGCTGAGCGCATGCGACGTGTCCCCCGGCGCCTGCGCGCCGTGGCGTCGGTGGCCGCCGCCACGGCCTCGCTTCTCGTCTCCGCCTTTCCCGGAGCCGCGGCGGCCACGGCGTACGAACGGCCCCCCGGCGCCGCGCCCGGCCCTGTCGGCCTGCCCGTCATCCCGTCGGCGCTCGCGTCCGGACGGTCGTGCACCGGCGCGTCCCCCACCCCGGCCCACGCGCAGCCGTGGACGATGAGCGCGCTCGGAGTGGCCCGGGTCCGCGAGCTCAGCGACGGAACCGGAGTCACCGTCGGCGTCGTGGACACCGGCGTGGCCGCGAACGTCCCCGCGCTGGCCGGCCGGGTCACCGCGGTGGCGGACGCCGGGCAGGACTGTGTCGGGCACGGCTCCTTCGCGGCCGGCCTGATCGCGGGGCGTGCCGAGGACGCGACCGGCGGCGGGATCGCGCCCCAGGCGCGGATCCTCGCGGTCCGCGGCACCGGCAAGAACGGCACCGCCTCGCCGGGCACGGTCGCGGCGGGCATCCGCGCCGCCGTCGACCGCGGTGCCCGCGTCGTGTACGTCGGCGCGGCCCTGACCGAGGGCAGAGCGGAGCTGACGGCCGCGGTCGCCTACGCCACCCGCAAGGACGCCGTCGTGGTCGCGCCCGCCGCGCCGGACGCCGTGCCCACCACCGCCGGCGGAACGCCGTCGGCGCCGCCCGCGCGGCCCTACTTCCCCGCCTTCATCCCGCAGGTCGTCGCGGTCGAGGACTTCGGGCCGGACGGCTCGCGCCCGCAGGAGGCGCCGGACGTCTTCGCCGCCGACCTGGCCGCACCCGGCGACGCCGTCGTGAGCATCGGCCCCAAGGGCGCCGGGAACTACATCGGGTCCGGCTCCTCGCTGGCCGCCGCGTTCGTCGCCGGTACGGCCGCCCTCGTGCGCGCGTACCAGCCCCGGCTGACGGCGGCCGAGGTGGCGAACCGGCTCGTCGCGTCCGCCTACCCCGCGACCAAGCCGGTCCTGGACCCGTACGCCGCCGTGGCGGCGGTGTCGTCCCCGGCGGCCGCACGGCCGACGCCCGCGGCCGCCATGCGGTTGCCGGCCCGGACCGCCTCACACGCCGCCCGCACCCGTGCGCTGGTCGTCGCCTCGGTCGGAGGCGGGCTCGTGGCCCTCGTCGCGGGCGCGGCGGTGATCGTCCCGCTCGGCCGGGCCCGGGGCTGGCGGCCGGCCGGCGGTGCCCCCTCGGGAGAGCGACCGAAGGCGTCCACTTCGGCGTGACGACCCCCGTTCGGGGCGGTCCCCGGCGTCCTCCCCGGCGGTCCGGCATCCGGGCCGGAGCCCCGCACCAGGAGGGCGTCGGAGGGGTCACCTGACTCCGGCCGGTCAATAGCGGCAAGTCGGCGGCAAGGAGTCGCCAAGACCACGGCTGAATCGTTGAAGCTTCATTAACGGCCGAGGTCAAGTAGCGCCGTGGCCGGTCCGCAATGACGAATCGTGAGAATGGGGTCGCCTTCCATGACGCGCAGCCGAGTGCTGGACCGGCCGTCCGCGGCCGCCCAGAGAGTAGCCGTGCCGCGACGGCATGACGCCCCGCGTGTTCCGGCCCGGCCGCACGATCCGGCGCACGACGACGCCTTCTCCCGCGCGCTGTACGAGCGGCACGGCGCCGTGCTGCTCAACTTCGCCCTCCGGCTCTGCAACGGCGACCGGCACCGGGCCGAGGACATCGTCCAGGAGACCGCGGTACGGGCCTGGCAGCACCGCGAGATCCTCGACCCCACGACGGACCGGGTCCGCACCTGGCTGTTCACCGTCGCGCACCGGCTCGTGATCGACCACTACCGCGCCCGGCAGGCCCGGCCGAACGAGGTCGGCGACGGCGAGTCCGAAGAGCGCGCCGTGCCCGATCCGGCCGAGCGCGTCGTCACGCTCCGGGCGGTGCTCGAGGTCATGAACGAGCTCACCGAGCAGCAGCGCGAGATCCTGATCTACACGTACTACCTCGGCCACAGCGTGGAGCAGACGGCGGCCGCGCTCGGCCTCGCGCCGGGAACGGTGAAGTCCCGCGCGCACTACGCCATGCGTGCGCTGCGGGCATCCCTGCGCGACCGCGCCGTGATGGACTGAGCGGCGCCGCTCCGGTACCCGAGCCTCCCGGGGGCCACCGGTAGTCGGCCCCCGGGAGCCGGCCCCGGAACGAGCGCCGCTCGTGCCCCTCAGTCGAGCATGGCCGTCTGGACCTGCACGGCCTTGCGCCGGGCGATCCGGATCGCCCGGCCGGGCGGCAGGATGCGGCCCTTGACGTTGCCGAAGAGGTATCCCTCGTCCGGCGGGCAGGACATCAGCAGGGACGGCGTGTTGACCTCCTGCAGCCGGCGCATCATCATCTCGCCCATGCCGCGGCCGGCGCCCGCGGCGGAGCGGGCGACGACCATGTGCAGCCCGACCTCCCACCCGAGCGCGAGGTGGTCGACGATCGGGTCGAACGGGTGCTGCATCGGCCCGGCGCCGACCATGTCGTAGTCGTCGACCAGGATGAACAGCCGGGGCCCGTTCCACCAGTCGCACAGTTTCATCCGGGCCGGGGTGATGTCCGGTCCCGGCACCCGGGCCTTGATCGCCTGGCCCGCGCCGACGACGAGGTCGCGCAGCGCGTCGATGCTGACCGCGTGCCCGAGGCGGTACTCCTCGGGAACCACCTCGACCAGCTCACGGCGGTAGTCCACCACCATGATGCGCGCCTCCGCGGGCGTGTACCGCTCGGTCACGGCCCGCGCGACCAGGCGCAGCAGGTTCGTCTTGCCGCACTCGGTGTCGCCGACGACCACCATGTGGGGGGTCTCGGCGAAGTCGTGCACCACGGGGGAGAGCCGCTCCTCCTCCAGGCCGATCGCCACCCGGAAGTCGCCCTCGGGCGCCGGCAGCTCCCGCACGCTGAGCTGAGCCGGCAGCATCCGCACCGGCGGCGCGGCCGGGCCGGACCAGCTCTCGCGCACCGCGGCGACCAGGCCCGCGACGCCGTCCGCGAGGTCGTCGGCGCTCTCCACCGAGTCGATGCGCGGCAGCGCCGTGAGGTAGTGCAGCTTGCTGTCGCGGGTGATGCCGCGTCCGGGGGCGCGCGGCACGCTCGCCGCGCGGCGGGTGTCGACCTCCGAGTCCATCGGGTCGCCCATCCGCAACTCCAGGTGGGTGGCCGCCTGGTCGCGCACGGCCGCCGTGAGCTCCACCCACCGCGCGGTGGTGACGATCAGGTGGATGCCGAAGCTGAGGCCGCGCGCCGCGATCGCGCTGAACGTCTGGATGTACCGGTCGAAGTCCTGGCGCACCGTCGACCAGCCGTCCACGACGAGGAAGACGTCCCCGTGCGGCTGGTCGGCGAACTCCCCGGCCGCCCGGCGGCGCCGGTAGGTCGCCATCGAGTCGATGCCGTTGAGGAGGAAGAACTGCTCGCGGTCGGCGAGCAGCGCGGTGACCTCCGCGACGGTGCGGCCGACGCGCTCGTGGTCCAAACGGCTGGCGACCCCGGCGACGTGCGGCAGGCCGGTGAGGCCGGCGAGCGTGCCACCACCGAAGTCGAGGCAGTAGAACTGCACCTCGCGCGGCGTGTGGGTGAGCGCCAGGGCGCTGATCAGCGTGCGGACGAGCGTGCTCTTGCCGCTCTGCGGGCCGCCGGCGATGGCGACGTGCCCACCGGCCCCGGACAGGTCGACGACCAGCAGGTCGCGGATCTGCTCGAAGGGCCGGTCGACGATGCCGACCGGCACCGTGAGCCCGCCGCGCCGCTCCCAGTCGACGGTCGACAGGCCGAACGTCTCGTCGGGCGCGAGCGGCGGGAGGATCTGGTCGAGGGTGGGCGGCAGGTCGAGCGGCGGCAGCCACACCTGGTGGGCCGGCGGCCCGGCGTCGCGGAGCCGTTCCACGGCCACCGACAGGAGGGTCTCGGCGGTCTCGTCCGGTTCTTCCGGCGTCACCTCCACCGGGGCGGGCTGGACCTGGGCGACCCGGGACGCGGACCAGGGGACCACCTGGCTCGCCACCCGCGCCTGGTCGGCCTTGCCGCGCCGCCGGTAGGGACCGGAGGAGTAGGCGGCGCGGAACCGGGTCAGCGCCTCCACGCCCGTCTTGAGGAAACCGGCGCCGGGCTGCGGCGGCAGTTGGTGGGCGTCGGGCACGCCCAGGACGCCGCGGCTTTCCATGGCCGAGAACGTGCGCAGGCCGATGCGGTAGGACAGGTGGCTCTCGAGCTGGTGCATCCGGCCCTCGTCGAGCCGCTGGGACGCGAGCAGCAGGTGGACGCCCAGGCTGCGGCCCAGCCGGCCGATCATGACGAACAGCTCCATGAAGTCGCGGTGCGCGGCGAGCAGCTCGCTGAACTCGTCGACGACGACGAAGAGGCTGGGCAGCGGTTCCAGCGCCGCCCCGGCCGCGCGCGCCTTCTCGTACTCGAGGGCGGAGACGTAGTTGCCGGCCGCGCGCAGCAGCTCCTGGCGGCGCATGAGCTCACCGTGCAGCGCGTCGCGCATGCGGGCGACGAGGGCGGCCTCGTCGGCCAGGTTCGTGATGACCGCGGAGACGTGCGGCAGCTCGTCCAGGCCGAGGAAGGTCGCGCCGCCCTTGAAATCCACCAGGACGAAGTTGAGCGTCTCGGAGGAGTTGGTCAGCGCCATCGCCAGCACCAGGGTGCGCAGCAGCTCGCTCTTGCCCGAGCCGGTGGCGCCGATCAGCATGCCGTGCGGGCCGGTGCCGCCCTGGGCGGACTCCTTGATGTCCAGCTCCACCGGCTTCCCGTCGGCGCCGACCGCGATCGGCACCTTCAGCCGTTCCGCGGGGGTGTGCTTGCGCCAGAGGGTGTGGGGCTCGTGCCGGTACAGGTCCGGGATGCCCAGGAGGGTGCCCAGGTCCGTGGTGGCCGACAGCGGCTCGGTGTTCTCGGGCCCGACGCCGAGGCGGTACGGCGCGAGCCGCCGGGCGAGCGCGGTCGCGGTCCGCACGCCCAGGCGGTCGGGGCGTCCGAGCACGGTGAGCTGCTCCTTGCGCTCCCGGTCGGTGCGGACGAGCCGGGTCTCGCCGTCCTGCACGTCGAGGCGGAGGGTGGTACGGCCGGGCCGCCACGTCAGTGCTCCGGACAGGTCGAGCACGACGACGTTGCGCATGCCGGGGCCGTCCAGCGCGTGCCCGGCGGGCACGGTGCCCCCGTCGACGATGAGCACCGTGTAGGGCTCCTCCCGGGCGGGCATGGCCTCCGGGTCGTACGCGGGCCGCTCCCAGAACTCCGCGCCGAGCATGCCCTCCAGCTCCGGGAAGTCCGAGGCGACCATGCGGACCTGGCCGGCGGCGTCAGTGTCGTGCGGGTTCAGGTTGTGCGGCAGCCACTTGACCCATTCCCACTCCGCCAGCCGGTCCGGGGCGACGCACAGCGCGATCCACAGGTCGTCCGGAGAGTGAAAGAGGGCGAGCTGGGCGACCAGGGCGCGGACGGCGCCGCGGATCTGCGCCTCGTCCCCCCGGAAGAGCACGCGCGCCCAGGACTGCAGGTAGACGGCGGTGGGCTGGTCGGGCACGGTGGAGTAGGCCCGGACGAAGCCGCGCAGCGCGTGCGCGGTGAGCGGCTCGAGGTCCTGGACCGGTTTGGTCGTCGTCGGCGCCAGCCGCAGGCCCAGTTTCTGGTCACCGACCGCCAGCCGCGCCTCGGCGAAGTCGGGGTCCGAGGGGCGGCGCTCCCACATCCGGGTGGTGCCGACCATGGACCACAGCGTCTGCGGCGCCGGATGCCGCCAGGCCAGGGCGCGCTGCTGTTCCCGTACGGCCGCGCGCACCTTGCGCCGGGTCTGGGAGAGATAGCGCAGGTAGTCCCGGCGGGCGCCCTTGAGCTTCTCCTTGCGCTCGCTGCTCTTGCGCATTCCCTGCCCGACCAGCATGGCCCCGGCGGCGAGGACCATCAGGCCGAGGGAGAGCGGCAGGAAGCTGTTCTTCGCCCCGCTGCCGCGCGTCATGTACATCATCACCATGGCCACCGACATCAGCGCCATCGGCAGGTACGTCCAGACGGCGGAGTTGTCGGGCACGGTCTCGGGCAGCGTGGGAGGCTCCTGAAGGCTGAGCTCCCCTTCGGGCATCTCGGGCGGACGCCGGCGCATCGGCCTGCGGAACAGCACGAAACTCAACGAACGGCCTCCTGGCGTGGTACGACGAAGCGCCGCGCCGGCGGACGGTGGTCGCCGGGCGCGCTCGGCGGAGTGGAGAGCCGCGGAGGGGACCTGCGGAGCAGGCCGGTTGCGTCACCGCGAATCGTACAGCGCGGCGTGCGCCCCGGTGTCGCCGATCGGCGCGTGCCGCACTTTCGCGCGGTGATTCGCGAATCGGGGTGAACCGCTCGGCCGTCACGTGCGTATGCCCGAGTGGAGAGCACTGCGCAGACGGACCGACGTGGAGTAATGACCCATTCACGCGCCCCCGCTCGGCGACGGCGGCGGGTGTTCGTGGAAAGAACGAGTGAGCCCAATGAGCAAGAGCTCGGCGGCGGACCTGTGCCGGCTGACGGTACGCGCCCCCGCCAAGACCATCGACCTGGCCGTGCCGGCCGACGTCCCGGTCGCGGACCTGCTCCCCGCCGTTCTCGGCTACGGCGGGGACGACCTCGGCGAGACCGGGATCGAGCACGAGGGCTGGGTGCTGCAGCGCTTGGGCGGACCGCCGCTCGACGAGGACGCCACCCTCGAGTCGCTCGACCTGCACGACGGCGACACCCTCTACCTGCGGCCCCGCACCGAAACGCTGCCCGAGGTGCGGCTGGACGACCTGGTGGACGGCATCTCCACCACGATGAAGGACAGCCCGTACGGGTGGAGCCCGCAGGCGAGCCGGCGACTGCTGCGCGGCCTGGCGGTGTGCGTGATGGTCGCCGTCCTGGCGGTGCTCGCGCTGCCGAGCGGACCGGCCGAGCAGCGGATCGTGACCGCGGGCGCAGCCGCGCTCCTGCTGCTCGCCGGGGCCGCGGCGGCGAGCCGCGCGGTGGGCGACGCCGCGTCGGCCGCGCTCCTGGGCGTCATGGCCGGTCCGTTCCTGATCCTGGCCGGATGGCTGCTGCCCGGCGGCCGGCTGTCCGGGCCGGACGGCTTCGAGGTGGCGGGCGCCCGGCTGCTCGCCGCGTCCGCGGCCGAGGCGGGCGGGGCCGTGCTCGCGCTGGCCCTGGTGGCGGCGTACACGGCGCTGTTCGTCGGCGTGACGGTGCTGGCGGTCGCCGGAGCCCTCGCCGGGGCCCTCATGATGGTGGCGGGCTTCCCACCGGAGGAGGCGGCCGCGGTGGTCGCCCTGCTCGCGGTCGTGTTCGGCGCGTTCGTACCGACCTTGTCGTTCCGGCTGTCCGGGTTGCGCATGCCGCCGCTGCCGACCAACCCGGACCAGCTCCAGGAGGGCATCGAACCGCGCTCGCCGAAGGCCGTCGCCGCCCGCGCGGTCCTGGCGGACGGCTGGATGACGGGGCTGTACGGCACGGTCGGGCTGGCCTGCACCGCCTGCCTGGCGGCACTGGCCCACCAGGAGGACCTGGCGCAGCTCGTGTTCGCGGCCGCGCTGTCGCTGCTGCTCGTGCTGCACAGCCGCGGCCTGGGCAACGTCTGGCAGCGCCTGTTCATGGCCCTGCCGGGCGTGTGGGGGGCGGCCACGATCGTCGCCGTCGAGGTCGCCCGGACGGGATCGACCGGCCGGGTGATCATCGCCGTGGCGCTGATGGGGGTGACCGCGGCGCTCATGATCGCCGGTTGGACGGTGCCCGGCCGCCGGATGGTGCCGTACTGGGGCCGCGCCGCCGAACTCCTGCAGAGCCTGGTCGCGATCGGCATGCTGCCGCTGACCCTGTGGGTCCTCGGCGTGTACGGCGAACTGCGCGCCATCGGCTGACCAGGACACGAGAGCACGACGGAAGAGGCGACGATGCAGTCCCGCCGCGACCAGGTCCACGCCCACATGTTCGTCATGGGCCGTATCACGTCCGGGATGCTCCGGGCGGATCCCGACGCGCCGGAGAGCCCCCAGGGCCGTACGAACCGGGGGGTGATCATTGGCATCGTCATCTCCGTGCTGCTGTGCGGCGGGGCGTTCGTCTGGGGGCTGATCTCCCCGGGCCGGTCCGCCTCCTGGCAGAGCGCGGACAGCCTGATCGTCGACCAGGAGACCGGCGCGTCCTACCTCTACGTGGACGGGCGGCTGCGTCCGGTGCAGAACTACGCGTCGGCGCGGCTGATCGGCGGCACCAAGCTGACCGCGCACCACGTCCGGACCAAGTCGCTGGACGGGACGCCGCACGGCCAGCCGGTGGGCATCGTCGGGGCGCCCGACGCGCTGCCGTCGGCCGGCGGTCTGGTCGGTGGGGCGTGGGCGGTCTGCTCCGGCACCGGGGTGGGGGGCTCCGCGGCGCCGGTCACGACCCTCGCCGTCGGGGTGGGGGACGCCGGCGGCGACGGCGCGCTGACGGCCGGTCAGGGACTGCTGGTCACCACGCCCGACGCGCACGTGTACCTGGTGTGGCAGGGCAGCAGGCTGCGGCTGGACCCGAAGGGCGGAGCGGCGACGGCCCTCGGCTACGGGGGCCGGACACCGACCCCGGTGTCGGCGGCGTTCGTCGACG
The DNA here is from genome assembly GCF_039542035.1 of Actinoallomurus liliacearum. Classification (NCBI taxonomy): domain Bacteria; kingdom Bacillati; phylum Actinomycetota; class Actinomycetes; order Streptosporangiales; family Thermomonosporaceae; genus Actinoallomurus; species Actinoallomurus liliacearum. Next base: position 289,159 of record NZ_BAABHJ010000003.1, read on the forward strand.
CGCTGCCGGCCGGACCGGACCTGGCCGCTCCCACCGTGCCCGGCCTGGGGCGTTCCGGGCCGTCGCTCGACGGGCACGCGACCCGCATCGGGCAGGTCTTCAAGGTCGGAGTGCTCGGTTCGAAGCCGCGGTACTACCAGCTGCGCCAGGACGGCCTGGCGGAGGTCACCACGACCGTCGCGGTCCTGATCCTGGCCGATCCCGCCGTACGCGCCAAGGCGTACGGCGGCCGGACGCCCGACGCGATCGGCCTGGCGCCCGACGCCATGAACGGCCGGCTGGCGCCGGGCACGGTCGCCGCCGGCGCGCTGCCCGAGACGCCGCCGCGCCTGGTCGGCCCTCAGCCGGACCAGCACGCCTGCGTCCGGGTCCAGCCGACCGCCGTGGGGCCCCGGGTCAGCGTCGCGCTGCAGGACCCGGCCTCGCTCGGCGTCGTCGCCCAGGCGGCGACCACGTCCGCGTGCGTGCCCGTCGACCGGATCACCGTGCCGCCCGGCGGCGGCGCGCTGGTGCGCGTCCTGCCGGCGGCGGGCGGCACGGTCGGCGGCACGACCTACCTGGTGACCGACACGGGCACCAAGTACCGCGTCGCATCCGCCTCCGACCTGGCGGCGCTCGGGTACTCGACCGGCCAGGTGGTGGCCCTGCCATCGCCGCTGCTGAACATGCTGCCGACCGGACCGGACCTGAGCGCGGCGGCCGCGCAGGCGGGGATCTCCTCGAGCACCGCGCCGCCGTGCGCCGGTCCGGCCGCGGCCCCGACGCCGGGGCCGGGCAGGGCGACGACAACAGGTCCGGGCAAGGCGACGACAAGTTGACGGCAAGTCGGGGTCATTACCACGGAGTACGGAAGGAGACGCGAACCGGTCGGCGGCGGCGCGCCGATGGCGGTGCCGGCCGGGCGGACCTCGACGCACGATCTCGCTCCCGGTTTCCCGTGAGCACCGAACCAGAGAGGCAGGCGCAGCGTGGCAGGCATGCAGCAGTCAGAGGTCAGGGCGACCAAGAACGGCATCCAGGCCCTGGAGATGGCCTACACCGGGATCACCAAGATCAAGCAGGACGTCGAGTCCACCCGCTTCAATCTGGCCTCCGGGTACAAGGGCTCGGACGGTCAGGCGTTCCAGGACCTCGTCAACTCCTGGGAGCAGCAGGCGGACGTCATCCTGAAGAACCTGCAGGACATGGTCGACAAGCTCAACCAGACCCTCGTCTCGCAGCACCAGCAGCAGGGCTCCAGCAACGACTCGATCAACCAGGGCTACCAGCAGGCTCAGGCCGTCTTCAACGCCCTGCACGGTTGACCCCGGAACGACCCCGGCTCTTTCCTTCTGACGCGAAACGAGGACATCGATGAGCGAGGACTTCACCGACGGTTTCATCTACGTCGACTACAACCACATGGGCAACGCCGCCGACGACCTGGTCTCCCAGACCAAGGCCATCGCGCAGACGATCTCCAACATGGAGATGGAGCTCGCCGAGCTCAAGAAGCAGTGGATCGGTGACGACGCCCAGACCTACAACCAGAAGCAGCAGGCCTGGGACAACGCGATCAAGTCGATGGAGCAGATCCTCACCAGTCACTCGCAGCTGCTCGACGAGATCTCCGGCAGCTACAAGTACAACGAGAACAGCCTCAGCCAGATGTGGTCCGAGGTACGGATCGGCGGCTGACCGCCCTCCTTCGGCCGCCCGTGAGCGGGCGGCCGAAGGAGGACGGCATGCGGACGCCGGAACACCCGGCGGCGACGGACCGGACCGGCCGGCCCTGGAACTGACAGACCTCAGGAGAGCGGAGCCATGGCGGACAAGACAAAGCTGGCGCTGGACAAGACCTCGCTGCAGAACTTCGTCAACCACGACATCGCAAACTTCAAAGACTCCATCGACAAGGTCGCGCACAAGACCGACACGAACAATGTGCCGCCGATCGACGTCCTCCTGGGCAAGGGCCAGACAGCCCCGGGCGAGGAGTTCTACCAGAACCACGCACCCCTCGCGATCGGCGCGCTGGGCAAGGACTCGGGGACCGGCGGCAAGGCGATCGTCGATGCGATCACGACGTCGGCGCAGTCCATCTCCGACATCTACAAGAAGCAGCTCAAGCTCTTCACCGATCTGGACAAGTACCTGAACACCACGATCACGAAGCTCATGGACGGCCAGCACGACTCACTTACGAAGATCGACGGCAAGATCTTCCTGGACACCCTGGGCACGGTGCCCAGCGACTTCCAGACCACCGGCGGCGACACCACCACCTGACCGCACCGACCTCCCTCCCTTCTTCCGACGTCGAGCCTTCGATGGAGAGCAGCAGATCATGGCGGACCCCGCAGGAGACAAGGCTCCAGCCTCTTCGGCGAACGACCATTGGTTCGACGCCATAAAACTGCTCACCGGCTACAAGCCGTCCCTCCCGCGCGGCGAGATCTTCAAGAGCCTCTACGGCAACGACGACATCCCGCTGATGAAGGTGGAGATCGACACCTCGGGCGCCACGCCGACGAACGCGGAGGCCGAGGCCATCAACAACATGAACTGGCGCACGCGGAACTCCGGCTGGCGTATCGAGGACACCGACTTCGTCGTCCCCTTCTACGGCCCGACCGACGACTCGTCGGTCAGCACCCTGTCCACGGGTACAGAGGTGCACATGCGCAGGGCGCGCATCACGCTGCTCGGCACCGATTCCCAACACACCATGCCGCACGGCGGTGTGTCCCCCGGCGGGAAGTTCGGCAAGGGATCGCACCTCATGCCGGACGGTTTCGAAGGGTGGGATTCCGCGCCGCTCGCCCAGTACAGCTACGGCGGTGGCCTCGCGCTCGAGAAACTGATGTACTCGCCGTACTCCACGCAGGGTTTCGCCTTCAACAACGTGTCCGTCCTCGATGACGACGCCGTCGACCTCAAGACCTTCGACCGGGCCGCGAAGGCTTTCAACCGGGCGGCGCTCTTCTTCTTCACCTCCAGGGCCACGATCCAGCAGTGGGAGGACGCGCTGGGATCGGAGGACGCGGCCTGGCGTGGACAGGCGGCCGGCGTCTTCTGGGACATCATTCACCAGCTCGGCATCAACTATCAGAACTACACGGATGCTCTCTCGGTCGGTGGTCTGGGCATTTCCAAGGTGGCCGAGAATCTGCTGACCGCGAAGTCGGGTTTCCAGAAGGCGATCGATGACCTCTATTGGGTCTGGAGCGACTGGGCGCTCCGGTTGGGCAATCCACTTCGCTGGCTGTGCGACATCCTGTTCGACATCACCGACCAGATCTGGCTGAACAACATCACCAAGGTCCGGTGGCACGAGAGTTACGGCTACAACTCCTACGACAGTTGGAACCAGGTCGATGAGGACGGGTGGAGCGGCGACGCGACGACGAAAATCGGTGCGAAGAATTACGGTCCCCTGAACTCCCTCACCACGTGGAAGGCGATCGGTGAGGAGGCGATCGGCCGCTGGCAGAACTCGGTGAACGACTACTTGGGGAAGGCCGCCGAAGAGGCGCTGCGCGTCATTCATAACGCCTGGGTCGACGTGCCCGACAGCATCCCCAAGCTCACGACCGTCGAGATCAACCTCGCCGCCGACCTCCAGGCCGACAAGGCGCAGGCCGCGCAGGACAAGGCCGACAAGGCCGCCGCGGACGCCAAGAAGCACCAGGACGACTTGGAGAAGAAGCAAGATGATTGGCGCAAGCAGGATCTGGATCACCAGAAGCAGATCGAGGACGAGCAGCGCAAGCAGCACGATGAGGATCTGAAGCACCAGAAGGAGCTCGAGGACGAGCAGCGCAAGCAGCGCGAAGAGGATCTGAAGCACCAGAAGGAGCTCGAGGACGAGCAGCGCAAGGAACGTGAGGAGGACAAGAAGCACCAGGAGGAGATCGAGAAGGAACAGCGCCTGCAGTACCAGCAGCAGCAGGACGAAGCCAGGAAGCAGTACCAGGACCAGCAGCAACAACAGAAGGAGCAGCAGGAGGAGCAGAGGAAGCAGTACGAGGAGCAGCAGAGACATCAGGACGAGCAGGAGAAGCATCAGGAGGACCTGCAGAAGCAGCAACAGGACGAGGCCAGAAGGCAGAACGAGCAGCAGATGCAGCTGCAGCTCCAGATGCGGAAGGAGGACCAGAAGAAGCAGGAGGAGCAGGAGCGGAAACAGGAGGAGCTGCAGAAGCAGCAGCAGGACGAGGCCAGGAAGCAGTACCAGGAGCAGCAGCAACAACAGAAGGAGCAGCAGGAGGAGCAGAAGAAGCAGTACGAGCAGCAGCGCCAGGATCAGAAGGAACAGGAGAAGAAGCAGGAGCGGCTGCAGAACCAGCAGCAGGAGGAGCAGAAGAAGCAGTACGAGCAACAGCGCGAGGACCAGCAGGCGCAGGAGCGGAAGCAGGAGGAGCTGCAGAGGCAGCAGCAGGACGAGGCGAGGAAGCAGTACGAGCAGCAGCGCCAGGATCAGCAGGCGCAGGAGCGGAAACAGGAGCAGCTGCAGAAGGAGCAGCAGGACGAGGCGAGGAAGCAGTACGAGCAGCAGCGCCAGGATCAGCAGCAGCAGCAGAAGGACATCGCCAAGCAGTACCTGCAGCCGGGGTCTCATCAGGTCGTGCAGCAGCCGGACACGTACCAGCTCCAGCCCAGCCAGCTGAACAGCCACGTGGTGCAGAATCCCGACGGCAGCCTCACCACCGTCTATGACCACAACCCGGCCGGCTTCGACTCACAGACCGGACATCTCCAGCCCGGCCAGGTCCAGAGCCACTCGTCCCTGAACCCCGACGGCAGCATCACCACCGACTACAGCGACGGCAGCTCGACGACCATCAACCCGCACACGGGCCTGGAGACGACGATCCACCCGGACGGGTCGACCACCACCGACCACCTGACCCACGGCCACACGCTGACCAACCCGGACGGCAGCCGGACGACGGTCAACCCCGACGGGACCGTGACGACCCGCTACCCGGACGGCAGCTACACCACGATCAACCCGCAGGCGGGCAGCGCGGTCACCCACGAGCCGAACGGCCAGACCATCACGACCCCGCTCGGCCGCGACGGCGTGTCGCTTCCGGACACGGCGTACCTGAGCACCGGCAACGGGACGGCGGGCTACTACGAGTCGGCCCTGCACGACCTGCCGAGTTCCGGGAATCCGCTGGGAGCCCCCTCGGCGTCGCTCGGCGGCCAGACCGCGACCCCCACCACGTTCCCCGTCGGCCAGTCCGGCGGAGTGCTGCCGCCCGCCACGCGCCTCGACGGGACCACCACCGGCGGTGCGCCCGCCGGGCAGACGGGCGGGTACCCGCCGCCGATGGGCGGCATGGGTGGCATGGGCGGCATGGGCGGCGGTGACAAGAACGGCACCAGCGAACGGGTGCGCCAGGTCTACGAGGACGAGGACATCCTCCCCGCGGACGGCGGGTCCCTCGGCCGGCGCGCGCGCCGGAACCGGGGCTACGAGGAGGCGGTGCCCGGGGCGAGCCGCACTCCCACGAGTTCCGCGTACAACCCGTACTCGGGCGGCGAGGACCACCGCCAGACGGAGAGCGGCGACCGCGAGCGCGATGCGTGGGCGCCGGAGGAAGAGGACGTCTGGGGCACGGACGAAGGCGGCGCGCCGGCCGTCATCGGCTGAGAACGGCGGAGCCGGCCGGACAGTACCCAGTGGGGACCCGGAACAGGGGAGGAGAACAGGCGATGGAGACCGAAGAGTCGATGGAGAAGCTGCTCGCGGAGGCGAGGGAGCGGCTCGAGGCGACCAGGGCCGCGGTGGCCCGGGCACGGGCCGACCTCAGCAGCTCGTCATCGACCGCGCGGTCCAAGGACCGCTCGGTGGAGGTGACCGTCGGCCCGCAGGGCGAGCTGCAGCGGGTCAAGTTCCTGGACGAGCAGTTCCGGACGATGGAGGCGTCGAAGCTGGCCGCCTCGATCGTCGAGGCCGCGAACAAGGGCCGGGCGACCATGGCGCGGCGGGTGATCGACACCTTCTCCGCGCTGACCCCTCCCCAGGACGACGCCGACGGCCTTCCCGGATTCAAGATCGACTTTGAGGAGATCTTCAAGTCGGCCCTGGCCGGCGGACGGCGCGGACGGGGCACCGGCACGCCCGGGCGCACCTCGCGCGGTGCCCGGCCGGCCGCGAACCTGCACGACGAGATAGTGGAGGACGGCAACGGTGAGTGAGACGAGCAAGTACACGGCGGACCCGGCGAAGGCCGAAGCGGCCGTCGAGGCCATGGAGAACCTCGGGACCCACGTCTTCAACCTGGCCACGCGGTTCCGCAACGGCACCAACCTCGAGGTCCTCGGCGACGACGCGCACTTCGGCGCCCCGGCGAAACGGGCGGCGATCGAACTGGTCGACGACCTCGCCACGGGCGTCGAGGCGGCGAGCCGGCTGCTGCTGGCCGTCCCGATGGCGCTGCGGGCGAACCAGACGAGTGTCCTGAACCAGCAGCGGAGGGTGCTCACGGCCGTCCACGACGCCGGGGCCCGGGGCGGCTGGAAGACGCCGGGATCCGGCGGCAGGAAGTAGCAGACGCCCGTGTCCGATGAGCCCTGGGGCGGTTTCGTCTTCAACGAGGACGAACGGCGGCTGTTCCTGTTCCTGATGGGGATGGAACCGCCGCAGGCCGTTCCCGGGCAGGTCTTCGGTCTCGCGCACGCGCCGAACGACCTGGCGGCCGAGCTGGACGCCCTGGCGCAGCTCATCGAGGAGACCCTCGACAAGGTCGACGGCGCGTTGCCGGACGAGGTCATCGCCCAGTACAAGGCGATGCTCCGGGAGCTCACGGGCACGAACGGCTACGGCAGCCACATCGACGAGATCAGGAACGGCGCCCTGGCCGCGGCGACGCAGTTCGGCAACTGGGCGCGCAGCCTGGGCCAGGCGCAGATCCAGATCATCTCGACGCTGATCGCGATGCAGATCCAGCTCGCGATCATGGCGGCGATGGCGTTCTTCACGGGCGGGGCCTCCCTGGGGGAGGAGGCGATCGCCTACAACTCCGCGCGCCTGACCCTGACGATGATCCTGCAGCGGCTGACGTCGCTGATCGAGTTCATCATGCCGACCGCGATCCAGGCGGCGATCGGCGCGCTGATCATGATGGCGGCGAGCCTGGTCTCCACCGCGCTCGGCTACGGCGACCCGAACAAGCCGATCAACTGGACCTGGGTGGCCGAGGGCGCGGTCGGCGGCGCCCTCGCCGACCTGGGGATCCGCGGCATGGGCGCCGGGCTCAGCGGCCTGGGCAAGTGGTTCGACGGGCTGGCCACCGGCAATTTCAAGAAGTTCCTGGACAACAACATCGTCACCGAGCTGAAGAACATCGGCGGCGACTTCATCAAGATGGGGGTGGGCTCGGGCATCGCCGGGACGATGGCGCCCGGCCTCGTGGAGGGCTACTGGCAGTTCGATCCGATGATGATCGTCGGCGGCGGCATCGGCGGCGCCCTGTTCGGCTCGATCACCCGGGGCGTCCACCTGGGCCCCGGCGGGTACCAGACGAAGAAGATCGGCGGGCCCGGCGGCATCTCCGACCTGCTCGCGCACGACCGCCTCGGGGACCCTCCCCCCGAACGCGGACCCGGCGATGAATCCGGCCCCGGCGGACCGGGCGGCGGACGCCCGACGCCCGTGCCCGAGTCCACCCTGGAGGTGCCGCCGCCGCAGAGCACGCGTCCCTCGCCGCCGTCGCGTCCGATGACCGTCGAGCCTCCCGAGCGGATCGGGACGGTCGGGGAGAACGACCCGATCCTGCGGACCGGTCTGGAAGACCCGCTGACCGTGAACGGTTCCCACGGCCCGGAGACCTTCAACGAGGTCCCGCCGCCCACGCCGACCTCCCCGGTCCGTTCCACACCGGTCACCCCGTCGCCGGAGAACCTGTCCCGCTCGAACCCGGTGTCCCCGGTGGAGGGCCGCACACCGGACCTGAGTCCCGTGTCGCCCGTGGAGAGCCTCGCGCCCCGGACGAACCTGACGCCGCCCGCCGCACCGCCCGCCTCGCGGAACCTCACGACGCCGAACGGCGAGGTCCCGGTGGCCCCGCACGAGGAGATCTCCGACCCGGCCCTCGCGGGCGGGCGCGCCGTACCGGGCACCACCGGTGCGGTCCCGTCCCGGTCCACGAACACCGAGACCCCGGTACAGCCGCCCTCGGCGGCGCCGCGCGGATCGCAGCACCCGCCGACCGTCGAGGAGACCGTGACGCCGCCGTCCCGGCCGCAGACGACATCGACGACACCACCCGGGACGCCACCGCGGTCGGAAGCGAACACCGACGCCACCGAGCCGCCCGTCACCTCCCCGTCCACCTCGGTACGGAACGCGGCCCCCGGCGGCCGCCCGGCACCCGAGACCGTACGGCCGAACGAGACGACGACGCGTACGAACGGCTCCTCCACGCCCGCGGAACCGCCCGCCGAGTCGCCCGCCGTTCCGGTCCGGACGGAGTCCGGCCGGCCGCCCGCCCCCGGCGGCCGGGAGTCCGGACCGCAGCTCGGCAGAGGGCCGGGCGCGGCCACGGGCACCGGCCCCCGGTCCGACGCGGAGACGCCTCCGGAGCCCGTACGGACCGAGACCGGCTCCACCACGAATCCGGTGCGTCCCGACGAGCGTCCGCAGGACCCGCCACCTCCCGGCGAGGAGGAGACGCCCACGACGCACCGGGAGGCGAACACTTCCACTGACGAGCGGCCCGCGACGCCCGTACGAACCGAGTCCACCACGGAGCCGGCGGGTCACGACGAGTCTCCGCAGGACCCGCCCGCGCCGCACGAGCATGACGGGCTCCAGACGGACGACGTCACGCCCGGCGGCCACCGGCCGGACGACGTGCTGGTGGACCCCATGGCCCTCGACCACGGGGACGTCACGCCGAACTTCCGGTTCGACGCCGCCGACCCGGTGGCGCAGGGCCGGCTCAACCTGGACCAGGCGGCGCTGACGGAGCGGCACGAAGGGCTGCTCGGCGACGAGGACCGCCGGTTCTGGCAGCAGCGGGAGGCCGACCGGCAGGTCGACGCGGCGATCGCCGCGTACCACGAAGGACCGAACACCTTCGGCGTGCCCGACCGGGGGGCGAACTCCGACCCGAGGATCCGCCTCCGCGAGGCGGGCATGCCCGACCGTCTCACCCGGCCGATCACCGAGGCCTACCGCGCCGCTCTGGCCGAGGACGACAGGGCGCGGGCGAACCCACCCCGGATCATGCTCGGCGGAGGACAGGAGCTGGTCGACCGGCCCCCGACGCTGCACCAGCGGCTCACCGCCAAGCTGGAGACGGTGCTCGAGGACAACGAGTACTCCGCGTCGCCGTCCGAGGTGGCCGAGCTGCTGCTGCGGCGGGACCAGGCGGCCGAGCCGGAGGGCTGGGCGCGGAAGGCGGGTGTGCCGGACGATCTCGTCTCCACGGTCGCCGAGACGTACCGCACGGCCCGTGCCGAGCAGAACCACGCCGCGCCGGACGAGGCGGTGCCCTTCGAGCAGCGCCTGACCGACGCGCTGGAGTCCCGGCTGTACGGCCTGGACCACGACCTGGCCCTCTCCACGGTGGCCGACCGGATGATCCGCGAACAGGCGAGGCTCGACGCCGACCGGACACGGCCGTGGACCTTCGAGGTACGGGACCGGTTCGACGCGCGGTGGAAGCCGGAGTTCGACCGCTACCTGCGCGGCGAGCTGACGCGGCCGCAGTTCGAGCGGTCGTTCCAGGAACTGGTCGACGGGCTGCACGATGAGCTCGAGCTGGAGGCGGCGGCGCGCTCGGCGCGGGCGAGCGCCAAGGAGGCCTTCGACGCGGTCGTGAACCGGGATCGGTTCTCACCGGCCGAAGAGGCGCGCGCGCTGACGCGGTTCGTCGAGGCGAACGACGCCGAGGTACACCGCATCGCCGAGAAGGTGGGCCTGCGTGGCGGGGCACACCGCGAGAACGCCCTGTACGACTTCGCGGACGAGGCCAGCCCCCGCATCGCGGAGCTGACGCGGGGACTGCGGACGCGGCTGGAGCTCGAACACGAGGCGGATCTCCACTTCCGGCGCCTGGCGGAGGAATCGGGCCTGGACGCGGCCTCCGACCGCGGCCGGAGCCTGCGGGCGGACTACGGCGCGCACTTCGAGGCCTACACGCGGACCCTGCCCGACGGCCGGGAGACGCGCACGCTCACCCCCGAGGAGTTCGAGCGGCACGCGGCGGAGCTGGGACCCGCGCTGCGGGAACTGGACGCCCTCTTCACCGCCCGGATGCGCGCCGAGATGGCCGAGGACGTCCTGCTGGTCGACGCCGAGGACGCGCTCGGCGACCACGACCTTCCCTGGCGGGAGATGTCGGACCGCCCGCGCGCCGAGCGCGAGGCCGTGGACTACGACGCGGTCCTGGCCGAGTTCCGGACCGACCTGCGCGCCGAGAGCACCCGGCTCCTCGGCGGCCGTTCGCCCGCGGAGCTGACCGCCCGCGACTGGGAGGAGCACACCCGGGAGCTGACCGCGGCGTACGAGCGGCTGGTCGCCGAGCTGCCCGGGCGGCTCGACGAGCACGCGGGCCGGGCGGCGATGCTGCGCCGGGTGGACCGGGCGCTGGAGGGCACCGGCAGGCCCGACCCGCACGTCGAGCGGGTCGGCGCGGACTTCCGCGCGGCGATGACCGACGCGTACAAGTCGGTGGTCGGCCGCCCTGGGGAGGGCGTCTGGTCGTACGACGAGCTGATCAGCCGGGAGGAGACGTTCTACCGCGACCACTTCCTGCCCTACCTGCATTCGGTCAACGAGCGCCTGCGGTTCGAGGCGCGTCTCGAGGACGTGCTCGGCGAGGGGGGCGACCGGTTCAACGAGCTGACCTCCGAGGTGAACGAGCTCACCGGCCGGGCGCAGCGGCGCTACGCGATGAGCGAGGAGAGGTTCGAGGAGCTCGCGAACGACTTCCGGGCCGACTGGGCGAGGCTCTACCACGAGCACTTCGGCCCGAGCGACCGGAACCTGGCGAACTGGCTGGAGCTGGAACGGTCGCAGAACGACGTCTTCGGCACCACGCTCCGGGAGAGCTGGGAGGCGTTCCAGGCCGAGGTCGACGCGCCACGGCTGGCCCGGCTGCGCGAGCAGGCCGCGGCGGAGAACGCCCGGACCCGGGAGCGGCTGGCGGCCATCTTCGCCGGCATGGCCCGCCGGGCCCACGCGCTGGAGAACCTGGAGCGCGTCTTCCAGGAGGGACGTCCGGACCTGCGGTCGCCGAACGCGCTCGCGGACTACCGGGCCGGCCAGGAGGCGCTTCGGACCCGCCTCCGCATCGAGATGGGCGCGGCCGCGAGCGAGGAAGATCGCACCACGGTGCTGACCGAGGCGAGCGAGGGCCTCGCGGCCCTCCGTGAGCAGGTCCAGGCCAAGGAGGCGGCCTACCGGGACTGGAGCGAGAACCCGGAGTGGACGCTGGACCTCCGGCGGCTGGAGCTGACCCGTACCCCGCTCGCGGAGTACGAACGGCGCGCCGGGCTCGCGCCGGAACCGGAGCCCGTGCCCGCCGTCGTGGAATCCCCGGTGAACCGGCGGCCGTACGTCGAGGACGTACCGGACGAGGCGAACGCGCCCGCCGAGCACCTGGAGCAGGCCCAGATCCTGCTCGAGGAGACGCCGCTCGAGGTTCGGGAGACGCCGCCGGAGGTCCGGGAGGCGCCGCCTGCGCTGCGTCCGGAGACGCTCGCGGCGATCGATGCCCGGGCCGCCGAAAGACTGGCCCGCCTGCGCACCGAACTCGAGCAGCGCGACGAGGCGCACCTGGCGTTCGACGCGGTGCTCGCCGAACAGCCGGACCGCGGCTTCATGTTCGGGGTGCTCGAGCAGGTCGCGAGCGCGCGCGAGTGGTTCGTCCAGCAGTGGACCACCACGGAGGCGGGCAGCCGCGGCGGGCTGGAGGCCGAGCTCACCCGGCGGCTGGACGAGGCGCGGGCGGTCGCCGACGCACGCGACGCGTTCGCGCGGGAGGTCGTCTTCTGGCCGATCGTGCGCAACGTGGACCCGGCCTTCCACCACAGCCCCCAGGCCACCGCGCTGCGGGACGAGTTCGTCCAGGCGCTGACCGACGGCCCCGCCCCGACGGGGGACGTACGGACCCGGTTGGTGCAGGACTTCCGGGGGAGGTACGACAGCGCGGTGCGCGCGTGGCGGCGGCAGCTCTTCGCCGACCGGGCGGCCGAGACCGCGCCGCCGACCCAGGACCCGCAGCACGCCGCGGACCTGGACGGTGCCGAGGGCCGGCAAGCCGACGCGGCACCGGAGCCCCCGGTCCGGACGGTGACGACCGACCGTTCGCCCGATCCGGAGTGGACGCCGGAGACGGCGTCCTGGTACCGCCAGGAGCAGGCCGCGCTCGCCAAGCGGATCACCGACTTCGTGGACGGCCGGACGCTCGACCCGTCGACGCAGGCCCGGCTGGCGTCCGACCACGAGCGGCAGCTCGACGCGCTGCATGAGATCGCCGAGCGCCGCGACGTCGCGCGGCGGGAGTTCACCCGCTTCCTGGCCGAGCAGAGCGACGGCCAGGTGACGCTGCGGTCCGGGACCACGGCGAGCTGGGTCCGCAGCCACCTCGAGGACCTGCGCCGCCAGGTCGACGACCTGCGCACCCCCTACATCGACGAGCACCTGGCCGCCGTGGCCGCGCAGGAGGCGGAGGAGCGCGGGTGGACGCCCGTCGCCGAACCGTCCTACGCGAAGCCCGGCGACTGGCGCACCCACGGGTGGCACGCCGCGGAGGCGCGCCTGTACGAGACCCTCGAGGCCACGTTCGCCCGGCACGACGCCGAGGCCGTCGTGGAGACCGCCACCACCGCCGACCGGGCGGCGTTCGACGAGGTCTTCGAGTCGTGGGCCCCGGAGGGCGCCCGCGAGACGGCCGGCGGGTACCTCGACGCGGTCCGCGACCGGGCGTGGAAGGAGTTCGACCGCCGGATCCTCACCGGCGAGCAGGAGCGGCAGGAGATCCTCGACGGCCTGCCGGATGAGCTGGACCGGCAGGCCGCCCGGCAGGTCGCCCTTCAGGCCGGCCGGGACGCGTACGAGCGCGCCTTCCAGAGCTGGTACCAGGACCGGGGCCGGCGCCTGGGCGACGCCGACGAGGCCCTGCCCGTCGTGCTGACGGAGACCGTGGCGGAATCCGTACGCGCGGGACAGCGCCCGAACTTCGAGCGCGAGTGGGAGACCGTCGTCGACGAGTTCCTCGCCGGCGTCTCCGATTTCCGCGCCGCCCTGCCGCGGATCCTGCCGGACATCCAGCACGCGGCCGATCACCGCCTGCGGGACCTGACCGGCGACGACCTGTGGCAGGCCTTCGACCGGCGCGCCGGCCACGCGTCGGAGCAGGAGCGTTTCACCGAGCTCGTCTCCTCCACCGCCAAGTCCTTCCGGGGGAACCTGCCCGAGCCCGACCGGGATCTGCTCGCCGCGCTCGCCGCCGACAACGCCGTGCCGTCGGAGCCCGGGCGCGCACAGGTCCTGTCCGATGGGTGGCGCGAGCTCGACGCCGCGTACGAGGAGATCTTCCCGCCAGGGGCCGAGGTCACCGCCGAGATGCGGCAGCAGTGGACGACGAGGTTCGACGCGGTGGCCGCGTCGCTGCCGTCGCGGCTGGCCCGGCAGACCGCCCGTGAGGGCGCGCTGACCCGCACCCTCGCCGACGTGGACACTGCGATCAATGCCTGGCGGACAGCCCGTGAGGGCGGGCTGACCCGCACCCTCGCCGACGTGGACACCGCGACCAAGGCCGGGCGGACCGCGCCGCCGGAGACGCTCAAGGAGTTCCGGCAGCGGTTCGGCGTCGAGTTCGGCGGCGCGCTGCCCGGCGGCGTACGGCGGTCGCTGGAGCAGTCCATCGCCCGGTCGGTGAACGACCGGTTCGGCGAGCTGTTCACCGGCGAGCGGACCGAGCCTCCGGCGGAGCGGCTCGAACAGTGGCGATCCTGGTACGGCGAGACCACCGGCACGTCCCGGCTGCACACGTTGTTCGCGCGTGAGACGGCCCGGCAGGGCGTGGCCGCGAAGTCCGGGGAGGTCTTCGCGGCGGCGTACGAGCGGTGGCGGCAGAACCATCCGGAGCCGGTGCTGTCCGGAGACGACCTCGCCCGCGCGCGTACCGGCCTGACCGAGCGAATGATGGCGGCCTACGACGAGGTCTTCGGTGGCCCCATCGACAAGCCGGAGGACCTGGCCGAGCGGGTCGGGCTCTGGGACCAGCGGGTCGAGCGCCTCACGTCCGAGCTTCCGGCCCATTTCGCCTTCGAGGCCACCGTCCCGGCCGCACTCCGGACCGCGGGCCGCTCGTTCCAGACCCTCGGCGAGGGCCACGACCTGGACGACGCCGAGTGGGTGGACGAGACCGCCGAGTCCTTCCGCGAAGAGTTCTTCGACGAGTGGCGCCTGTGGTGGGCGCCGCTGGACCGCGCCACGACGTCCTCGGAGGACGAGACCACCGCGGACCTGTTCGAGGCCGGCCGCGCCGAGGCCATCGCCGAAGCGCAGTCGACCATCGGCACCGACACCGAGTCGATCTTCAGTAACGAGTCGACCGTCAGCACCGAGACGGCCGTCAGCACCGACACGGCCATCACGCCGTTCGTCCCCAAGGACGCCGCGGGACCCGTCACCCGTCTCACGTCGTCCGACCACGAGGATTCCTCGTGGTCGCCGGTCCGTCTCGGGCCCGAGGGAACCCGGCAGGAGTTCCCGTGGTTGAGCAAGATCAACCCCATGGTGGTCGAGGGCGCCGACTTCCTGACGAACTGCCTGCTCGTCGCGATCGCCATTCATCTCACGCTGGAAGAGGCGCGGCTGAACCCGGAGGAGGATCCGGAGCTGCTGGCCTGGTTCCAGGTTCCGCCGGACGTCCGATCGCCGTACGAGTACCTGGCGAATCTCGAGAAGGGCGACCCGATCGACGTGCCCGGGTTCCGGGCGATCGAGGACGCGGCGCTGGCGGCGGGGTACGGCGCGCACGGGATCGTCGTGATCGGCGCGCACGGCACGGACGTGGACCACCTCGTCACCGCGGTCAACCGGAAGGGACTGGTCGTCTTCCTCGACGGCCAGCGGCGGGACGAGGCCGACCTGCCGGACGACTTCCGCAGCCTGCAGTTCCTGCCGACCAGCGAGGGCTTCCCGCGCGAACTGGTGGCGGCGCGGCCGGAGCCGTGGCCGCACGGACGGCTGCTCGGCGCGGACCCCGGCGTGGGCCCGTCCGATCTCCAGGCCCGGATCCAGGACCCGGCGGCCGCGACGAACCCGGCCGGGTTCACGAGCCTGGAGACGCCGGCGGGAGAGCCGGACATCGTCGACCGCTGGCTCGAAGCGTCCGCGCTCGACAACAAACCGCGTTCCTCGGCGTTGCAGGATCTCGACGCCGCGGTGGCGAGGCTGCGCGACGCTCGCGACGACGTCCGGGCCATGCGCGCGGTGCTCCACGCGATCGACGAGTGGAGGACGCCGAAGAACGGGCCCAGCGGGCGGGATGCGGCGGTCGCCCGGCTGCAGGCCACGGTCGAAGCGGATCTGACCCGCCTGCAGGACCTGACCGAGGCCGGTGGCCCGGAGCCCGTCGAGCCCGGCCTCGGCGATGTCTTCGGCGATCGGGATCCGGAGGAGACACAGGTCGCGCTGCGCGACCTGGAGGCCAGGTTCTTCCCGCCGGAGCTGAGCCTCGGCGTCGAGCATCGAGCCGACACGGTCGTCACCCCCCACGTGGACGGGAGCACGTACTTCGGGGCGATCGCCGAGGTCCTCGACACCTTGCACGGCCCGGGTGACCGGCTCTACATCAACTCCTGGTACCTCAACCTCGCGACCCGGCTGCGGACCGGGGCCGGTGAGCCGAACCTGGGCGAGCGGCTGGTGGCCCTGGCCGAGGCCGGGGTCGACGTGCGGGTGGTCGTCGCGATCCCGCGGCACTCACTCGGCTCGTCCGGAGCGCCGCTGCTCCAGCAGGATTTCCTGCACCTGCCGTACGGGACGATGGTCGGGGGCTTCGCGCGGACGAACCTCTACTCGGTGGAGTCGCTGCGGAGCGCGGGCGCCGAGGGCCGGCACCCGCTCGCCGACCGGGTGCTCATCGACTGGGGCGGCGGGTTCGACTCCCGGCACGAGAAGACGACGGTGGCCTACAGCGCGACGACAGGCCAGTTGCACGCGTTCGTCGGCGGGATGGACTACGCGCCGAACCGGTTCACCGATGCACGGCACGACGGGGCCCCGCGGTACAACTACACGCACGACGCGGGCCTGCAACTGCAGGGGCGTGCCGCGGAGGAGGTGTTGCGGAACTTCTGGACCCGCTGGGACGAGGCCGCGACGCTGCCGGCGCGCAGCTACTGGTCGAACGGGCAGCGGGAGCCGTACAACGCCGCGGTCAGTCCCAAGCCCGAGTCGCTGACCCCGGAGTACTCGCCCACGTTGGTGCGGACGTCGAGCCGGTCGTACCCCGATGCCGGAGTACGGATCTGGCGGAGCTACGCGCCTCACCGGGTCACTCCTCTGGGCGACACCCTGCGGCTCGACTGGCACACCCTGCCGAAGGGCGGCGTGAGCGAGGTCTCCGACGGCCTGACCGCGGCGATCAACGCCGCCAGGACGTACATCTACGTCGAGGACCAGACGCTCAACCCCTCACACGTCGGGAACGTCTACAACAAGCACGAGGTCCTGTTCCCGGCGGTCTCCCGGGCGCTGGCCCGCGGCGTCAAGGTGATCTTCGTGACGCAGGGCTTCCCCGGCCGGGGCGCCAAGTCCTCGGCCGACGCGACGCCCAAGGTGTCCGGTGAGATCGACGCCTTCGTGCTGCGCGGGCTGACGCCGGAGCAGCGCGCGAACTTCGCCCTGTTCACCTTGAAGGACACCAAGGTGCACTCGAAGATCGTGCTGGTCGACGACGAGTTCGCCTCCATCGGTTCGGCCAACTTCTGGGACCGCTCGATGGTCGGCGACGAGTCCGAGGTCACCGCGGCGATGGTGCACCCGGGCGGCCCGAACTCCCTCGTCGCCGATCTGCGGGTGCGGCTCTGGAGTGAGCACCTCCGGCTGCCGGAGACGGAGTCGGCGGACGCCGATCTTCGTGACCTGAGCGTCGGGCTCGGGTACTTCCGCCGTGCGTGGGGCACCGGGACGACGTCCGACATCTCGGAGAGTGTGCTCGAGGAGGTGCGCGACCACGGCCTCGTGAGCCGCCTCATGGGCCGGGCGGGCCCCGCCGACCGGGGCGAGGGCATCGCGCCGATCCTGCGGCCGGGGGAGTCCGGCGTCATGACGGCGCACGATCTGGACGACCCGGTGCGGAGCCTGCCCGATCGGCTGGAGCAGGGGCTCACGGAGATGGGCGTCGACCGGCGCGTGCACGCTCTGAGCACCGGCAACCTGATCCGGCTCGTGCAGACGCCCGACATGTGGGGCGCGCCCATGACGAAGGACGACGTCTCGGCGTTCGGCGACCGGGCCGTCGACGAACTGGCCGGCACCGTGCGCGGGATCATCGGCAGCGGTACGCGGCTGATCGACGTCGTCAGCCTCCTGCCGCCGACCGGCCGGATCCACGAGGCGGTGAAGGACGCCCTTCTCGACGTCGCGTCACGAGAGGACTCCGGGCCTGTCCTCGTGCGGTTCCTGTTCGGGAACGTCCCGCTGCGTGACACGTTCTCCGAGTTCGTCAAGGACCTGAGGACGTTCCTCAAGGACAACGGCGTGCCGATGAACCGGATGACCGTCCTCGCCGGGCAGTTGTCCAACGTCCTCAAGGGCTTCTGGAACCATTCGAAGATCGTCGCGGCCGACGGCGCGGTGGCTCTGGTCGGCGGTCACAACCTCTGGGCGGAGACGTACGGCGGTTATCCTCCGGTCCATGACGTCTCCGTCGAGATGATCGGCGAAGGCGCCCGGCACGCGCAGGACTTCGCCGACTATCTGTGGGCGAGCGGTGGCGGCGATCTGAAGGTCGAGCAGATCACCGCGGATTACCGAGCCAGGACGCTGTCTCCCGGCCCGGCCCGGAACAAGATCGCCCTCGTCGACCCGGCGGAGCTGCCGCACACCGAGCCGGACCTGAGCCGTGGCGCTCCGGAGCAGTGGCACAGCGGCCGGGCTCTGTCGCTCGGCCGGGCGGCGTTCCTCGGCGACCAGGCCAGTGACACCGCCAAGGAAGCGGTGATCAAGAACGCGCGTCACAGCCTGAAGATCAGCCAGCAGGACCTGGCGTTCACCGGTTTCACCACGGAGAAGGACCACCAGGTCGCCCGGTGGATCGCCGAGGCGCTCGTGGACAAGCCGGAGCTCACGGTCGACATCGTCGTGTCATCGGCCAAGGCGGGCGCGGTGAACGGCGCGTACAGCTGGGGGTTCGGCGCGCCCGGCACGTACGCGATGATCAAGCGTTTCGTCCGGACGGTGGCCGATCCCGAGGCGCGGGGAGACCGCGCCGAAGTCATCGAGAGCGCCCTGCGGAGGCTGAAGGTCGCGCCCTTCGTCTTCACCGATCACGACGGAAGCGAGCGGGGATTCGCGTGGCCGGACCCGCCCGCGGGTACCATCGCACGACGGTACGAGCCGGGCTCGAAGTTCGCCATGTCGAAGAAGACCGTTCCGGAGCCGGCGAACCACGCGAAGGTCTACATCGCCGACGACGCCGTCTACTACGTCGGATCGGACAACCTGTATCCGCACAAGCTCGCGGAGTTCGGCTACCTCATCGAGGGTGAGGCCGTCCGGGACCTCGTCACCAACTACTGGGACAAGCTGTGGCACTACGCGGAGCCGCACGCCACGGACTTCCACCGGGACATCGTCGAGGACTGGAAGGCCGAATCGAGCCTGGGGACGCTGCACCCGCGTTCGGCGGCCCTGGCGGAGATCGACCGGGCACTCGACCGCTGGCAGCAGGACGGGCGCCTGGACCCGTCCCGGCTGGAGCACAACGAACGGCAGCTCAGGGACGTCCTGCGCGCGATCGACCGGTGGCGGAACGTCAAGCAGGGACAGCCCAGCGCACGGAGCGAGGCCGTGGACCGGCTGGAGGCGAGCATCCAGCGAGAGCTCGACTCCGTGCTGGCCCGGTCCCTCTCGCGGACCGACCCGGCCGAGCACGCACTGGGGCTGCTCGACCAGCCCGTGGGCGCGGAGACCGCCCTGGCCCGTACGGGTCCGCCGACTCACGCCGATCCGTCCGCGCCCATGGACCTGCGGCCCGCCGAGAGCGTCGCGGAGGAGGACGTCTACCCGCTCATTCCGGCCACGGACCTGGACTGGAAGCAGCGGGTCCTGGAGGCCGCGCGGCAATCGGACGGCCTCTACAAGTGGTCGCCGTCGGGGCCCGATGCCGAGGACGGCTTCAGGCTGTTCATGGAGTGGCAGGGCGACACGAACGACTTCGCCCGGTGGCTCCGCGGCGAGGGGCCGGCGCTGTCGTCCGAGAGCAGGATGAACTGCTGGGAGGCGCTCCTCTACACGGCCTACTGGACCGGCGCGGTCGATCGGACGTGGCTGGAGGGGATCCATCAGCAGGCCGCCCGGGCGGCGATCGGGGCGGTCTACCGGGCGCGCCAGGCCGGGGAGCCGGATGAGGAGGCGCTGGCGGACGCGCTGGACAATGCGTACTTCGGCACGCTGAGAGACCTCATCACGGCCGGCGACTTCACGCGTCATCCCGTCGACCCTCGGACCGGACTGACGACGCGGGACATCCAGGCCGGGCATCTCGTGGTGTTCGGTGACATGAACCACGTCGCGCTGGCGCTGGGAACCCGGGACGCCCTGGGACGTCAGGAGGTTCTCAACAACTGGAACTTCCCCGAGAGGGAGCCGGGGCGGCCGACGACTCTTCCGTCCGGTCCGGGGTTCCTGCAGCGGACCACGGTGGAGGAGATCCAGGAGGCGCTGTCCCTCCTGGACATGGCCACGACCGTGACCTCCGCGGCACCGGCGTGGCCGGCGGCGCGTTCCACCGCCGACCTCCGAGACGGGACGCCGGTTCCGGTGGAGGAGCCGGGCGCGAAGGTCGAGCGGCCGGCGAGTCCCGATGAGTGGCTGGACCGGCGGTTCGACGCGCCGGTGGTCAAGGTCGCGACCGAGCGGTACGACCCGAAGGTGAACTTCCTCGCGGGCGAGTCGGAGAAGAACTCCGCGTGGGAGACGCTGATCCGGATCAACGTGCAGCGCGTGCAGGCGGAGAACGGGACCTGGGTTCGCGTGCACGTCGTCACGTTGCCGGTCAGGCCCATGTTCGGCGTGACCGAGGCCGACGTCAGGGCGCTCCAGTCGTCGCTGAACCGCATCTATGACAAGCATGTGAACCGGGGATACAAGCTTCCGCGGTCGGGTGATCAGCTGTTCATGGCGGTGAAGCTGGTCGTCGACCCCGGTCACGGGGAGGCCGTCGAGATCCGCCCCGGGCGCACCGCGGAGGCCCCGGACCTGAAGCTGACGCGTCCGGACGCCCGGCACTGGGGTCTGCGCGACTTCCTGGTCGTGCTCGCGCATGAGTCGTCGCACGCCGGTGGGCTGCCGGACGAGAACCTGGACTCGGAGTCGTTGTTCCGGCGGCTGGCGACGTTCACCGTCGTCGGAAGCGACGGGATCCGGCGGCCGGAGCCGCGTTCGGCGGTGAAGTTCGACGGGCTCATGGCGGGCGGGCCGTTCGACCCGGCCCAGGAGATGCCGGCGCGGTACCTGGAGCGGATCGAGTCGGTGGTGGACGCCACCGGCGTGCTGCGGGACCACCCGCTGGAGTCGTCCGGCGCGCCGGCCTTCGCCATGGTGGTGACCACCGAGCAGAGCGGCGCCGCGGACACCGTCGCGGCCTCGTCGATCTACGAGGTCGTCGGCCGGCCGGACGACCGCCCGTCTCATCCCGCCGCGTCCGCCCCGGGCGGCTCGGGCCTGAAGCGGCCCGCCGAGGACGAGGCCGACTCGGAGCCATCGGCCAAACGCACGCCGGGAACCGAGCAGGGCCTGACCGCAGGGGAGGGATGGTCGGCGCCGGTCCGGACCGGACGGATCACGGCCGCAGCGACGGAGGAGGAGCGGGGCCGGGCCTCGAGTGGTCCGGCGGCGAATGCCTACGCGTTCGATCCGGCGATCGTGCGGGTCTGGACGCACCGCGTCCTGCAGACCGGGCTGGCCTCTGTCGGCTTCTACAAGTGGGTGCCCTCGTCGTTCGACGCGAAGGACGGCTTCCAGCTCGCCACGACGACGCCGCGCGGCACGAACGACTTCGCCAAATGGATCCGCGGTGAGGGCCCCGTGCCGTCGGAGCGGAGCGCGATGAACTGCTGGGAGGCGTTGCTGTTCACGGCCCATCTGTCCGGGGCCGTCGACAAGGCCTGGCTGGAAGGGATCCACCAGGACGCCACCCGCGTGACGGCCGAGGCCTTCCGCACGCAGTTGGCCGTGGTGTCGCCGTCCCGCGCGAGGTGGGAGGCGGACTACGCGTACGCCGAGGCGTTCGCGCGATCGATGCTCGCCGGCGAGCTCACGTCTCATCAGGTCGATCCCCGGACCGGCCTGATCACGCCGGCGATCCCCGAGGGGCATCTCGTGGTGTTCGGCGCCCTGGCCCATGTCGCGCTGGCGCTCGGAACCCGTGACGCCCAGGGCCGCCAGGAGATCCTGAGCCACTGGGTGTACCCCGAAGGAGAGCCCGGGCGGCCGAACCTCCGGCAGGGCACCGTCCCGGGATTCATGCAGAAGACCACGGTGGAGGAGCTGAACCGCGTCTTTCCCCCGCTCGGCTTCCGCATCGTGTCCGCGCTGCCGGCGTGGACGGTCGCCCAGACCCACGCCGCTCCTGGACATGAGGCGGCCGGGCCGGCGGCGTCGCAGCAGCCGCGCCCGCCCGTGGACCCGCTGACCTCCCCACCACCCGTCCTCTTCAGCCCGGTCTATCGCCACGCGGCCTGGCCCGTCCTGCGCGAGGGTCACGAGAAGGTTTTGGCCTCGATTCTGGCCGGACGCCAGGGCGCGCACGCCGCCGCCCGGTTCGCCGTACGGACGCTGAGCGCAGACCTGTCGGCCACACGGGGGGCGGGCGCCGCGTCGTGGTTCGCGACGGAACAACGACCGGTCGGCTCGCGGGCGGAGCTCGAAGCCCTGCTGGCCCGCCCGGACTGGGCGGTGCCCGAGACGATGGCCGCCTTCGCCGCCGCGGTGCGACGGCAGGCGCCGCCGAACCCCGCCGAGGAGGCCCTGAGCCGTACCGCGGCGTGGCACACGGACATGCGGCAGGCGCGCGGCTACCGCCTGGCCGACGCGCCGCTCGACCACGTTGAGCGGCTGTTCTCCGCGTACCGGAACCTGACGGCGAACCACCCGGATCCGCTGCCGGAGACCGATCAGGGCCGGGGGATCCTCGCGGCGATGATCGCCTGGCGGGTGCCGCTGGGGGACCCGCTGCACGGCATCGTGCTCGCCTGGCAGCGTGCCGGGTTCGGCACCGTGAAGACCCGGTGGGCGCTGAACAGCGAGGCGGCGGACTTCTACGAGTGGATCCAGACGGCGTTCACCCCCCTCACCGGCATCACGGACGCGCGGGCGAAGATGGCGTTGCGAGCGCCCCACCTGCTCCTCCACGAGAAGTTGGGCAGCCCGCGCCTCCTCTCCAGGACGGGGTTCGCGTCCGATGGCCGGTTCGGCGGGCCGGGGGGCGGTCTTCGCGGGGGGTCGCGGGACACCGGGGTCGATCCGATCGCGGCGGGTTGGCCGATCGGGCGGGAGTTCACGGTCGGCGGGCCTCGCGAGGGCGGCCTCACCGAGGTACCCGCTCCGGTGCCGGCGAGGACGGGGAAGTCCGCGGAGCGGTGGTTCAGGTACGAGCGCGCGTCCGAGTTCCGGTCCGTGCCGCTCCGTTATGACGTCAGTGACGCGGGCCGGGTGCGGCTTCCGGACGGGCGGACGCTGTCCTCGGACGGCTGGCTGCGGTTCGGCGACGACTTCTTCCACGCTCCGACGGGCGTGTTGCTGCGGGGTGACAACGGCTGGGTCGGCCAGGTCGCCAACGCGGACGAGTTGCGCGAGGTCCTTGGCCTGCCCGGGTTCGAGGTCACGCCCTACACGCTCGTCGGCGGGCCCTCGGGCATCCACCTCACGCCGGTGGAGGCGCAGGACGGCCCGGACGTCCTCGTCGCGTTCTCGGACCACGGCGCGGTGATGACGCCGGCCGAGGAGGCCTCGGCGCTGAAGCGGCTTGCCGGGGACGACGGGAGCCTGGAGCCGCCGGCCAAGCGCGCGCGGTTGACCGAGACGGTGGACACGCCGTCGCCGCGGTCGAGCTCGCCCGAGGACTCCGGCACTCTCGACGCGCCCGTACGGCTGGGCCTCGTCTACGACTACGAGACCTGGCCCGGCGTTCGTGATGGCTACGAGACGGCCCTCGCCTCATCACTGGCGGAGGATCCGCGCGCGCTCGAAGCCGCGACCGCCGGCGTCCGCACGCTGCACCGGGACCTGTCCGCGAGAATCGGGCAGGACGCCGCGTCCTGGTTCGCGACGGAGCGGTGGCCGGTCGGTTCGGCGGCGGAGCTGGAGCGTCTGCTGAGCGGCCCCGAGTGGGGCGTGCAGGAGACGATGGACGCCCTCGCCACCGCGGTCGGATACGTACGGAGCAGCGCCGGACTTCAACCCCCCGGAGAGCGTGACGAGGCCTGGCGCGCGGAGATGCGGGAGTCGCGCGGATACCGCCTGGCCGACGAGCCGCTCGACCGCCTTACGGCGCTGTTCTCGGTCTACGAGGAACTGCTGCCGGACTCCGACGGCCGGGGGATCCTCGGGGCGGCGATCGCCTGGCGGGTGCTCCGGCCGCACCAGGACCCGGTGTACGACGTCGTGTCCGCCTGGGAACAGGCCGGGTACGGTGCCGGACCCGGCGCCCAACCCGTGCGCTCGGTGCTCAGCAGTGAGGCGGCCGACCTGTACGAATGGGTCGACCGGACCTTCATCTCCGGCGCCGGCCTCACGGGTCCGCGGGAGGCGGCGGCGCTGACGCCGCCGCATCTGCAGGTGCACGACCACCTGGTGGCGCCGTCCATCCCCAGGAGTCTCCAGGAGGCGGCCGGTCCGGGACGGATCGAGCGAACGGCCGGCGAGCAGGGCCTGACGCTGCGCGAGGTCGCCGCCTTGCTGAACGTCGACGACCTGGAGCACGAGGGCGTCGACCCGATCGCGGACCTGGAGTGGCAGCTCGCTCGGCGGGCGGCCGTGCGCCTCGACCAGGAGCAGCGGGTCGTGTACTGGGCGCGGTGGCGGTCGGGGGAGTCGTTCTCCGCCGCCGAGCCGGGCGAGCCGGTGCCGGTGCCGCCGGTCCGGCCGGCGTGGGGGTCGGCCGCGGAGGCACTCGCGCGGGTCGAGCGGGATGCCGGGCCGGGCTGGGTGGAGCTCTTCCAGGTGGAGGAGACCGTTCAGGTCGCGGGCCGGTTCGCCGAGGCGGCGGGCCTCGGCGCGGTCTATTACATCCTGGACAGCGAGCCGTTCTCCGTCGTCGGCGTTCGCCTGCACACCGACCCGTCAACGGGCGAGCCGGTGGCCGTGGTGGAACTCGACTCCCCGGCCTATGACGAAGCCTCCGAGATGTCCATCGACCCGTCGGAGGAGGTGACGGACTTCCAGCGGCCGGAGGGCGACGTCTCATCCCCGTCCGTCGCCGAGGCGGCGCTCGATCCGGTCGACCGCGGGTTCCTGTACGACGGATACCGAGCGCAACTGCGGCGGTCCAACTGGCCGGGCGAGGTCTGGGACGAGCATCGGGTCGAGCGGGAGTACGCGGAGCTTCCCTCGTCTTCGAAGCGGAACCAGTCCCGGTCGGTGGGTGAGCTGATCGCTCAGCGGCAGATGGGGGCGAGGCTGCCGGGCGGGGCACCCGGCGGGCGGCCGGTGCACTCGGCGCCGGCCACGGAGACCGCCGGGACGTCGCCGGCGGAGACGGCCGTCGTACGGGCCGGGAAGGTTCCGGAGACGCCGGCCGACGCCGGAAGGCAGGTCCGTTTCCTCGACGAGGACGGCCGCGTCTTCGACGTTCAGGACACCCCGACCCCGACCCCCACGCCGCGCGCGTCCGAGCCGGTGTCCGCCAGGGAGGCGGCGTCCGGTGCGGACACGGCCGCTCCGGTCGAGCAGAGGGAGACGCCGGTCGTCTCGGGAACCTACGATCCCGATGCCTTCACGGTCTTCTTCGAAGGAGGCGCCAAGAGCCCGGAGGAGACCGCGCTCTGGGTGATGGAGCACCTTGAGTACGAGCCGGGCGATCCGCTCCTGCTCCTCGTGCACCCGGCCGGGACGCCGCGCGCCGACGGTCACTCGTTCGCCCAGGAGCTCGCCGACCGCCTGAGGGGTCCGGTCCTCACCCCCTCCTCCGCGGACGTGCGGGCCGACCGTTGGATCACGCACTGGCCGGAGGGCGAGGCTCCGCCGCAGGAGGATCCGGGCCACGAGGTCTCCGGGCAGGAGGTCCTCGAGCAGGAGGGCCTCGGGCAGGACGGTCTCGAGCAGAAGGGTCTCGAAGAGGTCGGTTTCGAGCAGGACGACGGTGGCGAGCGGGCGCCGGCCGAGCAGCAGGCCCCGTGGTACCTCGAGACCGACGCGCTCGGAGAGGCGACGTTCACCGGCGTCGACGCGTGGTCGGCCGACCAGGTCCAGTTCTGGGCGCACCACGTTGGCAGCGGCTCCAGGCACGCCGACGACGGCCCGGAGCTCGGCAAGGGGATCCAGCAGGGGCTGCGGGACCTGCTCCGGACCAAGGATCCCGAGGAGTGGCGCGTCCTGTTCCAGCGGGGCCACATGGTCGTCGCCGACGGCCGCCTCGTCTGGCTCCGGCCCGTCCTGCGCGACGTGACCCTGGGGACGCGGCCGAGCGGCGGCATCCGTGAGTTCGGCGTGTCCTTCGCCTCGATGTCCTCGGGAGGGAAGCGGGCGTACGAGGTCTCGACCGGGCTCGACGGGATGCTGCTGACGTTCCTCGGCCTCGCCTCGGCGGTGGCATCGGTGATCATCCCTGGCATGCCGATCATCGGCGCGGGGTCGTCGCACGGGCGGGAGGTGGATCGGGAGCGGCAGCTCATCGCCGGCCGCAAGCTCTTCGTCGCGGACACCACCCGCTTCCGCGCCGGCATGGCGGTCCGGGTGTTCGTCGACGGCGAGGAGCGCCCGAACGACACGGTGCTGCCCGCACGCTTCGACGTCGACTTCCCCGAGCCCTTCACCGAGGTCAACGCGCCGCGTCCGGACCGTACGGTCCCCAGGACCGGCGGGCAGCGGACCGGCCGGCGCCCGTCCCAGGCGACCGAGGTGATCAACGCGGTCGACACGATCCCTGCGGTGGCGGCGTTGCAGCGCCGGCTGATCGGGGCGAAGATGCCGGCCGGTTCCGTTCATCAGGTGATGACCGAGGTCCTGGAGCACCTCAACGAGTCGTCGGCCCGCAACCGCAGCCGACTGCTGCTCAGCAGCGGTATTCCAACGAAGCGGGTCCGCGTCAAGATGGCGAAGGGCACCTTCACGGGCCACTTCTCGATCGGCGCGCGGATCGACGGCGTCCAGTACGTCGGAGACAGCGACGTCTCCGTACGATTCGACACCGGCGCGAGCCTGTCGAGCAAGCCGGGACGGCTCGCCGAGAGCAAGGCGCTCATCGGCTACGACCTCAGCACCGCCGGACTGACCGCCGCGGGACACGATCCGACCGGAACGGGCTTCGTGCACGGGCCCACGGTCACCGTCGAGTTCTCCCGCGGTACCGGGTACGGCACCACCGAGCAGGCCCTCGGTCACACCGTCCTGAACACGACGGGCCCGCAGTCCAGGTACCGGACCGGCCTCGAGCTGACGGTGGAGATCCGGTCGACCACTCATGACATCGATCCGGTCGACACCGTGGTCGAGTCGGAGATCGGCGTCGCGCAGCGGGACGCCGCCGACTTCGAGGAGAGGCTGACCGGTTCCACACGGACGCCGGAACTGCGTCCGCAACCCCCGCAGGACGAAACCCACACCCCGCCGGTGACGCACGACGGCGCCGGCCGGGACGCGACCGCGACGAGCCGGCCGAACGTCAGCGTGCTGCGGCCACCGGAGAGCGGCCTGCCACCTCAGTCCGCGTACGTGCGCCCCCAGCGGCTCGGCCGCCGGATGAAGGTCGATCCCCGTCACCTCGAGCCGCTGGCGCTCGCGGCGCGCAAGGGCGTCGGTCTCGGGATGGGCGTCACCCTGCCCGGCTCCGAACTGGTCCACGACCAGTTGCGCGCGGTCCTCGCCCAGCGGCACCACGACGCACTGTCGGAACGGCAACGAAGGCGGAGGCCGGACTGGTCGAACGTCGACCTGGAGATGGCCACCTGGTTCAGCCGGCCGGCGCTGGAGTCCGACCTGGGCGCCCTGATGGCCGGCATCGAGCACACGGTGACGCTCGGCGGGCGGGAGTACGTGCTCAGCGCCAAGGCGTACCTGATGGAACGGCTGAACCGGGACGGCGTCTACAAGATGACCGTCAACGGCCGGGCGCTGATGGCGGCCTCGGCGGCCGGGCATCGCAAGACCGAGATCGCGCTGAAGATCGCGGCCGGTGCGGGCGCGCGGATCAAGGTGTCCGAGTGGTTGCGACTCGTGCTCGGAGCCGGCGGTCTGCGCGGCGGATACGCCTACACCCTGAAGAGGGACTTCTCCGGAGGCGCCAAGTCCTATCGCCGTACCGAGACCACCAAGAACGTCGACGAGCACAACTACAACGTCATCTACGAGCTGTCGGTGCGGCCGGTCGGGCACCGTGCCGAGCCCTGGTGGATCGACCAGCGGAACGATGTCACCGCGCGCGTCGTGGTGCCGCACGAGCATCGGCCCGCCATACCGCTGACGCTGGAGCAGATCCGGACGGCCGGGCGAACGATCCCGGTCCGGTTCTGGCCACGGGAGCCGAAGGCCGAATTCTGGTCCGGCGGGACGTCCGGGCTGTACCCGTCCTTCTTCGCCATGCCGCAGCTGCCCCTTGTCGCGGCCAGGATGTACGCGAAGGCGAACGGCCTGTCCGACGCCTGGCTCACCGTCGAGCCCGACTGGCTGATCGACATCGGGACCGCGTTCAGGCCGGACCAGCTCGCCGCCTTCTTCCCCGCTCTCGCCGGGGAGTCGGGCCGCATCGTCGGCCTGCCGCGAGGCGAGGACGGGATGAAGCAGGCGTTGCGCATCCGCCTGCGCGGCTACCGGCCACGCCACGTGAACGCCGACGACGGCACGGAGATCGAGCAGTACGAGCAGGGAGCCGCCCTCCACAAGACCGCCGGCGAGCACAAGTGGAGCGGCGGCCTGATGTTCAGCGCCGGACCGCAGTTCCGGCTGGGCGCGGAGGCCGAACCCCCGCACTCCCTGAGTCCCGAAGAGGGCGACTTCGGTGATGTGCCGGGCATGAACGGCTCGTCCGCGGAGCATGACCATCCGCTCGGCGGCCGAATCCAGGCCACCGGCCACGGCGCGGTGGAGTGGGAGCGCAAGTACGAGAAGGGCGAGGCACGCGGCCCGATCGACATCAGCCGGGCCACGTACGGCGGTAGGGCGCACACCTACCGCATGGACCCGGTGTTCGAGGTCACCCTCTTCCGCTGGAGGGGCAGGTCGCACCGGACGATGGCGACCCGCTACCTCCGGGTGAAGGACGCGATGGACCTGGTGGTCCCCGAGCGCCGGATCTTCGACCTCGGGCTGACCGCGCCGGGAGTGACACCGCCGGTTCCGCGGCCGCCGACGAGCTTCGTGCCGCCGGCGCTGCTGAAGGGGATGTCCTACCCGGAGACGCTGAACGCCGAGGACGTACTCGACCGGATCCGGGAGCTGCTGCGGGACCGCGGCCTCCTACGCGAGTTCTTCGACGACGAGGAACGGCCGAACCTGCTGTGGCGCGTCCTCGAAACGGCGTACTCATCGGACGGGTTGCGCACCCAGTACAACGGCGAGCTGACCGGGTCGGGCGTGATCCGCTGGGTTCCCCTCCCGCTGGCGTTCGGCGCCACCCGCTACCTTTGGGTGCGCGTCACCGCCCGGCCCGGCGTCGCCACGGAACAGCTGGATCGGCCGGAGGTCAAGCTCACCCTCCGCAACGAGGGGCAGACGGAGTTCACGGACGCCGAGGGTTCCTCCTTCGGGTGGGAGACCGGCTTCGACGTGCGCGCCCGGGTCGGCCGGGAAGGCCATGGCCAGGGCCACGCCGGGCCGGAGTTCGGCGGCGCCTACGGGAGTACGTCCGGGCACGGCTCCGAGGAGACCCGCAAGAGGCTCGACATCTACCGCGCCGGCACCCGCGAGGGATCGCAGGAGTACCGGCATCCGCTGTCGTTCCGGCTCGAGATGGGCCTCAACTCCGAGCCGCCGGAGATCCTGAACGTTCCGGTACGCGGCGCCCGCGCGGCGGTCACCGGCCTCGGCCGCCTGACGCACACGCGTGAGCTGGGCGACCTCTGGTACGGCCACCGGCCGTTCATCTGGCACCACGTGGACGAACCAGGGCCGAACGGTCTCAAGGGCGACGTACGGCTGCTCGTCCCGAACCACATCGCCGTGCTGGAGGCGCCGGCGGAGGCTCTCGCCCCCGTCCTGGGAACCGACCCGCAGTGGGTCGAGCAGGGGCCCTGGCACGGACTGGACGCCGACGCGGTGAACGCCCTCATCGAGAACCTGCATCCGTGGGGAGTCCCGTTCGCCGCCGCCGTCGAGCGGTGGGCCGCGCCCGCCGCCTCACCGTACGGGCGGCCGAAGGACCTGCGGGCTCCCGGCGCCTGGGAGGTTCCCGGTCTCGACTTCACGACGCTCGCGGGCCTGCGCTACCAGCGCTTCACCGGGCAGGGCATGATCCGACCCTCCAGCAAGGAGGTCCTGCGGAACGCCTACGAGGTGCCGGTCTTCGGGCGGCACACCATCGTCGGGGCGGAGATCACCCGGGCGAGGGTCATCGGGCCCGTCGACGGGACGCCGTTCAAGGGGCGGATCTACACCCAGGAGAGCGAGGCGGGCAAGGAGAAGCACGAGGAGTCCAGCGGCTGGCGGCTGAAGTTCGGTGTCGAGAGCGGCGGCGAGGTCGGGTCGGCGAAGATGCTCGGCCTCGGCGGTGGCGAGTACGGCCGGGAGCACTCGGCGGAACAGTCGGGCGAACTCGGCACGACCGAGGAGCGGAACAAGGAGGCCACCCGCAGGTACCGCCATTACGAGTTCGACGTCGACGTCTTCCTGTCCGGTCCCCGCGGCGTCATCCGGGTGCACGCGCCCAGCGGCCTGCACGGCATGCTCCCGCTCGAGGAGGACCCGGCCGGCGGCCACCGGCTGGTCGACGGCCTGGAGACCAGGCTGCCCCACCTCTTCGGCCCGAACCCGGGGGCGACCGATCGGCGGATGGCGGGCACGCCCCTGACGCGCCGCTGGTACCAGGGCAACGTGATCCGCGCGTTCTTCCACCGGAGGATCGCGCCGGCTCTGGACGTGCTGCGCCTCGGCGGCGGGCCGGGTCTTCGCGGTGGGGCGCCGGACACCGGACCCGGCCCGGGTTCGCCGCTCGGCCGGGAGGTGCTCGTCTCGGGGCCGCGCGCGGGTGAGCTGACGGTCGTATCCGCCGATGAGGTGCCGGCTCCCCTGACGGGGGCGGGTAAGGCGGTTGATCGCTGGTCGTTCCATTCGCGGGGGCTGGAGTCCAGTTCCGGGTCGTTCGGCTATGAGGTCAGCAGTACGGGGTCGATCAGGCTCTCCGACGAGATGGTGCTGTCCCCGGAAGGATGGGTGCGGCTCGGCGCGGAGGGCGCCGACTTCTTCCACGTTCCGACGGGCGCGTTGCTGCGGGGGGACAGTGGCTGGATCGGCCGGGTGCAGAACGTCGCCGAGCTGCGTGGCGTCCTGGGCGAGGACGGGTTCGAGGCGGAGCCGTACACGCTCGTCAGAGGAGCGGCGGGCCTGTACCTGAGGCCGGTCGGGGGCGAGGACGGCGAGGCGGTGCACATCCCGTTGCCGGAGCGCGGTTCCGGTGACCTGCCGAGGCCGGCCGACGAGTCGCTCGCGCCCCCGCAGGACGCGTCCGCTCCGGCGCACGGCGCGTACCAGCGCGCGGTGGGACGGGTGTTCGCGACGGACCCGGAGGTGATTCGCGCGGTTCGCGGGGTCGCCCGCCGCCTGTTCGAGGTCCTCGACCTCCTGCCGAGACCGGAGGACGCGGCGACCGGATCCCCGGCGGAGAGGCTCAACGAGCTGCTCGACGGCGACCCGCAGGCGAGTCTCGGTGAGGTGATGACCGCGATCAATGAAGCGGTGCACCGACACCATGAGGCGCTGGCCGAGTTGTGGGGCGAGGGTCCTCGGGCCCGGGGCCCGCGTGATCAGGCCTGGCTCGACGAGGTGCGCGACCGCGGGCACGAGGTCCGCTTCCTGTCGCCCGACCAGACCGAGTGGATGCTGCGGATCTACGGGAGGCTCGGGTTCGGGGCGGATGAGGGTCGGTTGTTCCTTCAGGCGGTGATGTCCTGGGGGATCGAGATGTCGCAGCCGTTCTTCGACACGCTGGAGGCCTGGCGGTCGGCGGGGCCGGCCGCTGACCTGGGGTACGCCGTGCCGGATGAGGTCCTGGCCGGTGGGGCGTCGGAGCTGCGCGCCTGGATCGAGACGGAGTTCACCCCGCGTGCCCGCACCCGGGATGCGGAGCTGCTCGCGGACCTGACCGACGAACCCGCTCTCCCACCCGCCGGAGACGCCCTGTCCCAGGAGACCCCGTCCAGGGACATCGACCGGGCCGAGAGTCCGGCGGTGGAGACGCCCGGCGTCGCCAAGCGCGTCCGCTGGGCCGACGAGGAGGGCGTCGGCCTGGAGACGGCCACGGCCGTGCGGCACCGGGTCACCCCTCCGGCCGAGACCGTCCGGAGCATGGCGCCGGGCCTTCGGCCGGCTTCCAGCGTCGCGGCGGCCGACGTCTACGCGTTCGATCCGGCCACGGTGCTGCAGTGGACGCACCGGGTGGCGCGGGCCGCGCTGGGATCCATCGGCTTCCACGAATGGACGCACTCCGATGTGGACGGCCTCTTCAAGCTCAACACGGCGACGCCATACGGCACCAACGAGTTCAATCAGTGGCTTCGCGGTGAGGCTCCCACGCCCTCGTCGCAGAGCAGGCTGAACTGCTGGCAGGCGTTCCTGTTCACCGCCTACTGGTCCGGTGCGGTCGACCGGAACTGGCTGACCGGGATCCACCGGGACGCCGCCCGAGCGGCGACGGAGATGGTCCGGGCATGGCTGCGGCAGGCCGAGGCGCCGCCCGCGAGGGCGTGGTGGGAGGGGAGGATGACCTACCTCGCCACGCTGAAGCGCTCAATGCTCGCCGGGAACCCCACGCGGCACGAGGTCGATCCTCGGACCGGGTTGTCGACGTCCACGATCCCCGCCGGGCATCTCGTGTTCTTCGACGACCTGAGTCACGTGGCGCTCGCGCTCGGAACGCGTGACGCCGCGGGGCGCCTGGAGGTCCTGAGTCACTGGACCCATCCCGAAGGGGCGCCCGGTCGTGGGACGGCCGGCTCCCCGGGGTACCTGCAGAAGACCACGGTCGAGGAGCTCTGGGGCCTCATGAGCCCCCGCCCGACCATCGAATCCGCGCCACCGGCGTGGTCGGTGGCGCGGTTCGACGACGATCCTCGTGACGGTGTGCCGGTCCCGGTGAAGGAGCCGGGGGCGAAGGTCGAAAGAACGGCGAGTCCCGAAGACTGGCTCGACCGGCGGCTCGACGCGCCGGTCGTGAAGGTCGCGACGCGGCGGTTCGACCCGGGGATCCACTTCTCCCCGACCAGAGCGGCGAACGATCCGGGGCGGGAGAACCTGGTCCGGCTGAACGTGCAGCGCATCCAGGCGGCGAACGGCACGTGGGTTCGCAACCACGTCGTGGTGCTGCCGGTGAAGCCGATGCCGGGGGTGGTCGCGCACGACGTCGACGCCCTTCAGCAGTCGCTGAATCGCGTGTTCGACGCCTACGTGAACCGGGGCTATGAGCTTCCAGGATCGAAGGACCAGCTGTTCATGGCGGTGAAGCTGGTCGTCGATCCGGATCATCCGGAGGCCGTCCAGGTGCGGCCGGGGCGCACGAAGGACGCTCCGGACCTGGGCCTGGACCGTCCCGATGCCCGGCATTGGGGTCTGCGGGACTCTCTGGTCGAGTTGGCGGCCGAGGCGTGGCGTCCGGCGGGGTTGCCGGATGAGCACGTCGATCCGACGTCGGTGTTCCGGCGTGCCTCGACCTTCACGGTGGTCGGTCCCGACGGAACCCGGCGGGTGGAGACGCGTTCGGCGGTCAAGAGCGACGGGCTCATGGCGGGAGGGCCGTTCGACCCGTCCCAGGAGATGCCGGCGCGGTACCTGGAGATCATCGAGTCGGTGGTCGACGCGACGGCGGTGCTGCGCGACCACCCGCTGGACGCGACGGCGGTGCTGGGCGACCACCCGCTGGACGCGTCCGGTGCGCCGCACTTCGCCATGGTGGTGACCACTGAGGACAGCGGCGCCGCGGCCACCGTCGCGGGCACGGAGACGTACGAGGTGGTGGTCCGGCCGGACGACACGGCGTCCACCCCGCCCGCGACCGGCCCGTCCGAGGAGTACTACGCCGGCCGCCTCGCCTCGCTGCTGGCCGGCGACCCGGTCGACCGCTCCGCGGTCCTGGAGCAACTTCGCCTGCGCCGCTCGCTCGGGGA
Source organism: Actinoallomurus liliacearum (assembly GCF_039542035.1). Lineage (NCBI taxonomy): Bacteria > Bacillati > Actinomycetota > Actinomycetes > Streptosporangiales > Thermomonosporaceae > Actinoallomurus > Actinoallomurus liliacearum. The sequence goes on from NZ_BAABHJ010000003.1 coordinate 322,867, forward strand.
CGACCGGACGGCCGACTCCCTGGACGTCGCGTTCCAGGAGCGGACCGGCGGGACCTCACTGGCCGAGGCGATGGACGACGCGGTGGCGGAGGGACGCGCGCCGGAGGAACTGGTCGAGGACGTCCTCCGAATGCTCGGCCTGGTCTCGGAGTTCACTCTCGGGGCTCCGCCGCCCGGCCCGATCGCGGTCGCTCCGAAGACGTCGCCGGCCGCGCTGCCGCAGGTCCAGGCCTTCGCCGAGAACCTGCACACGGTGCTGGTGGAGCACGAGGACGCGGAGGGTGCGTTCGCCCTGCTGCGCCTCCTCGGCGAGGACCTGCCGCAGGCATGGGCGGTGCAGGAGGCCTACCAGGCCCGCTACGGCGCGTCCATCGACCGGCACCTGAACGATCTTTGGGAGCGGGAGCACGGCGACGCCCCCTGGCACCGCTGGAACGAGGTCTGGCCGCTGGCCGCCGCCGACAACCTGTTCGCCGAGACCCGGCCGGACCCGGTGGCGTACGAGCAGGTCGCGCGATGGTACGACCTGCTGACCGAGCTGACCTTCCAGCACTCCGAACTCGGCGCCGTCCGAGTGCCGAACGACCACGTCGCCGACGGCTGCTACCTGCGTGCTCATCTGGCCGCGCTGCGACTCCTCCAGTGGGGCGCGCCCGTCGGCAAGATCATGGTCACCCAGGCGGAGGCCGGGTACGGGGCACTGGGGCTGCGCTCCGGCGACCGGCCGGGTCACCTCGGCCCGGTGCGGATCCCCTGGGCGTATCACATCGCCGTGGTGGTGTGGGCGCACGACGTGGCGGGCCGTCCGGAGTGGATGGTCCTCGACACGGCGCTCGATCGCGGGCCGCTGACCGCCGGCGAGTGGCTCACCGCCATCGGCGTCGATCCCGATAACCCGCGCAACCTCTTCCTGACCGGTGGCCTGGACGACGTTCAGGCGGCACTGGGGGAGGAGTTCGACAAGGCCCCGGCGTCCTGGTGGTTCTCCGACGGGGTGCCGAACCCGACGGGCCGGGCCATCGCGACGGTCACGGAGGTGCACGCCGAGGCGCATCCCCTGTACTCCGGCGGGGGGAATCTGGCACATGCCGACGTGAGCCTGCGAGAGCAGGCCGGGACTCTGGTCCAGCACGCCGTGGCGATGCGGGAACTCCGGTACGCCCGGCACGCGGGGCGCGTCCTGGAGGAGCTGCGGAGCGCGGGTACACCGGCAGAGGAGGCGGCACTCCGGCTGGAGACCGAGCTCGGGGGCGCCAGCCCGCGTCGCGGTACGCTCGCGCGCTACGCCGACCTCGACCGATCGCTCCGCGGCGTGCTCGGCGAGCGGTACGACGACCTGACGCGCAGGCTCTTCCCGCCGGAGGAGGACGGCCGGGAGCCGTCGGTGGACGAACTCGCCGACGCGCTCGCCCGTACTTCCCTGTCCGCGAACGCCGGCGAGCTGACCGTGCCGTCCGAGACGGCGGTGGAAGAGCCCGCGCCGGTGCCGTCTCCGCCGCCGGACTGGCCGCGGTGGATGAGCGCGCCGCAGGCCCGGCCCGCGACCGCCGAGGACATCCCGGCGGATCTGACGCGCCCGGAGGACACCGACAACCTCCCCGAATCGCCGGTCAGGTTCGGGCATGTCTACGACTCTCCCTCCTGGGCCTCGGCGCGCACCGTGTACGAGCGCGCCCTCGGGCGGGTCCTGGGGGCGGACCTGGAGGTGCTCAACGCCGTCCGCGACGCCGGCCGCCGCCTGTACGTCACGCTCGCCCGCCGCATGGGAGCCGACGCTGCCGCCCGCGGCTTCCGCGTGGCCAAGGGGGCCGAGCTGGAGCGGCTGCTCGGCGAGGACTCGGAGTGGACGCTCCAGGACGTCATGACCGGGATCTACGAGGCGGTCCACTACCACCACGCGGCCCTGACCGAACTGTGGAAGGACGTCCCGCACGCCCGGGAGCAGCGCAGCGACGAGTGGCGCACCGAGATGCGCGACGTCCGCGGCTACCAGGTGCATCTCCTGCCGCCCGACCAGACCGAGTGGCTGCTCCGCGTCTACCGGCGGCTCGGCTTCGAGCCGGATCACCAGCGGTTGTTCCTCCAGGCGGTGATCTCCTGGGGCACGGCCACGTCGCAGCCGCTGTTCGACGTGCTGCGGGCCTGGCGCTGGGCGGGCCTCGGCGGTGACTCCCGCTCCGCGGTGCCCAGGAAGGTGCTGTCCGGTGAGGCGGCGGACCAGTACGCCTGGACCGACGAGGAGTTCGGCCCGCGCGAGCGCACCGACGACCGGGAGCTGCTCGCCGACCTGACACCGCCGCACCTGCTGACGTACGACGCACCGGCTCCCGCCCCGGCCGAAGGCGCCGACGAGCGGGACCTCACGACGCGGGCGTCCTGGACGCCGACCTCGCGCAGGCGGATCTTCACCGCCGCAACGGGCGAGGAACCGTGGCAGCGCATCACGGACTCCGACGGGGAACTCGTCGGGTTGCACCTCTTCCCGTCGTTCGACTGGTCCCTCCGCGCGTCGTTCTATGGCGGGCTGCGCGACATGACCGGCATCGTCTGGCGCTGGTCGGAGGGACGGCTGCAGGGAGCGCGGTTCACCCCGCCGCTCACGAACCCGGCACGGACGGCGTTCACCGCGGGCCACGGCGTCGACCTGGCGTGGCGCGGGGACCTCATCAAGGGGGCGGCGCGGCGGCTCGCGAGCCTGGGGTACACCGACAACGTGGTCCTGGTCTGCACTCCCGTGCGGACGGGCCGGGACGACCTCGACTCGACGGCCCACGAGACCGGCATGGTCATGCACCGGGTGACCCACGGCGTCGCGGTGACGGCGTCGGGGCACTTCCACCTCGCGCCGCAGGCCGACGGCCGGCCCAGCGCGTGGCGGGTCGTCCATCCCGACGGCCGTACGGAGGAGTTCCCCGCGCAGGAGACGCTGACCTGGGACGTGCCGGCGTCGGAGTATCCGGACGCGCCCTACTTCAACACGGCCGGCGGTGCACCCGGCGGCGTAGGGACGTACGGGCCGCCGTCCGGGATTCCCTCGGGCTCCGAGGGATCGGTCGACGGTCATCTCACACCACCCCACATCCCCTTCGACGAGGATGGTCTCGCGTCGCTTCCCATCCCCGCCGAGACCGGCCGGGGGACGCTGCTGAGCTGGACCGACCCGACCGGCCGGTACCGGTTCTTCCGCGGTGAGCTGGGCACCGGCGACGGCACGGGGATTCGCGGGTTCGAAAGGGGCGCCCGTGCGGCGTGGGCGGCCGCGCACAGGGACACGCTCACCGCCCCCCACGAGGCCCCGCCGCCGGACCGACCGGGCAACCCGCTGGCGGCCCCGGGATACCGGCTGCGCACCGGCGAGGTCGTGCCGGCCCGCGACGGCGTCCCGGCCCGCGAGGAGGAGCCGTCCGGCGAGGTCGTGTCGGTCCACGAGAGCGAGTCGTCCGGCAGGACCATACGCCCGGTGTCCGCCGGCAGGACCACGCGTCCGGTGTCCGCGACCCGGAGGGGTTACGGGGCGGGCAACGCGATGACGTTCGCCGACCTGTACTCGCGCGAGCAGGCACCTGAGACCGGCTCGTTCTCCTCGCCCGGCCGGAGACTCGGCGGGAACGACGCGGACGCTCACCTCGCAGGCCTGAGCAGGACCTTCACCGACCCGGTGATCGCCGAGCCGCCCCGGCCGTCGAGGGATCCGTTCGCGGGCCCCGGCCACGTGCTCGGCGAGGGGGACGGCAGGGGCGCGGGCATTCCGGGCCTGGACAACGACATCCGCGCCGAGTCCCAGCGGCTGCGGGCGGAACGCGGGCCCGCGAAGGTCCAGCCCTCCGCGCTGTTCTCCAAGGCCAGAATCGTCACTCTGGGACAGGTCACCGACACGCGGACCGAGGGCGGCGGCCGCGCGCCGTCGGCAGGCGGCACCGGCGGGCTGCTGGAGGCGCGCTCCGGCGACGGCACCGTCACGATGCTCGAAGAGCCGACGCGGCCGACGTCCGTGCCGGAGACGAGCACGGAGGCGGACGCCGCCGAGCGCCCACCCGCGCCTCACGAGACCATCGACGAGCCCGAGACCTCGGTCACCGTTCCGGCGACCGAGCAGACCGGGGGCGAGGTCGAACCGCCGGCCACCGTCCCGCCGGCCGAGAGGACCGCGCTCGAGGAGACGCTCACGCCTCCCACGCCCGAGGAGACGCTCACGCCTCCCGCGCCCGAGGAGACGCTCACGCCTCCCACGCCCGAGGAGACGGTCGCCCCTCCCGCGTCCACCCCGGACTCGGGCCGGGAAACCGAGACCACCCCGGCGCCTCCCGAGTCCGTCGCCCCGCCCGTGCCCACCACCGCGCTCGGCCGGGCGCGGGAGGTGCTGGCCGGGCTGCCGGAGGAACGGCGTGCCGAGGTCATGGGCCAGGCGTCGATGCTCGTGGGCGACCTGAGCGGCCGGGTCCCCTCGCTCCAGGACCCCGGGGGCCGGGTGCGGTGGGAGCACTGGGCCGGGCTGCGCGTCGCGGCCGAGATCGCCCGGTCGGGCCCGGATGCCGGGGAGCGACTCGCCCGCGACCTCACCGCCTCGCATCGCGAGCGCGTCCGGAGGGCGGTCAACGCGGGAGAGACCGTGCCCTCGACTCCGCTCGGCCGCGCGCGGCAGGTCCTGGCCGGGCTGCCGGAGCGGCGCCGTGCCGAGGTCATGGGGCAGGCCGCGACGTTCGTGGGCGACCTGAGCGGCCGGATCCCCTCGGTGCGGGACCCCGGTGGCGAGGCCTCGCGGGTCGACCAGGCGGGCCTGCTGGTGGCGGCCGAGATCGCCCGGTCGGGCGCGGCGGCCGGTGAGGCCCTCGCGCGCAGCCTGATGCACGACCTCGACGAGCCCCTCGTGCCGCGGGTCCTCATCGACGGGGCCCGGGAGAACGTCGCCCGGACCACGATCGACCTGCTGCGGGACAACGAGGAGGCGGACTACCCGCGGATTCGCCACGAGGCCCGCCTCATCATCCGGCAGCTCACCGGCATCACCCTGGACGACGAGAGCGCGGCGGCGCGGGGCCTTCAGCGGGTCCTGCTGGTGACGGAGGCGGAGATCGCCTGGGCCGGTCACCGGGCCGCCGCCGACCTGGCGGCCGACATCCTCGGCCTGCCGCGCCTCCCGGACACCCGCGTCCTCGACGAGCTGACCGGTACCGCCCGGTTCGACCTGGGCCGGGCCCGAGCGACGCTCGGCCTGCTGTCCGACGTCCGGCGCGCGCAGCTCCGGCAGGAGACCGCCGCCATCGTCCGGGCGGCGCTCAGCGGGTCGGCCCTCGAACGGGCGCCGCGGGACTGGCGGGAGCTGATCGCCGCCGAGATCGCCCGGTCCGGCCGCACGGCGGCGGAGGACCTCGCACGCGACCTCGTGCTGCGCGAGGAGACGGCGGCCGAGACGGTCGCGAAGACCCAGTGGGGCAGGGCCGGCGACCGAACGGTGGCGCTGTGGCTGCCCGGCCAGGGCAGGTCCGCCCTGCCACGGGACGTCGAGACGCTCTCCCGGCTGAGCGAGGTCGTGCCTGAGGGGATGGTGCTGGTCGTCGGCGAAGCGCAGGACGGCCTGGCCACGGCCCGCGAGCAGGAGCTCAAGGCCTACGCGATGGCGAAGGCCGTCGAGCGGCTGGCACCCGGCCTGCACCCGCTCCTGGTCATGGACAACGGCGCGAGCCTCGCCGAGCCCGTGTCGCGGGCGCTGAACGGGCCGGTGGTCGCCACTCCGCACGAGGCGGTGTTCGACCGGCGGACCGGCGACCTGGTCTCGCGTCCCTCCGGAGACACCGGGACGGAGGAGCCCCGCCGGGAGGCGTGGTTCCGGATGTTCATCCCGGGAGACCGGGAGGGCCTGCCGGTCACCCCGGGGCTGCTCACCTCGGTCGAAGGTGAGCATGAGATCACCCCAGAGCCGCTCACCTCGGTCGGAAGCGGGCACGAGACGGAGTCCGTCGTCGAACCGGATCCGCTGCCGTTCCCCCCGGACGCCGAGGGCGAGGCGCCGCCCGCGCCTCCGGGACCGCCCGCGTCGACGGAGCCGCCGGAGCCGCCGGCACCGGCGCAGTCGGCGGCGATGACCCCGGTCACCGTGGACCCGATGGTCGTCCGGGCCGGTATTCCGCGCGAGGACCTCCCGCAGATCCTGGAGGTCGTCGCCCGCATCCGGCGGGAGCTGGACCGGGCCGGAGCGCGTTACACGCAAGAGGACGTCGACCTGCTCCCACAGCGGCTGCTGGCCAACTTCCCGCACCTGCTCGGGGGCCTGCAGGTGCCGATGGGCGACGCCGAGGTGCTGGTCAGGCTCGACGCGACCGACCCGCAGAAGGTGGAGAACCCGGCCGGCTCGACGCGGAAGGTGTCGAACCTGCCGCCGGTCGAGGGCGAGCATACGGCCGGTGGCACGGTGAACTCGGTCTTCGCGACCGGCGCGCACACCCAGAGCGTGTCCGGGCAGACCGGCGCGACCCGTGGGGCGATCTCGCTGTCCTTCGGCATCGGCGCGACCCCCTTCGCGCTCCAGGTCGTCAGGGTCGGCGTCTCACTGTCCGGCACCGCCAACCAGTCCAACCGGTCGACCACCCACATCGCCGACGCCGAGGGCGGTCACGTCGAGGTCGCCGACGGCGGCCACACGCTCCTCGCCTACACCGGGCAGTGGTCGTTCCAGGTCCGCGTCGGGAAGGCCCGGGGCTGGGACACCGTTCCGGTGCACCGGATCGACGACCCGACCGACGAGAAGCTGCTCGTTTGGGTTCCCGACAGCTACCTCGCGACCGCGCCGGCCCAGGTCACCGCGACCGGCGCCGCGGTGAAGACCGGGAGGCTGCCGGCCTTCTTCTTCGCCTCCGGCGTGTCGCACCTCCCCGAGGTGTTCGACGCGACGGTGGCGGAGCTGCGGCAGCGCGGGCTGGACCTGCCGGTGGGCGGCCAACTGCGCAAGGAACTGCTCCAGAAGCTGTGGAACCTCAACATGCATCTGGACGCGGCCGTCAACAACGCCGACGGCGGGTACCAGTTCGACCTGCACAACGAGCACGGCCGGCCGGTGGCCACGGTGTCGGTCCGCTCCGAGCTGCTGGCCGGCGCCGCTCGGGTCGGCGCCACCAGCAAAGAGTCCGCCGTCGAGAACGTGCGGACCCTCATCTCCGGCTCCAGCGGCGGTCACGGCCTCACGAACAGCAGCACCCTGACGCTCCCGAGCGTCGACTTCGGCCTGCAGCCGTTCCACAACACCGACGTCGGCATGGGCGTGTCCGTCAACCTGTCCTACACGTCGTCGAACACGGACTCGATCTCGGCGGGCAAGGTCGGCCTCTACGTCGTGGTGCCGCGCTACGTCGGCCACACCAGCGCGTACCGGATGTCGTTCCGGCACCGGGTCACCGTCAGCGTCCGCGGCAGCGCACAGCCGGGGACGACCCGCCCGATCGACGGGAACGCGCTGGTCCGGGTGCCGGAGCCGATGGCGTACGAGCACGGTCTGCCGGTGGACGCGGAGGCGCTGAAGGGGGCGCAGACGGGCGGCACCCGGCCGTACGCCGAGGACGACATCCGCCGTCGCGGCAAGCGTGCGATGCCGGCGGACCCCGCCGATCACCCGGCGCCGCCGCCGTGGCTCGCACAGGCCAAGGGCATCGGGACGGGCCTGCCCTTCTGGTCCGAGGGCACCGTCCAGCGGGTGCGGAACGCGATCAAGACGGTGGCCCGCGCGCACGGGTTCCTGCCCGCCCGGGACGACCACCCGTTCGCGGACTACTCCCTGTTCGGGCACGGCAACAAGCTCGACAGCCTGGCCGACATCCGCCGGCAGATCGAGAAGTTCGCCTCCGACCGCGGCCTGAGCACCCACTTCGACCAGGTCCACCAGGACGGCATGACCTTCACGCTGAAGAAGCGGCGTGGCGGCATGGGAGTCGACTGGGACGTCGACTCCATGAAGATCACCATCAAGGCGCGGGGGACCGGCTCGGCGCCGCGGTACCTCGGCACCTCGGAGGACTACCGCATCGTCAACCTGGTGATGGGCATGAGCAGCGCCGGCATGTCCGTCTCCCATTCGCGCAGGATCGCGCTGGGTTTCAAGGTGCGGGGCCTCTACCAGGTGCTCAAGGGCGCCGTCATGGGCCTGGAGTACCAGCGGAGCGCCGGCGCGAGCGACGCGATGAGCGTCCTCACCAACCTTCCTCAGCTCATGGAGTTCGACGGGCCCACCCACGAGTTCGAGGTGACGCGGGACCTGGAGATCGGCTTCGAGCTCCAGCACTCGGGTAAGCAGGGCCGGGTCCTCGCGGGCCGGCGCAACCCGCCGCCGATCACGCTTCCGGGGGAGACCGCCCGGGTGTTCACGCTGCCGGTGACCGAGGAGGGCGGCCCCACGTCGAGCGGTCCGACGCCGGCGCGCGTGCTGGAGCAGGGCGTCGTGACCTTCCTCGACACCACGGGCGTCCGCGACGCCGTCCAGGGGCTCGGCCACCTGACCGACCCGGCGGGAACGGCGTCCTCGCTGCGGGACACCTTCGCCGGCACGGACTCCATGCGGTCGTACTTCAAGGAGATCCTGGGCGGTCAGTACACCACCGAGAACGCCTTCGAGTCCCGCCTGACCCGCGACCGGCTCGGCGCGATCGACATCCGCGGCCGGCTGGGACCCACCAGCTTCGCGGGCGCCAGCGCGCACAAGGCGGTCACCGGCATCATCAAGCTGCAGCTGATGGAGGGCAAGGCCACCGGCACGAGCTCCCACGGCTGGACGTTGGAGCAAGTCGACCTCGCGGCCGGCGGAGACGCGGGGCCCGCCCACCTGACCGGGGAGACGGACCTCAACCGGCACTGGCAGTTCAACCGCTCGCGCGCCAGCGGCCGCACTGGCGGCAAGGAGCTCCTGCAGCTCGATTTCAACCGGGTGTACTTCTTCCGGAGCACGGTGGACTTCGACGTGCGGAGCCGCCTGGAGAAGCACTCCAAACTGCTGCCCAGCGGCAGCAAGCACCACAGCGAGACCGTGGGGCCCCGCCTGGTGGAGTTCGCGCTGCCCGAGCCGGAGGCCCTGACGCAGTACGCCGACGGTCACCTGCCGATCTCCGACCGCCAGCTCAGGGACGCCATGCTCCGCTGGCACATCGGCAGGCTGAAGCTCAGCGGGGACCTCGCGGCGAAGATCCTGATGCGCTGGCACCGCGAGGCGCCCACCCTCCCGAAGGACGCGAGGGTACGGCGCGACAAGCTGGTCCGCACGCTCGTCCGGCTGCATGAGATCGGCGCGGCCCCGATCCTGGACGAGCGGGTCCGGGACCGGTTCAACACCGCCTTCGAGCGGTCGCTCGGCGCCCCGCACGACCCGTTCACCGCGCCCGACATGCCGGAGGACGTCGTCGCGTACGCCGAGGACCGCGCGCCGCTCACCGACCAGCGGCTCGGCGAGGTGCTGAGGGGCTGGCTCGACGGCGATCTGCGGCTCAGCGGCGACGTGGTGGCGCGCCTCCTGATGCGCTGGCACGCCGAGGTCCCCGAGCCGCCCACCGGCCTGCCGGTGAACCGCGCGCCGCTCGTCGGCATCCTGGCCGGCCTGCACACGGTCGGCGCGGTGCCGATCACCTCCCTGGAGATCCGCGACCGGTTCAACGCGACGTTCCGCCAGAAGCTGTCGCACCCGCGCCTTCCGTTCGACCGGATGACGCTGCCGGAATACCTCACCAGGACGGATCCGGGCGGCTTCTTCCTCGGCCACCACGGTGTCCACCGCTGGACCCACGACGACGGCCGGACGACGGAGCAGATCGTCCGGCAGCAGATCGACCGGACGGCGCCGGGCCTGCTGGGGGCCGACCCGATCCTCTGGGACGGGAAGGGCCGCCGGATCGGTCGCATGCAGGGCGGCGTGGACCTGCTGCAGGCGATCCTGGCGGAGGGACGCGACCAGATGCTCTGGGAGGAGCTGCCCTCCCAGAACGGCTTCACCTTCTACCTGGTCAACCCCGTCGGCCCGGTGCTGACCGACGTCGTCCGGGTGCGGCTGAGGGCCGAGCGCATCTCCGAGCCGGAGGTGTACGACTACCGGTGGAACACCGGCCTCGCGGTCTACTCGCACGGCTACGTCGGCACCGCCCAGTCCAGGTCCAGGGACGGGTCGCAGGCCCTCGTCCTGCCCAAGTTCAGCGCCGGCGGCACCAACGCCAGCGGCTCGGCCGACATCAAGATGGCCGAAGGGCACCACCGCGGCACGACCCGCGCGGAGAACGCGGTCAGCGAGATGACCGACTACGACTGGGCGAACCACTACGGCGTACGGCTCCGTCAGCGGCTGATCGTGGAGGTCGACCGGCTCGACATGGCCGGCCGTCCCCTGGACAACCTTCTCCTCGGTGGACTGGACCGCTGGACGCACCACAGCGCGACCGCCCGGACCACCGTGGACGGCACGCTGGACTTCCAGTTGCCGCACGCCCTCGCCGAGGCGGGCACGCTGCACGGCCCGGAGCAGGTGCGCAACCTCCTCCCGCTGCCGAAGCTGAACCGCAACCTGGCCGTCGTCGGCATGACGGCGGACGGCCTGCTGCCCGCCGCCCGGAAGCTGCTGGACGGCCTGCTGGGGCCGCGCTGGTACGAGAAGGCGCTCGGCGCCGAGGCCGGCGATCCCGGCGTACGGTCGTTCCAGTCGCTGCCGTTCCTGCTGTCGCGGTCGCACCTGGTCAACCACGTGCTCGAGGCCACCGGTGGCGGCAAGTACCGGCTGCCGCCCGACCTGTTCCGGGCGGGCGACTCCGACCTGCGCGCGGCGATGTCGCTGCAGGGGGAGCTGTTCGACGCGCAGGTCGTCATGCGGATGGTCGACGGCAGCGGCGTCGGCCGTTACATCAAGCACCAGAGCGGGACCACCGCGAACAACAGCAGCGACCTGACGCGCGGCACCGGCGACTACGGCCTCGGCGGCACCGACACGATCAACCCGCAGCCCGCTCCGCCGCCCGGCACCGAGGCGCCGCCGCACCGTCCGGACGACTCGTGGGCGCTGAACCACGGCGGCAGCCGCGTCACGTCCGCCAACCAGAACAGCGCCGGCAGCGAGAACTACCGGCGCGAGCAGGACGCCAAGGAGTACGGCTCGAAGCTGCTGGTGCGCCTGCGCGGCCAGTTCTGGCTGGAGGCGCAGAAGATGCGCCACCACCTCCTCACGCCGAACAAGCCCAAGCCGGTCGGCGCGCCGGTCCGCAGCGACCCGGTCACCGGCGACGTGTACGTGGAGATGTTCGAGGCGCAGTACGAGGAGCTGCGCGCGGAGCTGGCCGCGAACGAGCGGCAGGCCCGGCAGGCGCTGCGCGACCGGGTCGACCCGAACGCCTGGGCCCGCCTGAACACCGCGCCCCGCTTCGACCTGGCCCCGCTGCTCGCCGACGCGGCCGTGCACCGCCCGGACCCGACCCACCCGCAGCCCGGGCCGCGGCCGAAGTACACCGCCTCCCAGGCCCACCAGGCCCTGGTGGGCCACCTCCGGGAACAGGGCGGTGCCCGCGGCCCGGTCGTGCTGATCCACGGCGCGAACACGCGGGTCCTGCACTACCGCGCGATCCTCGACTGGGCCGCGCGGACGATCCGCGACGACCTGACCGCCGCGCGCGCGGCGGACCCGTACACGCCGGCGCCGGCCGTCCCCGAGGTCTACGAGCAGCGGAGCGCCAGGACGGACGCCCGCCTGTTCGACGGCCTGACCGGCTCCCTCGACGACGAGATCACCGCGATCATCAACGAGGTCAACCGGGCCCACGCCCTCCGCCCGGACAACCCCTCCGGCGCGCCCGCCGCGCTGCCGCCGGAGGCCGCGCTGCTCTCGCTCGACCCGGTCCACCTGGCCCGCGATGTCGCGCGGGAGCTGGCCACGCACGTCCGGCTGGACGTCACGCAGCCGGACGGCACCGTGCGCAGCCACTGGGCCGACCCCAGCGGCCGGCTGTACGCCTTCGACCCCACCACGTTCGACGACCTCAGACTGACCGCCGACGACGCGTCGAACGCCGGGCTCTGGACCGACGAGACCCGGCAGGCCGCCGCCGACCACGGGCTCGACCCGATCGACCTCGCCCGGCTGTACCGCACCTCCTGGGCGCACCAGCGGACCTTCGAGCAGGCGGTGCTGGCCGAGATCGCCGAGCGCCTCGATCGAATGGGCGCGGCCCACCCGGAGCTGCCCGGTCTGTTCGGCCGGACCGTGCGGGCCGCCGCCGCGTGGCGGGGGATCGTCGCCCGGACCGAGGCGGAGCACGCCGCGGCGGCCGGGGAGACGGCCCGGGCCCAGCGGGTGTTCGACGACCTCGAGCGTGCCCTGGACGACCTCTACACGCAGCAGACGCGGCTGATCCTGGACCTGTCCCCGGACCGGTCCGCGCTGGACGGGCTGCGGACCCGGATCTCGGATCTGGAGGCACGGCAGGCCGAGCAGCGGGAGCTGCTGGAGCGGCACGAGGAGTCGACGGCCTACCTGACGCCGCTCCTGGAGGACGCGCGTCACGGGCTCCAAGAGACGGAGGAGGTCCTCGCCGCCCTCCGCGTCGCCGGGCGGGACGCCGGGGCCGGCGACGCGGCGCGCTGGACGGCGGACGCCGTACAGGAGGCCATGGACCGCCTCACCGCGTCGGAGTCCGCCCTGGACGGGCGACGGGTGAACCTGGCGTACCGGCGGTGGCAGGCGCCGTCGATCGAGCAGGCGATCCAGGGGCTGCACGACACGCTGTCGGCGGCCGGGGACGGCGCGGTCTCCCTGGCCGTCACCACCCACGCGGACGGCACCGCCGGGCGGTTCACCGTGGTCGCCGACCAGGGCGAGATCCGGTGGTTCGAGGCCGTGTCCGGACTCCCGGTGCGGCCCCCGGAGAACGCCGGGCGGCTGTACTCCCTCGACCTCGACCGGAACGGCCTGCTGCTCGGCCCGCCCGCCGGGCTGGACGGGCCACGGTCACAGGTCAGGTCGTTCACCTCGGTGCGCGACCTCGCGCTCGCCTCCGTCACGGACCACCTGAGCTCCGGCCTGGCCGGGCAGGTCGCGCGGCGGACGGAGGCTCATTCACGGCCCACGCTCGACCGGGCACTGCTGGCGTTCGAGAACCGGCTCGTCGACCGGAGCGCGAGCATCGCCGCGCTGACGGACACTCCCCGGCCGCCCATCGTCAGCCTGGACACCGCGCGGCGCGGGGACGTGCCGGACGACGCGTACCTCTACCGGAACGAGCAGGGCCACCACGGGATCGGACCGTCCGACGCGGAGGTGGAGGGCTGGACGCCGCTGGGCCCGCTGGCGGATTTCATCCCGGTCTTCTGGCTCAACCACGGCACGCCGGCCCGGCCCGTGACCGTTCAGGACGTCGCCCGCACCGGGCTGGGCGCGGCGGTCCGGTTCCTGGCGGAGGCCGGCGACCGGACGTGGGAGGAAGACGTCGTACGGGCGATCGAGGAACGCCCCGACCGGCTGGCCGAGGAGGTCGACCGGATCCCGGACGACCTGCCGCCCGGGACGTGGGTCTGGTTCGTCGGCCCGTCCCGCATGGGGGCCGTGGCGGTGGTCACGGACCCGGCGGGCGCCACCAGGTACCGCGTCCTCCTGGCCGGCTCGGCCGCCCCGCGCGAGACGCGTTCCCGGGTGGGACTGGCGCCGCTCGACAACGGCCGGCACACGCTCGTCGTCTCCCGGCCCCGCACCGCCGACGACGTTCAGCCGCCTTCGCCCTACCGGAGCCTGCGGCAGCGGACCGAGGTGTCGGACTTCCACATCATCGAGGTCAACGCCATCCTCCGCACCCTCGGGTACACCGGCGGCCCGGTGGATCGCGCCCGGGTCGAGCAGGCGCTGCGCGACCCCGAGCTGCCGCCCGGCCCCACGGACCCCCGGGGCCTGGCGAACGACCTCGCGCATTGGATCGCCTTCGATGGGGACCTGGCGAAGATGCCCAGGCTGCGGGGCGGCTCGGACGCCGCGGGAGGCATCCCGGCCGTGACCGGGCTCTCGGGGTCGTCGTCGAGCGGCAACCCCATGCCGGTGACGGTGGTGCGGGGGCCGGTCGAGGAGATCTCCGAGGAGGAGCCGACGGAGGACCTCTCCTCCGTGTCCTCCGAGGACGAGGTCGAGAGCGTGACCGGCGACCATCGCCAGGTCGCGCCGCCCGCTCCCGTCCGGCATGTTCGGTGGGCCGACCAGCAGGGCGACACCACCGCCTCGGAGGAGAGCGGCTCGGAGTTCGAATCGGAGGAGTCCGAGGGCGACGAACCGGAGCCGCTGTCCCTGGACGAGCTGCTCGGACAGGCGCGCGTGGGCGTCGTGAACGACCGCCCGGTGGCGCTCTGGCTGCCCGGAGCGCCCAGGGACGTGGCCTTCGACGAGGCGACGGTCGCGCTGCTGGGTGACCTGGTGCCGCCGCAGACGGTGTTCGTCCTGGGCCGGGTGGAGAACGGCGCGCTGATGGCCGGCGACCGGCCGATCGAGCCGACCACGCTGATGGGGCTGCTGGCCGCCCGCGCCCCAGGGCACCAGCCGTTCCTGCTGATGCCCGGATCCGGGGAGATCGCCACGTCGCTGGCGGACCTGAGCGGCGGGCCGGTGCTGGCCGCGCCGCGCGGCGTGCGCTTCGACCCGGCCAGGGGCACGCTGACGGCCGTCGGCAGCGGCAAGGAGGCGATGCGGGGGTCGGAGCCCAAGCCCTCCTCGCCTGACGGGGCCTACGTCGGGCGGTTCCGGATGTACCTGCCGGGCGAGTCCGCGAGCACGCCGATCCACTCCGAGCTGACCGGCACGGCAGTCGGGGAGCACGGTACGCCGCCGGCCCCACCGGAGCGGGCGGTGATGCGGCCGGTGATGGTGGATCCGGCGGCCCGGTCCATCGGGGTGCCACGGGTGGGCCTGCCGTACATGGCGCAGGTGCTCACGGCGGTCCGGCGCGCGCTCACCGCGTACGGGTTCCCCCCGTCCGAGAAGGACATGGTGGGCCTGGTGCAGCGGCTGGTGAGCAACTTCACGTACACGCTCGGCGACAGCGGCGACGACGCCAACACCAGCGGCCTGATGGTGCCGTTCGGGGACGTCGAGCTGCTGGTGACGTTCGACCCCACGGATCCGTACACCGTCGACAACATGGCGGGCTCCACGACCCGGCCGGCCACCCTGCCCGCCCCGGAGGGCGAGAACGTCGGCTACGAGACGATCAACGCGGCGTACACGACCGGCGCGCACGTCGAGACCCACGCCGGCCAGACGGGGGCGACGCGGGGCGCGCTGTCGCTGACGTTCGGGATCGGCGCGGCGCCGTACCTCGTGCTGCAGGTCGTCAAGGTCGGCGTCGGGGTGTCGGGCGTCGCGAACCAGTCGAACCGCAGCACGAGCCATATCGCCGACGCCGAGGGCGGCCACGTGGAGGACGCCCGGATCGATTCGAATCTGGTGGCCTACACGCCGAACATCGCGCTCAAGATCCGGGTCGACCCGAAGAAGGGGCAGGCTCAGGACTGGGAGCACATCAAGCCGTTCCGGATCCAGGACCCGGGCACCGAGAAGCTGCTGCTGTGGATGCCCGAGCCGTACCTGAAGGCGCCGGCGGCCGACCAGGTGACCGCGACCGGTGCGGGCGTGAAGTCGACCAAGCTGCCGCCGCACTTCTACGCGTCGGGCCTGACGAACCTGCCGAAGCTGTTCGACGAGGTCATCGGCGTCCTGGCGTCGCAGGGGCTGCAGCTGAGGATCGGCAGTGTGCCCCGCGCGGAACTGCTGCAGAAGCTGTGGAACCTGAACACTCACCTCGACAAGGCGATCAACGACCGCAAGCAGGGCTACTCGTTCACGCTGCACGACAAGCGCGGATCGGTCCTCGCGGTCGTACGGCTCCACGGCGACCGGCTGCCCCAGGCGCGCCGGGTCGGCGCGACGAGCGACAAGGTCCACATCGAGAACGTCCGCACCGGCATCCGCGGCGTGAGCAGCGGCCACAGCCTCTCCAACTCGACCAGGTGGACGGTGCCGAGCGTCGAGTTCGACCTGGCGCCGCTGCCGCTGCAGGCCGACGAGTTCGGTCTGGGGATCAGCGTGGCGGCGCCGTACACCGACGCGAACTCCGAGTCGCTCTCGGGCGGCCGCGTGGGTTTGAACGTCGTGGTGCCGAGGGCCACGGGGCACACCACCGGAAACGACATGCGGCTCGGCCTCTACGGCGTGGCCCACGTCCGCGGCGCCAAGACGTCGTCCTCGAGCCTGACGAGGACGCCGGTGGTCCTCAGCCGCGCGCTCATCCGGGCCACCGAGACGGAGGCGCTCGAGCACGGGCTGCCGGTCGACAAGGAGGCGTTCAAGGAGGCGCCCGAGGGCAGGACGGTGCCCTACCGCGCCGACGCGCTCCGCGACACCGGCCGGCGGACGGAGGACCCCGAGACCAAGCAGCCCCCGTCGTACCTGCTGAAGCACAGGGGCATCGGCACCGGCTGGGCGCAGCCCGAAGAGTCGACCGTCGAGGCCCTGTACGACGCGCTCGCGACGCGGCTCAAGGCCCACGGCTTCCTGCCGGAGAACGACGACGACCCGTTCGCCGGGGAGCACTTCTACACGCACGGCAACAAGGTGCTCAGCCGCCTGGACGGCCAGGACCAGCTCCGCAAGTGGATCTCGCTCTGGGGGCTGAGCTCCTACTGGGACGTGGCGCACCAGGACAAGTACACGTTCACCCTGCGCCTGCGCCGCGGCGGCGCGGGCATGGACCTCGACGTCGACTCGGCCAAGGTGACGATCGGGATCACGGAGCGCGTGGAGGCGCCGCCGAAGTACCTCCGGTCCACGGACGCCTACACGACGGCGAACCTGCCGATGGCGATGGACAGCGCCGGGCAGTCGGCGACCCACACGCGCAAGATCGCGATCGGTATCAAGTTCAAGACGCTGTTCCGGTTCATGAAGACGGCCCTCCTGGGGGTGGAGTACCAGCGCACCGTCGGGGCCACCGACGCCGTGAGCTTCCTGAGCAACGTTCCCCAACTCCTCGAGATCCCCGGGCTGCTGGACGTGTGGGAGGTGACCTACGACCTCCACGCGAAGATCGAGTTCCAGCACTCCGGCCGGATCGGGAACATCGCCAAGGGGCGGCGCGACGTCACCCTGCCGCCCCTGCGCGATCAGAAGGCCACGGCGTACCTGATGCCGTTCACGGAGGCCGAACAGCCCTCGCCCACCGACCTGTCGCCCCGGGAGGTGATGCTCCGCGAGAAGTGGACGCCGGCCGAGGCCCTGGAGCAGGCCGTGGTCTTCCATCTGGACGCGACCGGCCTGACGCCGGCGGCGGCCGCGATGCTGAAGGGCTTCACCGGCCCGGCGGGAGTCGCGGACCGCGAGGTGAGCGCGTTCGCCGGTCTGTTCATGGTCAAGGCGCACCTCAAGGAGATCCTGAACGGCGAGTACACCACCGACGGGCCGTTCGATCCGGGGTGGTTCCGCGACCTCTTCGGCGCCTTGGACCTGTCCGGCGACCTCGGCCCGTCCCGGTTCATGGGCGCCACCTCCGATCCGTTCGTGCTCGGCCTCATCTACCTGTTCCTGCTGGAGAACAGGCTCAGCACCAAGGACTCCCACGGTTTCGGCTGGGAACAGTTCGACCTGGCGTTCGGGAACGTGGCGGGGGAGGCGAGCCTCACCGGCGAGTGGGACTTCAGCCGGAGCTGGCAGTGGAACACCTCGCGAGGGTTCGGGCGCGGAGCCGCCAAGGAGCTCATCCAGATCAAGGTCGGGCGTGCGTTCCTCTACCAGGCGCCCGCGAACTTCACAGTGCGGGCGCGGCAGGAGGCGCACGCCAAGCTCCTGCCCTCCAGTCTTCACCGGCCGGCCCCGCGCCAGGTGAACGGCCGCGACGCCATCTACATCCTGGTCGAGCCGGACGGGCTGGCCCAGTACGCAGACACGGTCCTGCCCGTGTCCGACGCCCAGCTCACCGACTCGCTCACCCGGTGGAGCAGGGGTGAGCTGCGGCTGCCCGGCGACGTCGCCGCCGGCGTGCTGACCCGCTGGAAGAACGATCTGGCCGAGCGGCCGAACCCTCCGAAGGACCTTCTGCGCTTCGTCGCCGCGCGGGCCGCCGAGCTGGCCGACGTGCACGACTTCGGCGGCGCCCGGGTGACGGACCCGGGCGTCAGACGCGCCTTCACCGACGCGTTCGAGCTGCCGCTGGCCGAGCCCCGGGCCGCCGACCCGTACATCGAGATGCCCGATGACCTGGTCGCCTACGCCGAGGGCGGCCCGGCGCTGCCCGGGGAGCGCCTGGCCGAGGCGCTGAACGCCTGGCAGGCCGGCGACCTCGCGCTCAGCGGCGACGTGGCGGCGGGGATCCTGCACCGCTGGACGACCGACGGGTCGTACACCCCGGAGACGCTGCCGGGGGTGGACGGCGGCGAACTGGTCCGGACGGTGGCCTTCCTGCACACCCAGGGGGCGGCGCCCGTACGGGACGGCGACGTGCGGACACGGTTCAAGGAGGCCTTCGGGCAGGAGCTGGGGGAGCCGCCGATCCCGTTCGAGGAGATCGAGCTGCCGGAGTACCTGGAGCGGGAGGACCCCGGCCTCGGCTTCCACGGCGTCGAGAGCTTCCGCTTCGCGAACGGCAAGTCGACCTACCAGATCGTTCGGGAACAGGTCGACAAGGTCGCCCCCGGCCTGCTGACGGCCGGCGCCGCGCTGTGGGACGCCAAGCACCGGGTCATCGGGCGGATGCAGGGCGGAGTCGACGCCCTGCAGGGGATGCTGGGCAAGGGCCGGGACCTCGCGCTGCTGGCGAACCTGCTCGCCAAGGGCCGGGACCAGGCCCTCCTGGGACCCTCGCCGGCCGAGGACGGGTACTCCTTCTACCTGGTGAACCCGATCGGCTGGCTGCTGTCGGACATCGTCGAGATCAACCTTGACCTCCGCATCGCGTCGCCGAAGGTGCGGGACTTCGTGCCGAACACCGCGACCGAGGTGTACGAGCACCAGTACCGCACCACGGCCGAGTCCCACTCCCGGGACGGATCGCAGTCCTTCACCTTCGCCAAGCTCGGCACCGGCGGGCAGCAGCAGACCACCGGTGGGGACGCCGTCGACGCGAAGACCTCCGAGGGCCATCACCGCGGAACGACCCGGACGGACCAGGGAGTCGTCGAGCAGACGGTCTACGGTGGCGCGCACTATCTGGTCGGGATGGAACACGAGCTGACCGTGACGGTCCGGCGGCTGGACCCGACCGGCCGCCCGCTGGTCAAGACGCTGAACGCGGAGTTCGACCACTGGACCCACCACAGCGCGACCAGCACCGTCACCGAGTCGGGCACGCTGGTGATCCAGATGCCGCGCTCCCTCGCCGAGGGCCGCCGCCTGCGGGGCCCGCATCCGCTGCCCGACCTGACGCGGCTTCCGGAACTGCCGGTCAACGCCTACATCACCGAGGCGATGATCGACGACGCCCTGCCGATCGGCATGAAGCTCCTCAACGAGATCTTCCAGCCGAGCCGGATCGAGGTGCTCCTGGGCGCCACCGCCGACGACCCCCGGACCCGCAAGAGCCTGTCCCTGCCCGTGCTGCTGTCCCGTCTGCACATCGTCAACAACGTCCGCGAGGCGTCCGGTGCGGCACCGCTGAAGCTGGCCGAGAACCTTTTCGTTCCCGGCCATTCCGAGGAGCGGGCCGAGATGTGGCTGCACGGCGACCTGAGCGGGCTCGAGGTGATCGGGCGGATGAAGGAGGGGACCGGCACCGGCCGCTACAACAAGCACCAGAGCGGCACCACCGTCAGCGCGAGCAGCGACCACACGCGGGTCGTGGGGGACGCCTCGCTGAGCGCGCACGGCCCGATGGGGGATCACACCCCGGCCCACTCCTGGGAGACGGGGACCTCGAACAACCGTGTCACCTCGTTCAACGACGCGATGGCGGGCACCGAGAACTACCGCCGCGAGCAGCACGGCAAGGAACGCAGTCCGCTCTTCCTCGTTCGGATGCGCTTCCGCGGGCGCCTGTTCGCCGACCGTGCGGATCACCACCTGTTCCGCAGGCCGACGCCGACGGGGCGGTTCGTCAGCGATCCGTTCTTCGGCGACGTCTACGCGGAGATCTCCCAGGCGCAGATCGAGGGCCTGCTCGCCCGGCGCGAGGAGGCACGGATCCGCCTCCAGGCCCGGCCGGAGTCGCTGAACTGGCCCTCGATGGACCAGGCGCCGCGGTTCGACCTCGCCCCGCTGCTGACCGACGCGGCGAGCCGGCACACCGACCCGATCCGGGCGTACCAGACCGTCGCCCGCCACATCCGCTGGCAGGCCGGCCCCGGCCGGCCGATCGTCCTCACCGCGGACGCGCTGGACCTGGCCGCACAGACTCACGAGGCGGTGTTGCGCTGGGCGGTGCGGACGATGACCGCCGACCTGGCCGCGATCCGGCAGATCGACCCGATCGCGAAACCCGCCGCCCTCGTCCGCTACGAGCGGCAGGTCGACGGGGCGCGGCCGGTCACCGGTTCGGTCGACTCCATTCAGCAGGCCACGACCGACGTCATCAGGACCGTCAACGCGCTGCACGCCCAGCGGCCGGACAATCCCGAGGGCCGGCCCGCCGGACTCCCGCCCGCCGTCGCGGACCTGGGACTGCACCCCGTCTACGTCGGACGGGACACCGCCTACGCGCTCGCCGCGCACGTACGCGTGGACATCACCCGGGGCGACGGCTCGGTGCACCAGACCTGGATCGACCCGAACGGCGGCATGTACGCCTTCGACCCGGTCCTCACACGACCGGACTGGGGAACCCGCGCGACGCGCGTCTTCTCGCCGATCACCTCGCGGACCCACTTCTTCAGCGCCGCCGTCGCCGAGACCCACGGGCTGCTGTCGTCCGCGCAGCGGGCCGAGGCGGACGTGTACGGGCTGGACCGCAGCGAGATGGGCCGGATCTACCTGACCGCCCCGGTCCGCCAGCAGACGTTCGAGCAGGCGTTCAACGCCGAGATCACCGCTCGCCGGGATCGCCTGGCCGACCTGAACCTCGAGCTGCCGGCACTGCTGTACGACGCGGCGGCCGTCCACGCGTTCTGGCGGCAGGAGACGGAGGCGCGCCGGCGGCGGCAGAACGCGGACGATCCGCTCGGCGGCCTCCTGGAGCTGTCCGAGCAGATTCACGAGGCCGAGTGGAACGAGGAGGACGCCGCCCGGATCGTCGAGTCGCTGCGCACCGCGGCCCGCGGCGGGCACGGTGGCCACGCCTGGACGCCGGAGGAGGTGTCGGAGCTCGGCGGCCGGCTCGCCGCGCTGGCCGCCGCCCAGGAAGCCGCGACCTCCGCTGCGGAGACGCGGACACCGGCCCCCGGAAGCGGCACGACGAACCCGTTCGCGGGCACCGGCCGGACGAGCACGGTCATCGGCGCCCGCCGGACGGGTACGGACACCGGCATCGGCCGGACGGGTACGGACGCCGGGACCGGCCACACCGAACCGGCTCCTGGATTCCGTACGGCCGACCCGCTGCTGCGCACGAGCCGGACGGCTCCGGTCGCCGGCCGGTCGGGCACGCGCACCGCCGGCGAGCGGGAGATCGAGCGAGCGGCCGCGCGGGCACTACGGACGGAGACGGAGGCGTTCGACCAGGCGCGGCTGAACGCGGAGCTCAGCGCCCGGAGCCTTCGGCCGGTCGAGGTCCCCGCGGATGACAACTGCTTCTACCACAGCCTCATCGCCCTGGCCGCTCCGTACCTCGCCCGGGAGATCCCCGGCCTGCGGAGCACCCGGCCCGGCAGCCGCGAGTCCGTGCAGGTGGTGCGGAACTGGCTGGCGGACCGGCTGGAGGCGGATCTCGCGGTGGCGGGCGATGGCCTGCTCTCGCGGTACGCCGGCTTCTTCCACGAGTCGGGGGACGGAACCTCCTTCGCGGACTGGGGACGTGCGCTGGTGGACCAGATCCGCCGGATGGACAGCTGGCGCAACGAGACGGGCGACCTCATCGCGCACCTGGCGGCGAACGAACTCGGCCTGCCCGTCACGGTGATCCAGGATCGGTACGTCACCCGGCTCGGGCCGGCCGGCGCCGCGCGGGTCAACTTCATCCGAACCCCGGGCCACTTCAGAGGCGCCGAGAGCACCGACGAGGACGCGCCGGAGATCCCGTGGGACCTGCTCCGCCCGGCGCCGCCGACGCCCGCCGACCGGTCCGCCCGCCAGTTCGAGGTTATCCGCGGGTCCGTGGAACGACGCGTCGAGCGTGCGGGCACCGACTACCGGGACCTGCGGGAGCGTCTCGATCCGGACGTCAGGCCCGCGATCGACGCGCAGGCGCAGGAGATGGTCGACCGCTTCTGGACCGCCCACGCGGCGGGCGGCCACGTCGACGTGCCGGCGCACCGCCGCGCACAGCACCGGCTCGACGGCATGCGGCGCGCGGCGGCCGACCTCGAAGGCCTGATCCGGAACCTCCGCGGGCAGCTCGGTGACCCGCCGGCTCCGGAATCGTCGAACCAGGGCGTACGGGCCGGCAACACCGTGTCGGACCACCTCGTGAGCGAGGTCAACTCCCAGCTGGCCCGGCTCGGCGGCGCCTGGCTCGGCGGCCGGGTCGACCGCGGGGAGGTCGAACAGGCGCTGCGCGACGTCCCGCGCCACGGCCCCACGGACCACCGAGGACTGGCCACCGACCTCGCCTATCAGATCGCCCTCGATGAGGCACCGCGGGTGCTCGGGGGCGGGCAGGGCACCGAGCACGAGCGGCCCTACCTCGTCCACGTTCACAACGGCGCGCGGTTCGGCGGCAGCAGGGAGGTCCTCGTCTACAACCGGAGGACCGGCGTCAAGGTGGAGACCGACACCGGCGGCATCTACACGGCCGGCGGTCGTTACTTCGAGTCGAAGAGATCGGCGCGGGCGTCGAGGCGGGGACGGGTCAGGGACCAGAACGTCACGATCACCGAAGTGGTCACCGCGATCGAACGGGTGCTGCCCGGCGAGGAGAATCGTCACGACCCCGAGGTCGTGGAGGCCGGGGCCCGCGACGTGGAGCGGCGGCTGAACAACGCGGTGCGCCTCCGGGACGGCGAAGGCGGGCGCGATGCGCGCGGCAGCACCCTGAAGGAGCTGTTCGGCGACGACCCGGACTACCAGTACGGGCCCCGGGCGGACGACGTGACCATCCTCCGGCCACCCGGATACGTGAAGACGGCCGGCCTGCACCTCACCGAGGGAGTACCGGTCGCGTTCACCCCCGCCTTCCTGGTCGAGGCCCAGAGGTTCACGGACCACAGGGACATGACCAGCGCGCTGCGGGCGGGCCTGCGGTTCGGCGCCGAGGTGACGCGGGCCTACCTGAACGAGGATCTGGGGCAGCGCGTGGGCCGGTTCGCCGTGCCGGCGATGGAACACGTGCCGGGCGTCGCGGAGGTGCGGACGGCGGCGCTGCTGCTGAACACGCACGCGTACGCCGTGGCCCACGTGTTCCTTTATCACGACGGACTGGCGAAGAACCGCGTGTACGGGGTCCTGCGCACGTCCTTCGCCGGCATCCGCGAATCATTCTGGGACGATGTTCAGGAGTTCTTCGAGGCCGGCCGCGACCAGATCCGTGCCAGGCTGAAGACGGATCTCAGTCACCGGCTCGCCTCGGCCATCAGCCGCTACGAGCAGCGCCGACGCGCGTCGAACGAGCGGCCGCTCGATCTGTTCGAATACACGCTGAACGACAAGACGATGACCGTCGGCGACTACGCCGACAACATGCTGCTGCCGCTGAACCGCGCCCGCGTCCTCGTCGAGCAGTACGACGCGATGAACGTCCGGACGGACTTCCGCAGCACGGACGACAACAGCGGCGCCCTCGCGATCGACTTGGCCGTGCTGGAGATGCGCGAGGTCGGCCCGCAGGAGGCGACCCTTCGGGAGGAGATGCGCACCGCCCGTGCGTTCGCCGCGCTCGCACGGCGGTTCTACGCGTGGGCCGAGCGGGTGGAGCACAACATCCGGACCGCCGAGGGCCAGGCCTTCAACCAAACCCTGGCCGCGGCGGTGCGGGCGGTCAGCGCTCACAGTCCCTCCGGCGGGGACCTGGTGACGACCGTTCGCGACCTCCTCGACTCGATCGCGCGCAGGACCCCCGAGGTGGTCGTCGATCCGATCTTCCGCGAGAACGTCACCAGCAACCTGCAGGCCGATGCGGTCGTGGCGCTGCACACCCTCATCCACTACCCCGGCGCCGACGCCGCCCGCGGCGTACGGTCCGCGCTCGCCGCGATCCGGACCGCCCTCGTCGACGAGCGGCACGCCGGCTCGGTGCGCGCCGGCCGTCGTGACCTGGACCACGTGCGCCGGCGCGTCGACGAGGTGATCGACGACCTGCGCGCGTACGAACGCCGGCACCGGGTCCCGCGCGGGGAGTACGTGAACGACGCGGCGCTCACCGTCACCGAGCCCGTCGCTCCCGAGACATCGGCGGAGACGACCGAGCCCGTCGCTCCCGAGGTGTCGGCGGAGATGGCCGGGGCCCTTGTGCCTGTTCATGCCGGTGGTC
>NZ_BAABHJ010000004.1:0-100251 GCF_039542035.1 Actinoallomurus liliacearum
TCAAAGCCCGACACAAGATCGACCTCAGCCGAACGCCAAGATCTACCGGACAGGCCCTAGGCGGGATGCTCAAACGGCTGTCCGCCGGAGAACGTGACCTGCTGCTTCTGATCGCCTGGGCGGACCTGACATATGAGGAGGCGGCCGAGGCGCTGGGTGTGCCGGTCGGCACGGTGCGCTCACGGCTGCACCGCGCCCGCCAGAAGGCGCGCAAAGTCCTCGGTGACACCGATCCGTTGACCATCACCGAAGAAACACCGGCATGAGGAGGCAGGACATGAACGAACTCGAGCTGCTGCGTACGGCACGCCCCGACGTGCCGTCATATCCGGCCACGGCACAGGAGAAGGCGCGCGCTGCGCTGATCGCCGCCGCTGACGGCCCGGGCCCGAGGCGCCGGGCAGCGCCGTCCACCCGGCTTCGGTGGGGTCTGGCGGGCACCGCGGCCGGCCTGGTCGTCGCAGTCGCCGCGGCCACCGTCGTCCAGCAAGCCGTCGCGCCCGATAAGAACGGTCCCGTGCCACGGCCGGGCCGGAGCACAGACGGGACGCTCGTCAACGCCGCCCAGGTTCTGTCTCTCGCGGCCGACACCGTCGATGCGCGGGCCGCCGTGCATCCCCACCCCCAACAGTGGGCCTACGTCAAGAAGATGAGCTACTCGAGCCAGAACGGCAGCTTGAGGGGGACGGGACCCGGCGGGGCGATGGTAACGGAGGTCTGGACACGGTTCGACGGCACCCGTGAGGCGTACCGAGGCGACAACGTCATCAGCCGCGACACCCACCGGCTGTACGTCAGCAAACTCGATCACGACGCGGACGAGACGACACCGATCGAGGACTACGCCCGCCTCGCCGCGCTGCCCACCGATCCCGACAAGCTCGTGAAAAAACTCTGCCCGCGTACCCCGCCCACGGCGGATCCCACCGAGTGCGTCTTCACGCTCGCCGACAAGCTCCTGCGCAACGTGGCGCTACCGCCGAGACTGCAGGCCACGTTCTACCGGGTGCTGGCTAGGCTTCCCCACGTCATCGTCAAGCGTGACGTGGTCGACCTGGCCGGACGGCACGACCTCGCAGTGGCCGAAGCCTATCCCCGAGACTTCCAGAGCGAGCAGATCCTCCTCGACCCGCACACGTACAAGTACCGAGGCGAACGGCTCGTCTGGACAGTGGATCCGAACGAGGCGCGGCCCGCTCCCGGACGCACGCCCCCCTCGTCGCCGCTCACCTCACCCACGAACGCCCAGGCCCGACACGAGTACACCGAGACCCTCCAACTCGCCGCGGGAATCGTCGACCACGCTGGCATACGCCCGAAACCCTGAGCAAAGACCGACAACCTGTCCGTCGTCCAGCGAAAGCTTCCTCGGCACGGCGTTTGCCCACTGCTCCCTGAGCTCAGATTCGACCCACTCCTCCGCCACGGCGTCGACCGCGACAACATCCACATCGATGTCACCAGCGGTGCAAAGGCGTCCCGCCCGAAGCTCGACCTCGTCATGCAGCTACTGCCGAGGGTGACACGTTGAAGCTGACCAGGCTCGACCGGCTCACCCGCCCCGTCCTGCACCTGGTGACCCCTCGGCGCCGAGCTGCGCGAGCGGAGTATCGGGCTGCACGTCATCGAGCAGGGCATCAACACCGCCACCATGGAAGGCGAGCCATGTTCGAGATGCTGTCCGTCCCTGGCGGAGCTCCAATGGGAGCTGATCGTGGCGAACACGAACGGCGGGCTCGCGTCCGCGCGTGCCCGCCGGCCGGGTCGGCGGGCCCCAAGCTCACCGAGGACCAGCCACGCTCGCCCAACGTCTGTACCCAGGTCCAAGCCTTGCTCGGTCACTCGTCTCTGGACACCTCGGCGCGGTACTTCAGAGCCGGAGCCGCCGAGACCGCTGCCGTCGTCGAACGCGTCTTCGAATAGCCCCAGCTCAGACACGGGTCCGTTGGATCTTCCGCGTTCGCTACGGCTACCCCCAACGAGCTCGCCGACCCGGCCTGCATGACCGGCCGGTGGGTGTGGGTACGCCGCCGCCTGCGCCGCCGCGTCCCCTGGCTGGTGCCAGCGCAAAAGCCCCGTGACTGCTGCTGGCACCACCGGGTCGACTGGCGAAGGTCCGCCAGGCCCAAGCCGCCGGCATCCCCGGCGAGCAGATCGGCGACTACGTCATGGACGCGCTCTTCGACGAAGGCCTCGGCGACCGGGAGGAACGCGCCGGTCCCAGGCGGCGGACGAGTGATCGCCGAGGGTCCGGGGCCGGTGCCCCAGGACCCTCGGCGATCGATCCGAGAGGATTCGGGTGTCAGCGGATGCCGTAGGCGCGGATCACCGTCTGGTCGACCGCTCCGTCGATCTTGGTCCGCAGCGAGACGAAGCCCTGGGCGGGGTTGCGGAAGGACGCCACCCATCGGGTGGCGTCGGCGCGCACGGGGACCGGCGTCCATGTCTTTCCGTCGTCGAAGGACGTCCACAGCGACGGCTTCGCGCCCGCCTTCGCCTGCTGCGGCGCCAGCGTCAGCGTCTGCGTGGTGTTCGCGGGTGCCCGGTTCTCATCGTCGAGGGCGGTCCGGTACTGCACGGTCGGCAGCTTGATGACGTTGTCCTTGCCCACCGTGACGTCCCAGACGACGTGCTGGCTCGTCGCCAGGTCCGACCAGGGCGCCGACCGCGTGGCGTTCGTGGTGAGGGTGTAGCGGCCCGGCTCCGGCCGCGCCCAGATGTGGCCGTAACCCGGGACGAGGCTCGCACCGATGACCTCGCCGTTCAGGCTCCGCAGCGTCGAGTCGCCCTTCATGAAGGCATAGCTCTCGACGTTGCTCAGCCCGTCGGGCCCGGACAGCATCGCCACCGAATACCCCGTCCCATCGCCCGTGTCGAGGACGAGCTCGCCGTCCGCCGGGCCGAGCGGGCCCTTGTTCCAGCTCCGGGTGTACGTGCCCGCCGCCGGGAACCGTTCGGTGCGGAACAGAACGTCGTATTGCTCGAACGCGCAGTCCGGAGTGCCGATCTCCCCGGTGAAATCCCAGTCGAACCCCGGGGTGTAGTACTCGGTCCGCGTCGCCGGCAGATCTCTCGTGACCGTGCGGGAGAGGGCGATGGCGCTGTTTCCGAAGTCGACACCCGCGTACTGCTGGGCGCAGGCGGGTCTGCCCTCGCCGGCGTACTCGACCCGCACGGCCGCCAGGTCCTTCGTTCGGGCGCTCAGATTCGGGTCCGTGGGGATGCCCGGCGCCTTCCGGGCGACGTTGTACGCGTACGGGCTGCCCTCTTCCTTGCCGCCCTGAGTCAGCAGCGCCTGCAACTCGTACTCGACACCGCCCTCCGCGGCGGCCGGGGTGACATAGAGGTCGCCCCCGTCGATCTCGCCGACGTCCCGGAACTTGCCGCCGATCCGCTGTGAGATCCAAATGACGGTCAACGCCGGTTTCGCCCCTTCCTTGTCCACCTCCACGTGGACGGGATTGGCCTTCCGGGCGTCCAGCGTGAGCGACAGATCGCCGGTCACGCTCACCTTCGGCAGATAGATGAGCGACGTGGAGGTCGTCCCGTCCGCCTCCGGCGTCTTCACGACCACATCGATGGCGTAGTCACCAGGGGGCAGCGACCCCTCGGCCTGCCCATTGACCACGTCGGCAGCGAACGGGTCGCTACCGTCGAGCGGCCAGATGCTGAGC
The DNA here is from genome assembly GCF_039542035.1 of Actinoallomurus liliacearum. NCBI lineage: Bacteria > Bacillati > Actinomycetota > Actinomycetes > Streptosporangiales > Thermomonosporaceae > Actinoallomurus > Actinoallomurus liliacearum. The sequence continues at coordinate 3,675 of NZ_BAABHJ010000004.1, forward strand.
CGGCTCGCCTCGTCCGACGTGGCGGCCGCACCCTTGCGGTCGAGCACCGCGGCCTGCAGCCGGTGCTCACCCGCCGCCACGGTCCGCGACAGCCGCCGGAATGACGGCGCCTTCTTCTTGCGTTTGATCTCCATCTCGCGGTGGAACGTCCCGTGCCCGCCTTGCGCCGGTTCCGCCTTGACCGGCGAGGCTGGTGCCGTCGCCAGCGCGTACGGCACGGGTCCCGCCGCGACCAGAGCCAGGGCTCCCAGCCCGACCAGGGTTCTCTTGACCATTCTCTCTCCTCGTCAGCAGGCGCCATGGGCGCCGGGAAGGGACGTCGTTCAACGTCCTCCCATGCTTCGGGTCCAGCCCGAAAAGCCTCGAAATCCGTATTGGGATGATCTTTGAAAGATGAGTGCTGATGCGATCAGGGACGTTGGCCGGGACGGTCCACGACGCCCGCTGCCAAGCGGACGGAATAGCTCTCGACGGCGCCCTTCAGGAAGCGCCCGCCGTCCGGCATCGTGTGGTCCCGGACGACGGTGTCGCGGTGGCCCCGGTAGGCGTAGGTGGACGGGTCCAGGAGGATCTCCTCCTTCATGTAGCCCTCAATGAGGAACGAGACCGAGACCGCCTTGTGCCCCGCCCCGTCCCTGGCGGCCCGGTCCACAGTGACGCCGGGGATCTTCGCCATCGCGCGGTACGCGGCGGCGGTCTGTGCCGGCGGCAGCGCGCCGTTGTTCAGCAGTAGCCCCTCGAACAACTGGAACGCGCCCTCGTTCCGGTCGCCCGGCGTCGGCTCCTTACGGGCCCAGGCCAGCATTGCGTCCGGGTCGGTGGGCAGCTTGGCGACGGTGGCGTAGCCGGTCGGCGGCGTCCCCCCGCCGGTGGCGGAGGTGAGGAGCTTGCCGTGGGGGTCGTACGTCGCCCTGCGCGTCCCGTCCGCCCGGATCCATGTCCGGTCGACCTTCGTCCTCAGCGGTGACCCCGGCCTGATGACCTGGCCCCGGTCGGGGATGCCGCTGCGCCGGTAACGGGTCTCGGTGTAGACCCACTGACCCAGACGCGGCGCGGTGAACGGCTGCTTCAGCGCGAACGTCGCGGCAACGTTCAGCACCTGCTGCGTCTCCGTCACCGGCGCGGCCACCCGATCGCGCGACCCGTCGCCGCTGGTGACGACGACGGCGACGCCGGCGATGAGCGCCCCGGCGACGCCGCCCGCGGCGACGAGACGGAACGCCGCCCGGCGGGACGGGCTGGTCCGGCCGGCCGCGGATGTCGTGATCCGCTCGTAGGCGGCGCGTCCGGCCGGGTCGTGGGCGGCGCCGTCGAAGGTGCCGAGGGGGCAGGGGTCGGCCGGGGCCATGATGCGGCGGACTTCGTAGATGTCGTTCATACCTGGCGGCTCCTTTGCAGTGGTGGTGCGGCGGGTGCGGGGCGGTCGGCGGCGTCGATCTCCGCGAGGGCTGCGCTCAAGCGGCGCCGGGCACGGTGCAGGCGCACGGAGAACGTCTTGACCGAGCAGCCCACCGCGGTCGCCGCGTCCCGCGCGTCCAGGCCGTCCCAGCCGATGAGCTGGAGGACCTCACGGTCGCGGGCGGACAGGCGGCTGAGCCCGGCGGCCACGCGGCTGCCTTCGGCCAGGCCCGATGCCACATCGGCGGCAGGGGCGCGCGCGCTGTCGCCGCGCAGCCGATCCCACAGCCGGGCACGCCTCCGATGGCTTCGCATCTCGTTGGCAAGGACGTTGCGGGCGACGTTCAACAGCCAGGGAAACGGGCGGTCGGGCGGGATGTCACCGCGCCGCCGCCAGACGACCACGAACGTTTCCGCGGCGATGTCCCTTGCCGTTTCGTGGTCGACCCGACGCGCTGCGTACCTGAGCACATCGTCGTAGTGCGTGTCCCACAACCGGGTGAATTCCCCGTCTGGATCCGGCACGCCGGCTCCTTTCTCTCGGGTCGGTGTCGCTCAGAGATGTCCGGCAGGGCCGCTCCGCCTACACCTTGATCGATTTTCCTGGCCCACCATGAAGGGCCTGGCGGCCGCAAGGGCCCGCGGGCAGCGTCTGGGCTGGCCCTCGCACGCCGCGCCCTGCTCGCTCAACCCGGTAGCCGCCGAGGCCGACGACGTGCGGGGAGGCTGCGCACTCCGCAGTCCGGCAGATGCGCAGTTGCGCAGCCTCGGAACACGGGCGACGCCCCCGGCCCCGGACGAGCCGGGCGGGGGCGTGCGCAGTGGTGGGTGCGTCAGGCGATTCGGAACGGTTGACGGCGTTACCTCCCCGACCGGCGTCCCGCTATCGCCAATGGCCGTTCCGTTGTTCCCGACGGGCCGTCCCCCGCCGGCTCGAGCATCGTCTCGAGCCTCCCGGAGCAGCCAGCCTGACCGATACCGGCCGCGTGCCTTCAGATCGCCGCGGGCATTCTCCGGTGCGTGGCGGTATCGGCAGGCGAAATCATCGGTCAGATCCATGCCGCCATCGAGCACCTTGACCAGGCGCGAGCCGCACTGCGCGACTCGGCCGCATCCACAGAGAACGCGGTCGCGATGATCACCGCAGCACTCGACGGAGGCAGCCATCCCACCACCGCCCAGGCGCTCGACGGGTTAGTCCGCGCTTGGGAGGCCACCGGCGAGATCATCAACACGCTCGACGTCGGCGAAAGCGACCTGCTGGAGTTCCTGCACCGCCTCGGCACTCACAGCAACGCCGCATATCGCGGCCCCGCCGGGCGCCCCGCCTCCCTAGGCTCCCCCGCCTCATCGCCCTCGCCCGAACGCACAAGCCGTCCGCAGGTGGACCTTTCGCCCGAGCACATCGAGCGGCTACGCGCCGAGCTGCCGCCGCCGGTCGATCCGGGCAGCGGTGCCCGCACCCACGGCCGGTGGGCCGGCCCCGACGGCATCGTGCACGCAGAGATCAGCGGCAAGCACGGCCCGGCCTGGGAGGCGGCGAACCGGTCTTCAGCCGCATGCCGCGCCGGCCCCGAACCGAGACGCACGTCGAGATCAAGCTCGCGGCCTACATGCGAGAGAACGGCATCCGTTCCACGACCCTGGTGGTCAACCACATCCCGTGCGACGACGGGCCATTGAGCTGTGACCGGCTCATCCCACAAATCCTGCCGGCGGGCTCGACAATGACGGTGCACGGTGCCGACGGTCTCGTACGCTCCTACCAGGGAGGTGCAGCCACCTGATGACCTCACTCGACGTGTGGTACCGCGGACAGAACGAGCCGGTCACGGTGACGTGCGCCGAAGACGTCGACGCGCTGATCGAGCGCGTCCGGGCCGACCTGCCGACGGGCCGGCGCATCATCATGGACGTCCACCTGACCGGAGACCCCCTGTCTCAGGGCCTGGACGTGGGCATTCGCGCTGACCCGGAAGCCGGTCATGTCGGTGTGCTGCGCTACAGCGGCCGCGAATGGCGCGACGGGGTCTACAGCACCGGCGAGCCCTCCGAAACCGGCGACGAGCTGTGGTACGACGACTCCCCGTTCCCGCCGGACGCCGAGATCGAGATCGACCAGGTGCGGCAGGCGGTACGGGAGTTCCTGGCCACCGGCGGCGCACGCCCCCAGTGCGTCACGTGGCAAGCCGGGGAATGAGTCCGGACCGGACTCGACGGCTCTCGCGCATAGGAGCCCCAGCTCCTCGTATAGGGTCTGTCGAGCAGTCTCCCGGACGAATTCGTCCCCGTCGCCCAGCTTCTCCTAGGCCATCGAGCATCTGGACGAGCAGGCGGTGCACCGATGTCATCTGCTCGCCGGCGTGGTGGCGCTCCTCGTCGCCAGCCACGGCCTGTACAGCGACGGCTTCGCGCGGCTGCGCCGACGCGAACGCATGGAGTTGTCGGCCGAGTTGGTCTGGGCGTTCATACCGGGCCACACCCTGGCCACGAAGGACGTCGTGATCTGTGCGGCGGCCGAGCCCGCCTATCGGCTCGGCGAAGACGCCTACGACTTCGCCGCGTTCGGCTCCGCCGTCCACATGACGGTGCTGGACGCCGCCGGGCACGACCTGATGGCCCGGCTGGTCGCGTCCGTGGGCCTGGCGTCCTGCCGCAGCACCCGCCGGGCCGGTGGGGACCTGGCCGAGATCGCGACCGTCACCGACAGCGCGATCCGCGAGCACAGTCCGGAGTGGCGGTTCATGACCGGTCTGCTGCTCAACCTGGAGACGGAGACCGGGCAGTTGGAGTGGGTCAACTGCGGCCATCCGCCGCCGCTGCTCATCCGCAAGGATAAGGTCATCAAGGAACTCGCCCGTACCCCCGACCCGCCCATGGGCCTCCTGGAGGGCACGCGGCCGCACACTCATCACGAGACCCTGCAGCCCGGGTGACCGTCTGCTGTGCTACACCGACGGCGTGGTCGAGGCGCGCACTCGCGGCGGCGACCTGTTCGGGGTGGACCGCCTGGCCGACACCATCCTCCGGACCATGGCGGCCGGCATGTCCGCGCCGGAGGCGCTGCGGCGTCTCATCCACGGCCTCCTGGCCGAGCACGGCTCGCCGCTGGCCGACGACGCGACCGTGCTGCTGGCCGAGTGGCGGCCCACCACCCCGGGCGGCTCCATCCAGCTGACCTCCCAGACGCTCCCCCTCCAGCATCCAGCGCGATAGCGAATGTGAGCGCTTCGCGCGTCTCCCGCCGTCTCAGATGAGTTCCAGGCCGCCGTCGATGGTGAGGACATGGCCGGTGAGCCAGGTCGTGGCCGGGTCGGCCAGACGCAGGATCCACGACGCGACCTCGTGGGGTTCGCCCCGGCGGCCGAGCGGTATGCGGGCGGCCTCGTCCCGTTTGATCTCTTCGACGGTCGTCTCGGACAGCCCGGCCGCGGCCAGGGCCTCGCTCTCGGTCGGCCCGGGAGCCACGGCGTTGACGCGGACACCGTCAGCGGCCAGCTCCAGGGCCCAGCTCCGAGTGAGCTGTTCCAGCGCAGCCTTAGACGCGGCGTAGTGCGCCATGCCGGGGAGCGGCCGGTGGCCGTACGTGCTGGAGACGTTGACGATCGACCCTTTGGCCCGCCGGAGGTGCGGCAGGGCGGCGTGGGCGAGCATGCTCGGCGCGGTGACGTTGAGGTCGAACAGGTCGGCGATGCCGCCGGCGGTGGTCTCGGCCAGCGGCATCACCTTCGTGGCGCCGGCGCCGTTGACCAGCACGTCCAGGCGGCCCCACCGGTCAGTGGCCTCGTCGATCAGTCTGCCCGGCGTATCCGGGGCGCGGACGTCGGCGGAACACGCGACGATCTCCGGGTGCCCGACGGCGGTCTCGGCCAGGGCGTCGTCGCGCCGGCCGACCCCCAGTACGCGCGCGCCGGCACGGGCGAAGGCCCGGGCGGCGGCGCGGCCGATGCCCGAGCCGGCGCCGGTGACGATGACGACCTTGCCGCTGAAGTCCTCATGGAGCTGGACGGTCACACACTTTCCTCTCTGCGAACGGATCCTGTTAGAAGAGCGCCACACCGGGGTCCATGCCGAAGCGGACGCGCCCTGCCACCTCGAAGAAGGCGGCGGAGTGGTTGGCGTGCTGAAGGGCCACCATGCCGTCGCGGAACAGCCGCTCGACCGGACGGCCCCGGTAGACCGAGGACGAGCCGCCCAGCTCGTACATGGCGACGAGCACCTCGCGGCTCACCTGGGCGCCATGGCTCATGGCGGCGCGCAGGGCGGCTCGCCGTTCGAGCATGACATCGCCGGTCGCCGCCCCCGCCATGGCTTCCGCGGCGGCGTGGAGGAGGAGCCGGGCGGCCTGAAGAGCCGCCTCCGACCGGGCGATGACGGCCTGTGAGCTCTCGGCGAGGGTCCCACCGCTTAGCGTCTTCTTGGACCTCGCCAGCTCGACGGTCGCGTCGATGGCGGCCTGCGCGACGCCGAGGACGACCGCCGTACACCCCGGGAACACCAGACCGGGGATGAAACCCTGGTACGGCGGCCGTTGGACGCGGGCCGGTACGTCGACGCGCGCCACCAGCTCGTCCGGGACCAGGGCGTCCTGGACGAGGACATCGTTACTGCCGGAGCCGCGCAAGCCAGTGGCGTGCCAGGTGTCCTTCACCGACAGCCGGCCCCGTTCCAGGATGAACAGCCGCACATCCGGCGTACCGGCCTGCGTGAGACGCGGAACGTCTCCCTCGGTGATGACGGCCGCCACGATGAGCCGGTCGGCGCCGTGAATCCCGCTGACGAGCCTCCAGTTGCCGGAGACCCGGTAGCCGCCGCGAACGGCGACCGCGACCCCGGGCGTGCCCGAGTTAGCGAAGACCGGCTCGGGCCCCGGCTCCCAGAGGCGTGCGGTGCCGGCCTCCCCCAGCAGCGCGCCGATGAAGCCCCAGTTGGCGTTCCATACGATCCACGCCACCGAGGCATCGATACGGCCGAACCGTTCGTACACCTCCAGCGCGGTCGTCAGGGGAGCCTCGAAGCCCCCGAGTTCACGAGGTGTGAACAGGCGGAACGCTCCCGCGTCACGAAGCTCGGCGAGCAGTTCCTCCGGGATGTCGCGTATGGCGTCCATCTCGTCGGCGGCCGCCCTGATCGAGGCTTCCACCTGCGCTGGAAGGCGCAGGGGGTCGGCCGCGGGTTGTGCGGACATGAGACGTACCTCCGAGGACTCGCTGGTTACCGGTGAGGGACGCGGCCGGGCCGGTCACGATCGCGGATCTGACCGCGTGACCTGCGTTCTCCACGCCGGCGCGTCATCGGCCGGCCGGTCACCAACAAGGACCGGACAGCCCTGTCATCTGTGACAGCGGCCCCTGGCGCCACCGGTCGGCCGCCGGCTCGAGCCGAGTGCTGTCACATACACGCTCGCCGTCCGGTCATAGCTGATGCCGGTTCCATTCAGGTTCACGAAGCCAGGCGCGTGCCCCCCCCGGTACGCGCCACCCCGGGCAGGTCGCGCGGAGCCCCCGGCCGCGATCTGCCAGGCGCGCGGCTCCCCCGTGCGCGCCACCCCTGGGCAGGCCGCGGCACCGATCCCCGGGCCCCCGGCCGCGGCCTGCCCCCATCGAAGAAGGGATGACGAACGATGACGTCTCACGGTGACCTGCCCGTACCTGAGCAGGGCCTCCTCCTCACGCACTTCCTGACCGTTCGCGACGTCGCGGTCTCGAGGCGCTTCTACGCCGACGTCTTCCGCGGCGAGGTCGTGATGGAGGAGAACCCGGCGATCGTGAAGGTCGCCAACAGTTGGATCATCATGAATCCCGGCGGCGGGCCCACTCCCGACAAGCCGGATGTCACCTTGGAGGCGCCCCGGAGCGGCGAGCGGGTGTCCGGCTTCCTGAACGTGCGCGTGGCCGACATGGACGCCTTCTACGCGCACGCCGTCGCGAAGGGCGCCCGCTTCCTCACCGAGCCACTCGACCGCGCGTCGGAAGTGCGCTGCTACCTGCGTGACCCCGACGGCTACCTCATCGAGGTGGGCCAGTCCACCGGCCTGCTCAAGGGCATCCTGGCCGCTCCGCCCACGAACGCCTGACCGGGACACCGACACCGGCCCTGCGCCTCTTCGTGCGCAGGGCCGGTGGTTCTCGCAAACGGCTGATGGCCACCAGCATCTGACGCGACACGCCCGAGCGACATCCAGAAGTCAACGTTTCCGAGCAGTTCTCCAGCCTCGAGCGGTCAAAAGTGTCCAGATAAACGACGTCTGTGCGGCGCAACACTCAGCCAGCGCGCGGGTGAGCCTCGAGCCCAGCCTGACAACGAGCACATTCGCAGCGGGACCAAATCTGGCGCGGCTGAACAAAGACCCATGACATCGCCTGGGACAGTACCGACATCCAGATGACAAGATCTTTGAGATTAAGACACCAAAATTGAAACGCTACAACCCGCGCCGAAGCCGGCGTCGGCCGGCAGCGGAAGCGCGCCGTAGCCGAAGAACGTCATCTCGACCCTGTACGACCGGTCCCGTGCGCGCAGCGACCCGGCCGCGGCACTGCGAGGGTTGGCGAAGGCGCTGCTACCCGCGCCGGTCCGTGCGGCATTGGCCGCCTCGAACTGCGCCTGAGTCATCAGCACCTCACCGCGCACCTCGATCGTCACCGGCTCGGCCAGCCGCTCGGGAAGCCCGGCGATGACCCCTATCCCGTGCGAGACGTCCTCCCCCGCCGCGCCGTCTCCGCGCGTCACCAGCTGAACAAGGCATCCGTCCCGGTACCGGGCCGAGATCGCCAACCCGTCCAGCTTCGGCTCCACGCCATCACCAGCCGGCCTAGCTAGAAGTCGAACTCTTCAATGCGGTCGGAGCGCCGGAAGTCGACGTCACCGGTATTGAGCAGGTTGCCGAAGTGACGGCCGCCAGGGTCGTTGACCTTGCAGTAACGACAGGTGAGGGAGTGCCGCGGCCTAACCCACGAGCGTTTGCCGCAGTGGCTGCACTGGCCGAGCAAGGCGTTCCCGCCAAGGGCGTCGTACCAGTGCATGACGCCGAAGCGCTTGCCCGGGCTACGAAGGGAAGCGTGGCCGAGCAGAACGATCTCTCCTCCTGGCCATGCGCATTTGCAGGTCGCTTCACAGTGGCAGACGAGCGCCTCTGCGAGTTCGCGGGCCTTTTCCTCTCCAGGGACGCCGGTACCTTTGACTTCGAGCCAGGTACCGATCTTCGGCAGATGGAAGTCGGGCAGGTACCAGGCGCCGGATGGAAGGGTGAACTTGGTCGGCTCGTACTCCCACTCAATCCCAAGACTGTCGAGGGTCGCTGCCCAGTCAGACTCGAGTGTGGAGCGGAAATCCGTCCAGTTGTATCGACGCGGGACGGGTTCACGAGAGAGTGTCATCAGCGGACTCCTTTCCGACACGACATGCCGGGCGATCAGGTAGATGGCTTCTCCCAACAGGATCCACGTTTCCAGCGACAGTTCCACCGGAATCCGGCTCCGCCGGCGGAGGCGGCTCGTAGAGACGAGTCCGTAGCCGAGGGCAACCGCCCAGCGCGGGGGCCCAGTACATGCTGGGGCTGTTGTGGCCGGTCTCGTAGACGGCGATGGTGTCGTCGGGGTATCGGGCGCGGCGGGCGACCTCAGCTTGCGTGAGGCACCTGCCGGATGCGCTCGGCGCGGGAACCTGGGTGGTAACGCTGTGGCGCCACCGTCTCCACGCCGGTCCTCTGGCACGGCCAGCGGGTGTCGCAAGTACGAATTCCCCAGCTGCCGCCATCGCCTGGGTGGTGGATGAGGTCCGTGCCGAGCGGCAGAGAAGCGAGTGCTGAGCGAATGGTCGCCTGCCTGGCCTGCTCCAGTACCAGCGCGGCGCGTGCACGCAGGACCTGGCGAAGCAACGCCATCCCCTGCCAGGCGAGCGCGGTGGATATGCTGATCACCTGAGTATCACCGCTCATTTAGGGTTACCCCCCTCACGGTCGACTATCTCTCACCCGCTAGAGGCTTTCCAGCCCCCAAAGGTTGGACATCGCCATCAGAAACCAACTCCGCGCAGACAGCCAAGCGCTCGGCCAAACCCGCTTCACATCGAAGATAACCGCCGACGGCGGTACCACGCAGCACACCGCTTAGGCACTTCATAGGCATGCGACGGCACCTTATGCCGATCGCATGCCCACCTTCCCTCACCACCGAGCCTCGGCACTCAATGCAGGAACCGGCGGCTCCCCCGAGCATCGACTAGCCCGGGTATGGCCGACAGTGCTCCCGGAACGCTCCCCCATCCATGCTCCCGTGCTCCCTCTAGGAGCGGGGAGCATCGGGAGCAGGCATAGTCGCTGAACTGTCCTGAACCGACGTCGAGGACTGTCATTGATACCCACTGACCTGCTGTTTCTCGAGAAGCTGCAGGTCAGCGATTGATCGGGACGACATTGACACGGTAGAGGTCACCGACCCCGACGACCGCCCGTAAGCGACCAAATCGTGCAGATTAGTGGCCTCCACGCCAGGCTGAAGCAGTCATTACACCGCTCATGACGTGCCTGTATCGGCCGACCACTACCCGTCCGTGAATTGTGGTCAACATCCGTGAGTTGTGGTCAGCAGCGGTCGCCATTCCCTCGCCTGAATCTGGTGCGCCGCCCACCGCTGGAGCCCAGACGGCGAGCCGCTCCGGATATGCCGGCCCCATCCGGTCACGACATACCTAGCGGTTAGGGGTCAGTACCAAGTCAGCACCGCGTTGGGAACCGATGGGAAACGAGGGGGTCTGACGAGCAATCACTGATCGACGTACAGCGTGATCAAACCCAGCGCGGACGATCACGCGTGATACGCCTGACCTGCGAAAATGCTAACGGACCGGCAATCCTGTGATCGTGCGGCCGATGACGAGGCGCTGGATCTCCGATGTTCCCTCGAAGATGGTGGCGATCTTGTTGCCGGGAGAGCCGTCGTTCTCGTCGAAGGTGACGATGAGCAGGCTGTCGTGCATACCCGCCCACCGGACATAGCCGTCGAGGTTGCTCCGAAGCCAGGAATCGCCGGTCTTCACCGGGCAGTTGTGCATGTCGTCGCACATGTCCGGGATCACGAACGACACCGCGGGCAGCGCGGAGTAGTCGGACGGGAAGTCGGCGAAGGACCGGCTCACCGCGTCCGACAGGTCCGGGAAGTTCGCCCACGGGACGTGCTTGCGCGCGAAGCGCCCGCTCACACAGGAGGCCCGGTCGAACGCCGGGAGTCCCTCGGCGAACGCGGCGAAGGTCAGCCCCGCAGCGGACAGTTCCGAGGCGAGGTTCGGAGCCGTGTATATGATGCGACTACTATCCGGATAGTATCTAGACTAGGTCCCGGCCGGGGCTCAGGCTCCTGCGGCGGTCACGATGGCATCGGTGGCGAATCCGGCCAGCACGCCCAGCAGGATGCCCCAGGTGGTCAGCGTCTTCAGCCCCAGTTTGCGGGCCACGGCCAGCAGTTCGATCACCACGTACAGGATGGACCCGGCGGCCAAGGTGAGGAATCCAATGGACACCGTGTCATTGACGACACGCTGGCCGATGAGAGTGCCCAGGAACGTCGGGCCGCCACCGATGAGGCCGAGTAGTGCCAGGTAGCCCCATGACGGGCGGCGGTCTTCGGCGGCCATCGGGGCGACGATTCCGAATCCTTCGGTGGCGTTGTGCAGGCCGAATCCGATGATGAGCAGGACGGCGAGTTGCAACTCGCCGTGGGCGGCGGAGTTACCGATCGCCAGTCCCTCGGCGAAGTTGTGCAGCCCGATACCGATCGCGATCATCATGGGCAGGTCGCCCAGACGCGACAGACCGGTGGGATCGGCCCGGAATTCGGTGGCCGACGCGGCGCCGGGACCGGATCGTGCCGGGGCCGCCGGCCTGGCGCGGCGGGCGACCGCGCGGTCGAAATGAACGAGGCCCAGCAGACCGATACCGAAGCAGACCGCGAACACCGCCCCATTGCCGGTCGCCGCGCCGTACCCGTGATGGCCGAGGGCGGTGTCGATCGGCTCCCATGCGTGTGCGAGCACGTCCCACAAAAGGAAGATCAAGATACCGGTTGCGGTCGCGTTCAGCAGGGATCGAACCTTCGGCAGAGGCGCGCGCAACCGACCGATCGGCAGGCCGAGGTAGATGGTGAAGCCGGCTATTGCTCCCAGCACGGCGATCTGAGCGGATCCCATGAGCACACTCCGAGGGGTCGAAAGGTGACGCGCGCCCTTGCCACACCGTCCGCGCACGCTAGATTAGGCAAGGCTCACTTAATACTACTGGAATAGTAGTGACCGCCTGTGCTCAGCCGGCGTTGTCGTGGCGCACAAGTTGCTGCAACAGGCGTTCGTCCTCGGGGGCCAGGTCGGACACGAAGCGGGCGAGTACGGCCGCGCGGTCATGACGCCGCTGGAGCAGGTCATGCATGGCGGTGGCCGTGTGCGCCGCCTCGTCGACGTTGGGCGAGTAGACGAATCCACGCCCGACCCGCGTGCGGGCGGCCAGGCCTTTGCGATGCAGCCGTGCGAGCGTGGTCGTCACCGTGGTGTAGGCCGGGGCGCCGGGAAGGACCGCCTGCACGTCGGCGGGGCTCATCGGCCGGCCGCCCTGCCACAGCGCGGCCAGCACGGCGTCCTCGAGCATACCGGCGGGCCGTCGCCCCTGCTCGCGCTCCTTGGTCACGCCGATCTCCATGCACGTTGGTATTACTTCGATAGTAGATCACCCGGCGCGAGAGGGCGTCCGAGCGACCACGGCGCGTACGCCCATAATGAAGGGCATGGTCCTCGCCGTATGGATGCCGCTGCTGATGCCCTTGCTCGCGGTGCCGCTCATCCGTCTCCTGACGGACCGGCTGTCACCGCGGTCGGCTTCGTGGCTGCTGGCCGCCACCGGCGCCCTCCTGGCCGGCTGCACCACGCTCGCCCTCCTCTCATTGACCGGCACCGGACTTCTTCAGATTCCGTTCGTCGCGGCCATCGAGCACCTGTCCCCCTTCCTACTGCGGCGAATGTCGCCGGTCCCCGTACCGGTGGCTTGCGCGGCCTGCACGGCGCTGGCCGCGACGCTCGTCCTCGCGGCCCGGAGGCTTCGCCGACGGCTGGCCGCGCTGGCACTGGCCCGGAACGCCGTCCGGTCCCGGCCAGGCGGCCTGGCCGTGCTACCGGACGACCTGCCCGACGCCTATGCCGTCCCCGGCCGCCCCGGCACGGTCGTGGTCACGACCGGCATGCTGCGGGCGCTGGACGCCCGCGAACACGATGTGCTGCTCGCCCACGAGCATGCGCATCTCGCCGGCCGCCACCACTGGTTCACCCTGGCGATGGACATGGCGACCGTCGTCCATCCCGCACTGACCACGCTTCGCGCCCCCTTGCGCTATCACCTCGAGCGCTGGGCCGACGAGTCGGCGGCGGACGCCGTCGGAGACCGGCGTCTCGTCGCCCGTGCGATCGCACGGGCCGCGCTCGCGCGGAGCCGGGCGGGAGTGCCCGGATCCACACCCGGCCCGGTCCTGTCCGCCACCGCCGGTCCCATCCCCCGCCGCGTCGCGGCGCTCCTGACCCCACCTACGCCGCGACGCTCCCGGTTGCTGCCCGGCATAGCGACCGCCCTGGCCGCCTGCCTGGCGATGTCCGGAGCCGGAGCGCTGGACGCCGCCACCGATCTGCACGGGAACATGGAGGCCATGGAGGAACGCCATCACCCTGAGGTCGGCGGCCCTCACCGGACCTTCAGCGGCCATCGGCACGCCAGGAGCGAGGCCGGCAGGCTTACTCGTGATCACCACGGCAAGGCCCGCCCGGTCGGTCGCTCAGTGGTGACCGGTGGTGAATCGACCCAGGTCGGCCGCGACGCCGGGCGCCGAACGCGGACGTGAACCCGGCCTGGCACGACCCGGAATGCGGCCTTGATCGGGCGTGGCGGTCGGGCGGCCGGCCCGGCGGACACGGGGGAACGGTAGCGGCAGGCAGACCAACAGGTGCATCGCCACGTCGTTCACTCCTGATCCGGCAGGCCGCCGAGGAGCTGCCGCAGCAACTGCTCATCCTGGAGGGACAAGTCTTCCACGAAGCGGGCGAGCACCGACTCCCGGTCCGAGCCGGAATCCAGCACCTGCCGCATCCGCCGCGCGGTCAGCCCGTGGGTGTCGGCGACCGGCGCGTACGCGTACGCCCGGCCCTGCTTGCCACGCTTCAACAGACCTTTGTCGAACATCCGGGACAGCACCGTGACCACAGTGCTGTAGGACAGATCGTCACTCAGACGTTGGAGCACCTCGCCGGGGGTCAGCGCCTGCGGGGTGGACTGCAGGATACCGAGGACCTCGGCCTCCAGCGCGCCGCCCGGTCTGCGCTCCCCTGGAGCGTGTCCGGCGTTCACGAGTTGGCTCCCCTCCGTTCATCATCTACAGTCCTGTAAAACTTCTACGAACATGTAGAAGTCGGTGCGCCGACGAGTCTGTCACGCCGGCCGGGCGTGGCAGGCACGCCCCGGTCGGCGCGCCGCCGGAACCCGGCGCCACCCCCGGAACCTTTACAACGCTGTGAATCCTGGCTTGGCGGCCCCGGTCCGGCCGACCTGCGGCCTTCTCTCGGCTTTTGGAGATCGTCTTCGATGACAGTCCACCCCGTGCAGCTCGCCTTCGACGGCTCCGGCATCGACGGCTCGCTGTTCACCGCGATCACCGACATCGCCCGCGACACCCGGTGGCTCAACACGCCACTCGAGATGTGGACCAACGCCGGCCTCGGGGTGTTCGCTGTGCTCATGCTGGTCGGCTGGTGGAACGCCCGGCGCCGTGACACTCCCGCCATGACCGTCGCCCTGGCGGCGCCGGTCGCCGTAGCAGTGGCCTTCACCATCGCGGAAGTGGCCAAGAAGCTGATCACCGAGGTACGGCCGTGCTACTCACTGCCACACGACTACTTCGTGTCCGCCTGCCCCGACCGCACCGACTACGCCTTCCCCAGCGGCCATGCCACCGTCGCCGCCGCCACGGTGACCGCGCTGTGGCTGCTCGATCGCCGCCTCTCCATCATCGCCGCAGCCTTCGCGGTCCTCGAGGGCTTCACCCGCGTCTACCTCGGCGACCACTATCCCCACGACGTCATCGGCGCCGCCCTCCTGGCACTGCCGGTCGCCTACCTCCTCAGCCGGACCCTGGGCCACGTCGCCGTCCCCCTCGTCGCCCGCCTGCGCACCGGAGCCCTGGCACCTGTGCTGACCGCCGCGCCCGCCGGCGCCCACACCACCCGCTGAAACACGCGGGGCGAGGAGATAACGCCAGCCACCGCTGCGATGCGCGGTTCTCCAGCTCCGTGGCTGCTGGGGGCGAACATACGCTGAAGTTGTGGCGCTGATGGTCGACGACGAGTGGATCCGCAGTAACCGGTGCCCGCAGACGGCGATGGGGATCTCCGACGGCCGCTGGGTGCTGTCGTGGCACCCCGGCTCCTACCAGCTACGTCAGGCGATAGCGGCGATGAGGCTGGCCGAAAACGGCGACCTGGAGACCGATCCGGCCGCCGTCACCCCGACGTCGGATGCGTGAAGGTGGCCACGTCGTCCTACCCACTCCGGCCTTGCAGATCAGACCGTTCGGGGACCGCGTGGGCCCGCAACTGGCCGATTCGGATATCAACACTCCACAGGTCCTCATGACAGGCGACTGGATTGGTGAGATCGGCCAGGCAGCATTCCGACCGGAAATACGGATCGGTTAGCCGGCTACCGCGACTACCCCGTCCAGAGCCGCCAAGCGGTTCGTTCACCCGCGACGCCCAGACCTTCGGGCTCACTGCGCCGAGCCAGCACTGTCGGCGGCGCGTGGTTTGCTGAAACACGGTCGCTGCGCGGCCGTCCCGATCGATTCGAGTTGATCGCGCGCCTGTTTCTCGACTGCTTCAGCGGCGCCCTTGTCCGTGAGCGCCTGCTCCAAGGCCGCGCGAGCGTCGGCTTCCTCCTCCTTCGCTTGCGCGACGGTGCGCCCGTCGGCACCGCGTGCCTTGTCGGACAGTTCCCGATGTCTCGCGGCCAAGGTCTCCAGGGTCCGCGCCGTCACCTGATGTTCGGTGTCCAATTGCTGATCGCGCCCGCTGAGCTCCTTCCACCGGTCTACCGCCTCACGGAACTGACGGTTGAATTCCTCGTCATCGGTCAGCCTGGACAGGTCGCCCTCCACCGTGTCCAGCTGAGACCGCAGTTCCCCGACACGGACGTCCAGCGCGTCGAGCTCGCCAGGAGGCGTCGGCGTTGCCCAGCAGGTTTCGCGCTTCGCTGCGTTTGGCGATGCCGGCCTCGACTACGGCCATCTCCTCTTCCCACCGGGTGAGGTCGGCCTCCGCATCGCGCACGTTCATACGGTGCGTATGCTCGGCCGACCGGAGGGCCCGCCGTCGTTCAGCTGTGCGCAGCCGCATGCCCGGTGTCAGGTCCAGGGACGGTCAGATCCGCGAGTGGGATGTGCTGCTGGCCGGCGTGAATGTCTCGGTCGGCCAAGCTGCCTTGGATGGCCGGGCGCGGGAAGGATGCCTTTATCACCCGGATGGCGGGCAGGTGGTACAGCTGGACGACCGCGGGGTCTACTCGGTAGAGGACGCCGATCGTGTCTCGGGTGAGCACGCCGGATGCCTCGACCCATTGGTAATCGGCGGCGGATGCGAAGAACACGTCGAGCGTGATCCAGAACGGGCCGGCGTTTTTGGAACGGACCAGCTCGGCGATGGCGGCTAGCGTGCGGGAGGTCTCAGCCATGCCCGACCTCGCTGTACACGGTGCGGAACAGCTGGTATGGCGCCTCGACGTCGACCGCGTGGTTGAGCACGAACTTATAGACCGCACCGCGCTCCATCTCGGCCGGGGACGTCGCGAACGCGAAACTCGGCAGATGTTCGCTGCCCGGCAGCGGTAGATGCAACAGGAGGGGATTGGCGATCTTTGCGATGGCCGTCGCGGCGGCCTGGTCGGCGGCGCGCGCCTGGAACAGCACCCCTACCTCGCGTGGCGCCGCGGTCTCGGGTTCCAGCGGGCCCAGTACGGCGTTGGCGCCGTAGCAGCGGATCTGGATCTCATAGTCGCCATCCCTGAGGCCGAGCAGCGTACGCACCTGGTCGGTGACCATCATGCGCAGGGTGCTTTGCCATGTGGCGAGGTGACCCAGTATCTGTGGGTCGCGGATGCCGACGAGAATGACCGTCTCATAGCCGGCGAGCGAGCTGCCCTCCAGTTTCACCGTGTACTGCTGGGCCGGCTCGAATCGGGAACCCTCGACGCGCACGCGCCGGTCGTCCAAGGCCACATAGGTGGCATCGGAGGTATCGATGGTGCCGGAGGGTTCCCGCATCCGGAACGGGTCGACGTTCTCATAGATCATGTGTGCCGCGACCGAGGTCGGCGTGCACGCGGCGTGCTCGTCGAGGGGTTCGACGGTGAAGCCACCACGGTCGATGCGTACGTGGACGCCGCCACTGCGGGGGCTGGTCGTGCACAGCCCGCCGCATTCGACGGTCTTGGCGGCGTGCCAGGCCGGCCCGGCCGGCAGGCCATGGCGGAGGGCGAGTGCGGCCACCGAGGACGTGTCGGTGGCACGTCCGGTGAGGATCACCTGGGCGCCCGTGTCGAGGGCCTGGGCGATGGGCTCGTAACCCATCAATCCGACGATGTGCGTGCAGGAGTGCAGCGTGTCGGGCTGGAGAGGGCCGAGCGGGGGCAGTGGCCGGATACGCCCCGCGTGCAGAGCCGGCAGCAGCGTGCTTGCCTGCTGCTCGCTGTAGATTTTGGCGACACGGAACGACCATCCACCCTGCTCGGCGATGGTGCTGACCATGTCGGCGATCCAGTCGACACCGGAGTCGGTTCCGGATGTGCCGCACGAGGTCACGATCAGCGGTATCCCGGCTGTGCTCGCGGCCGTCAGCAGCAGGCGAAGGTCCCGTTCGACCGCCGAGCCGGTGGTCTTGGCCGTCGCCGTGCCGAGGTAGTACGGACCGGAGTCGGTGGAGCCGCCGTCGACGGCGATGGCGTCGGCGCCCAGCTCGATACCGCGCCTGATCGTGTCGGGCGGGAATCCGCCGCCGAGCATCCCCACGGGAAAGACGACACCGACCGAATCGGGGGTGCCTGCCGCAGGGCCGTCGGCGTCATAGGGGTCGGACAAGATATGGGTCACTTGAGCTGGCTCCATCACAGGTGAGGATCGGTCAGTCGACAAAGGTGGCGACCGCAGGGGGGATTCGTACGTGAGATGTGTCGCCGCCGGGACGAGTCCGGCTGTGGACGATGAGCTCCAGGCCGCCGACGCTCACGCGGGATTGGTAGTGATCGCCTAGGTAGGAGGTGTCGAGGATGGTCGGCTCGGGCCCGTCCCCCGCGGTATCGGTGAAGACGATGTCCTCGGGCCGTACGGCCACCGTCGCCGGCGAGCCATCGGCTCCGTCGCGGCGCCCTCGAACGACGATTCCGTCCGGGAACTCGGGGGTGAGCAGCAGATGCTTACCCCCGGGCCCGGTGCGGACGATGCCGGTGAGGAAGTTGCACTGCCCGACGAATTCGGCCACGCGGCGGTCCGCCGGTTCGCCGTAGACCTTCTCGGGGGTGCCGCTGCGCAGGATGCGACCCTGGTCCATGACCACGATGCGGTCGCTCATCGCCATCGCCTCGTTCTGGTCATGGGTGACGAACACGGTGGTCAGGCCGAGGCTGTGCTGCAGCTGCTTGAGCCAGGTCCGGGACCGCTCGCGGAGTTTCGCGTCGAGGTTGGAGAACGGTTCGTCGAGCAGGAGTACGCCCGGTGAGTAGGCCAGGGCCCGGGCGAGAGCGACACGCTGCTGCTGCCCGCCGGAAAGCTGGTATGGGTAGCGGTCGGCGTAGGCGCCCATCTCCACGAACTCCAGGACCTCGGCCACCCGGGACCTGATCGCCTGTTTGCCCTGCCTGCGGACCTTGAGCGGGAAAGCGACGTTGCCGGCGACGGTCAGGTGCGGCCAGATCGCGTAGGACTGGAACACGACGCCGAGGTTGCGGTGCTCGGCCGGGCTGTCGATGCGGGCGTCGGCGTCGAAGAAGGTGTCATCGCCGCAGCGGATCGCTCCCCGCTCCGGTGACTGGAATCCGGCGATCGACATCAAGGTGGTGGTCTTGCCACATCCGGACGGGCCGAGCAGGGTGAGGAACTCCTTGTCCCGTACGGTGAAGCTGACATCGTCGAGGACCCGGTTCGTGCCGAATGACTTCACCAGGTGCTCGACGTGGATTTCAGGCATGACGGACTCTCCTGATTGCGCGTGCCCCGATCGCGAGCACGACGGCGACGATGAGAACTTGAACGACCGCGAGCGCGGCGACCGGCCCGACGACGCCCTGCTGCCAGTACTGCAGCATCGTGACGCCGATGACCTCGGTGCCGGGTTTCTGCAGGAAGACCACCGGGTCGTAGTCGTTCAGGAGGGTGATGAACATCAGCAGGAACGCGGCCAGCAGTGACGGGCGCAGGATCGGCAGCAGGATGCGCCGCGCGATGGTCCACCATCCGGCGCCGCCGGCTCGGGCGGCCCGGTCGAACTCATCGTTGATCCGGGCCAGGCTCGGGTAGATGACGACATAGGCCAGAGTGATGTTGCGGACCGACAACGCGATCAGCTCACCCCAGAGGTTGTTGCGGACCTGCGCACCCGGCGGGCTGACCATGAGGTAGGACCAGAAGAAGCCGATGCCGGAGATGATCCCGGGCACCGCCCGGGGATAGACCAGCAGCGGGGAGATCGTGCGGCGTAGCGGGAACCGGGACCGGTGGGCGACCAGAGTCGCGACGGCGACGAACCCCACGCTGATCGCGCTGCCCAGCAACGCGATCAGCAGCGAGTTCGTGATCGAACGCCGGAAGGCCACGTCGGTGAGCACCTGATGCCAGCTGTGGCCGGTGAGCAGGTGCCACGGCGGCACCAAGGTCGTCAGCGCCGTGACGCCGGACATCATCACCAGGCCGAGCAGCGGGATCGCGCTGGTCACCGCGATGAACGCCCCGACCAGCAGCGACAGCGGACGCCGCCAGCCGCGTAGGTCGAGCGGCTGGTAGGCGCCTCCGCCCCGTGCCCCGGCGGCGACGAAGCGTTGCTCCGCTCCCAGCAGGCGGCTCCGCAGGAGCAGCAGAACCGAGACGACGAGCAGGAGCAGCACCGCTCCCGCGCTGACGTAGGACGGGTCCGGGGTGATGCTGCCGCTCCAGGCGCTGTAGAGGTAGCTGGCGTAGAAGTCGATGTGGGCCGGCGGCCCGAGGAACAACGGGATGCCCAGCACCTCCAGCGACAAGGCGAAGATGAGCACCGTGCAGTCGAGCAGGGCCGGGCGCAGCAGCGGCAAGGTGATGGATCGGATGACCTGTACGGGACTTGCCCCGGCGCTGCGCGCCGCGTCCTCCAGTGAGGAGTCGGTCCCCGCCAGCGCCGCCTGGCAGGTCAAGAACGCGATCGGGATGGTCACCGCCGCGCCCAGCAGGGCCATGCCGGGGAGGGAGGACAGGTTCCAGACCGGCAGGTGGAGATTACGGCCGACCAGGCCGGTCAGGTAGCCGCTCTGGCCATAGATCGAGACCCAGCCGACGATCAAACCCAGCGGAGGGATCACGATGGGCGCCAGCAACAGCGTCGAGTAGGCCTTCCGCCCTGGCATGTTCGTGCGTCCGCACAGGATGGCGAATGCCGATCCCGCTGCGACCGCGAGCACGGTGGTTCCGACCGCGAACAGCAGGGTGTTCTGGACGGCGCGCCAGAACGCCGGGTCGGCGAACAGGGTCCGGTAGCCCTGCACGGTGAGGACCCCACCGGGCAGGTAGTAGGGCTTGCTGCGGAACGAGGCATAGAGCAACGGCACGAGCGGGCCGATGACCAGCACGACGACGGCGCCCCACACGATGCCCTGCGACCAGCCGACGCTCAGGCGACCTCGGTGGAGGCGTGGCCGAGCCACCGGTGCGGCTGTGGTGGTCACGCTCCTACCCCTCCCGTATCCGGTGCGGATCATCGGTGGAAGGACTGGTTCCAGCGCCTGGTGATCCCTGCTTGCGCGTTGAGCACCTGCTGGTCGATGGGGACCGTGTACACCGTGCCGGCGGGAACCTGGCTCTTCAGATTGGTCAACGAAGCCGTGCAGCCACCCGCCGGCTCGTAGTTGTTCATCGATGCCTCGAACCCGCCCGCACACAGCGCGTCCTGCCCGGCCTTGCTGTAGAGGAAGTCGAGGAACAACTGCGCCGAAGCAGGGCTGCTCGCCTTGGCCGTCACCGCGATGGCCCGCGGAATCAGCGGGGTGACGTCCTTCATGAACGTGTAACCCGCCAGTCCCTTGTACTTCGGGAGGACGCCCTGCGCCAGCCCGGACGTGATGTAACCGACCGACGCCCCTCCTTGGATTATCTGCTGCAGGCCGTCCAGGCCCTCGTTGTAGGTCTTGGTGTTGGGCGCGATCGCGTCGAAGTAGCTCCACACCTTGTCCGCGCCGAGCACGTGGATCATGCCGTACACCGCGGCGTAGGCCAGCGGGTTGTCGATCGGATACGACACGAGCTTGTACTTGGCCGGGTCGGCTTTGCTGTCCGCGGCCAGTTGCGCGTACGTGGTGGGCACCTGCGCCGAGGTGAGCAGCTTGGAGTTATGGGTCTGCAGGATCGGCTCCGGTGACATGACGAACACGCCGTGACCCTGGTTGGTGTCGGCGGGGAAGTTCTCCAACCCGGTCGGGGTGACGTTGGCGGGGACACCGTTCTGCTCGGCCTGTAGCCACGAGGCCGGGGCGCTGGCGAAGACCAGATCCGCGGTCCGCGCTCCCTGGGCGGCCTCGGCCTCGTACTTGGAGAACACCTGGTTGTCGCTGAGGTCGGTCTCGGTCACCTTGATGCCGGGGTACTGCTTGCCGAACGCGTTCATCACCGGCTGCAGGTACTGCGTGGGCGCGTTGCCGTAGATGACCAGGCCCTTCTCCGACTTCGCCGCGTTCACGAGGCGAGCCACCGGCGTCGGCGCACTGGCCGGCGACGCACCACCCGCCGACGTCGAGCCACCGGAGGACGAACACGCCCCCAGCCCCGCGCACATCACGGCGATGACCGCCGCGGCTACCGGCTTGTTCCAGCGAAACCCATCAGGCTTCATGATCTCGTCTCCTCCATAGCATATTTGCTATAGCAACCGTGTCGACACTTGAGTCAGCGCGAAGTGGAAGGGTGTGTGGTGTGGTCGGTTACCGGCCGCGATCGTCGGCCGGCACTGCTGTCCGCTCACGTTCGGCGAGGGTCAGGAACCGTTCGCCGGCATGGAGGGTGTGGGTGCGCGTGAGCTCTTCGGCCCGATCGGGGTCGCGTGAGCGCAACGCCTCGAGGATCTCTTGGTGATCCTGATGACCTTCGTGGGCCGGGTAGTCAGTGCCCAGGGTGGTGGCCGCATGCAGTCGCGCCGTCCAGTCGAACGCGGTCGCGGTGGCGATCATGTCGACGAGCATCGGATTGCCGGAGGCCTCATCGATCTGGGAGTGGAAACGCCGCGTGAGGGTGAGGATCTCCCGCGCCACCTCTTCCACCGGCCGTCCATCGCGCGTGACCCGCTGAGCCGCCGCGTGCGTCTCGGCGATCTGGCCGAGCTGCCGAGCCGACGCGCGGGTCGCCGCGAGCCGCGCCGCGACCCCGCGAAGTGCCGCCTCGATATGGACGAGCTCGCGGAGTTGGGCGATCGTCGGTGCCGCGACCGTGAGCGTCCGCCCCTCACGCACGAGGAGGCGTTCGTGCTCCAGCCGCGATATCGCCTCCCGGATGGGTGTCGGGCTCACCTGGAACTGCGTGGCGAGCCCCCGCTCGGTGAGCCGTTGTCCGGGGACGAACGTGCCGTCGGTGATGCTTTGGCGCAGCGCACCGTAGGCCTGGTCCGCCAGCGATGGACCGGTCGTCAGCGGACGCATCGAACCACTCATGCATCCCACCCGATCTCCGAGAGGGGCGCCTCCGAAAGGCACCAGGCTATTTGCTATAGCGAACTTCATCATCTTCAGCCATCCACTGTCAACGAACGGGAGAGGCGTGGCAGTTCGATGGCCACGTGTGCGCCCGGTTCTGGAGTATCGGCGGCCCAGATCCGGCCCTCGTGCGCTGAGGCGATTTCGCGGGCGATCGCCAGGCCCAGACCACTGTTGCCGCTGGCGCGATCACGGCTGGCATCGAGCCGGACGAAGCGGTCGAAGACCCGTTCTCGATCCCCCGCCGGGATGCCCGGTCCATCGTCGAGGACGTGGATGCGGACGGTGTCAGGCGTCGCGACGACCGTCACCGTGACCTTGGCCCTGGCATAGCGGACGGCGTTGTCCAGCACGTTGCGGACCAGCCGGCCGAGGTCGGCGCGATTGCCGTAGAGACACACGTCCTCGGCGAGGTCTATGTCGATGTCGATGGTGAGTGCGCGCACCGGGGCGGCGCTGACGACATCACGTACGAGGTCACCGACGTGCACGGCCTGCCGGTGGCCGACCAGGGTGTGCTCATCGGCCTTGGCCAGGCGCAGAAGGTCCTGGATGAGCCGCTCAAGGCGCGCGGTCTGGTCGGCGGCGCGGCTCGCCACGGTCGGCCACGGCGCCCGGTCGGAGTGGGCCAGTGCCACGTCGAGGGTGGTGCGTAGCGCCGCCAGCGGGCTGCGTAGTTCGTGGGAGGCGTCGGCGACGAAACGCCGCTGGCGCAGTACGGAGTCCTCCAACCGGGCAAGCATCTGGTTCATCGTTTCGGCCAGGTGCCCGATCTCATCGGCCGTGCCCGGTTCGGGCACACGGCGGGACAGATCGGCGGAGGTGATGTCGGTAACGGCGTGCCGAATCTGCTCCACCGGCCCGAGCGCGCGCCCGACCACGATCCACACGGCCGCGGCTGCGAGAGCCAGGATGACCGGGAACCCCATGATCAGATGGACGGTGAACTCCGAGTCGATCGCGCTGAGGATGCCGGTGGGGGTGCCGGCGACGATGGTGACCGGCCTCCCGTTGACGGTCTGGCGAATCGCCGCGACTCCCACATCGTCGGGTATCACCCCATCGGCGCCCTTGAGGCGGACCGGCCGGCTCGATCCAGCGGGAAGCGTGAAGGCGGCCGGGACCCCGGCCAGTCCCCGGGTCGCCGCCAGCACGGTGCCGTCGGCGGCGATCACCTGGGCCTGCGCGGCCGGATCCAGCGACGAGCCAGGCAGCGGATGGGGCCAGTTCCCGGTCGGCGACGCCTGGGCGATCTGAGCGATATAGGTCTTTAGCTGGGTGTCGACAGACCGCCGCACCGAATGCATCTGCAGCAGGTAGAGCAGGACGATCCCGCCCGCGATGGCGGCAGCAGTGATCAGGCTGGCAACGATGGTGACACGCGTACGCAACGACCGCCTGCGGCGCAACCGGGCCCGCAGTCCGGCTTCAGCCATCATGGTCGTCCTCGATCAGGTAGCCCTCGCCCCGTACGGTAATGATGATCGGCGAGCCCGTCGGCGGATCGATCTTGCGGCGCAGCCGGTGGATGTGGACCTCGACCACCGCCGGGCCACCGTCGTACGCGGCGTCCCAGCAGTGGTCGAGCAACTCGGTCTTGGACACGACGCGGCCTTGACGCCGCATCAGGTGTTCCAGCACCGACACTTCCCGGCTGGACAGCTCCAGTTCCACCCCATCGCGCCATGCCTTGCGGCTGGCCGGATCGAGGGTGAGGCCGGCGGCGGTGATCACCGTCGGCCTCGCCCCGAGTCCGCGCCGGGTGAGCGCCCGCAATCGGGCCAGCAGGACCGTGTACGAGAACGGCTTGGGCAGGTAGTCGTCCGCGCCGAGGTCGAGCCCTTCGGCCAGATCCAGGTCGTCGTCCATCGCCGTCAGCATCAAGATCGGCGTCCACAGATCCTGGGCTCGCAGCCGGCTGCAGATCTGGAAGCCGTCCAGCCCGGGCAGCATGACGTCGAGGATGATCACATCGTGACCGGTTTCCTGGGCCTTCCACAGACCCTCTTCACCGTTCTCGGCGACGTCCACGACGTACCCTTCCGCCTCCAGCCCCCATCTGAGGGACTCGGCCATGTCCGGCTCATCCTCGACTACCAGCACTTTCATGGCTCAAGCATCTCCCACGTTCACCGGGATCCGCTCTCGCGGGGTCGGCTCCGAGGTGCCGGCCCGAGGCAGCCGCAGCAGCCGGGCGGCCCAGCCGGGCATCCACCAGTTGGCCTTGCCGAACAGCGACACCAGGGCCGGCAGCAACAGCATCCGTACGACGACGGCGTCGAGCAGGACACCGGCGGCCATCCCCGAGGCGAGCTCACGGACCGTGATGTCGTTGGCGCTGGCCAGGGACGCGAGGGAGAAGAAGAGGATCAGCGCCGCGCTGGTCACCAGCCGCCCCGTCCGTGAGACTCCCTCCACGATCCCTTCATGGGTGGAACCGGTACGGTCATAGCCCTCCCGCACCCGGGCCAGAATGAATACCTCGTAGTCCATGGAGATGCCGAACAGGAACCCGAACATCAGCATCGGCACGAAGGTGTCCACCGATCCGGTGCCCGACACGCCCCACAGCGACTGGGTGCCGATCCCGTGCTGCCACACCAGGACCACGACACCGTACGTCGCCGCCACAGACACCGCGTTGAGGAGCACCGCCTTCGCCGGGAGCAGGATCGACCTCAGCCCGCGCGCCAGCAGCAGGAATGTCACGAGGGCCACCAGACCGAACATCAGCGGAAACGCGCCGTATGTGGAGTTGACCTCATCGATCTGCTGCGCGGCATGACCGCCGACCAGCACACCCTGCGGCACTGTGCGCCGTACGTCGCTCAGCGAGGTCCCCGCGTGCGAGGTACCGATCTGATGGTTGGGCAGCACGACCACCAGGCCGTTGCCTCCTCGCTGCCAGGACGGGCCGGTCGGGGCGATCGCACCACGCACGCTGGACAGGCCACTGAGCGACGTCGCCACCGCCCCCGCCTGCCCAGCGGAAGGCACCCAAATCGGGATGGTGGTGAGCGTGCCGCTGGGGAATCCATCGGCTTCGAGGGCGTGCAGGCCATCGGCGTAGGGTCCGCTACTGGCCAGCGCGGATCCGGTCGGCTGGGCGACGTTCATCGTGGCCGCGGCCCCGGTCAGCCCGAACAGGATGGCCAGGCCGCACACGGCGGCCACGACCCGGTGGCGGATGACCTGGCCCGACCACCACGTCCAGAACCGGCTCGCCTTTCCGCTGGCCCCGCGTCGCGGCCAGTCCAGCCGGGGGCCCATCTTCGACAGCACCGCCGGCAGCAGTGTCAACGCCACCAGCGTCGCGGTCGAGGGGATGAACAGTCCGGAGATGCCGATACCGCGCACCAGCGACACCGGGACCACGATCAGTGCGAACAGGCCCAGCGACGCGGTGATACCGCTGAACATGACCGCGTGCCCGGCCCGCTGCATGGCGGCCCGCACCGCCTCGGCGTTCGGCCTGCCCACAGCGCGTTCCTCACGCCACCGGTTGACGATGAGCAGCGAGTAGTCGATCGACAGGCCGAGCCCGAGCAGCGCGACGATGTACTGCACGGCCGGGTTGAACGGTGTTCCGGACGGCACCACGAACGTCAGGGCGTAGATGAACAGTTGCATCGTCAGCACCGAGATCAGCGCCATGATCAACGGCAGGAGCGCGAGGAAAGACCCGAACACCCAGGCGAGCACGATCAACGCGGCCAGCGCGCCGACCAACAGCTCCGTCACCACACTGGACTTGCCGCTGGAAGCGTTACCGGACGCGAGCGCGTTGATTCCGGTGCCGTGCGCCGTGGCCCCCGGCACGGCGACTCTGGCCGCCGCGGCCAGCCGATCCAGCACTGGCCCCGGTATGTCGCTCCCGGCCACGGGCGGATAGACGAGCAGAATCGTGCTCCGACCCCCGTTACCCACCAGGGCCTGGTTACCGGTCGAAGCGTAAGAGATCTCCCGTAGCGCGGGCATCGCCTTCGCGATCTGTGCGTCGAGGCCACGCAGCTTCGCCGCCATCCCTTTAGACGTGACCGTCGTGCCGTTCGGCAGATCGATCACAACCACGCCCGTGTCCGACGCGCTGCCGCCATACTGCCTGGCGATCTGCTCATTCGCCGTGTACGCGGCAGTGTTCAGGTGGATTCCGCTCTTCAGCCGGCCCGATACCGACGGGGCCAGCAACAACCCCACCCCGGTGATCGCCAACCACACGAGCCCGACCACCAATCGGTGCCGGACCACCCATCTACTCAACGAGCCCAAAAGATGCCTCCCGAACAGAGTCCCGCTGTGTCAGCCCCGGACTCTAAGAAGCACCGGCTTTCAGTTCCCTTACCATCGCTCCGGGTAGTGGGTTCTCCTACCGGGCGGCTGGAAGGCCTGCGGCGAGGAGGTCGGCCAGGCAGGCGCAGCGCTCGATCAGCACCGTGACGAAGGCCACCGCGCCGGGCGGTCCGCCGCTCGGCCGGCCCGGAAATGGCTATATATCGGCGCTAGAGCCTGTCCTCAAAGCCACATGAGCAGGGTGGCCAGGTCGATCATGCCCTGGTAGGACAGGGCGGTCTTGTCATAGCGGGTGGCGATGGCACGGTATTGCTTGAGACGGGCGAAGCAGCGTTCGACCACGTTGCGCCGCCGGTAGATTCGCGGGTCGAAGGCGGGTGGCCGGCCGCCCGCCGAGCCGCGGCGCAGACGGCCGGCCCGTTGGTCACGCCGTTCGGGAATGGTCGCGGCGATGCCACGCCGGCGCAGCCAGGCGCGGATCGCGCGGGAGCTGTAACCCTTGTCGGCGATCACCCGGACCGGGCGCCGCCAGGGCCGCCCGGGGCGGGTGCGGGGATGACGGGGAACGCAGATCCCGGCCATCACCTGCTCGAACATGGTGCAGTCGTTGACGTTTCCGCCGGTCAGCACGACCGACAGCGGCCGGCCATGCCCGTCACAGGCCAGGTGGATCTTGGTGGTGGGCCCGCCTCGAGAGCGGCCGATAGCATGATCAACTGGTTCTGTGTGCCCGGCGCGGGGACGGGCCCCCTGTGTGGCCGGCAGGTCGGCGACGGGCTCCGGCGGCGTGCTGGTGGGCACGCACAATGCTGGAGTCCACCGACACCTCCCGGTCCAGCTCATCGATCGCCTCGGCGATCACCCGCACCCGGGAGACCAGCATGGTCAGCGTGCCGTTACGGGACCAGCGCCAGAACCGGTTATAGACCGTCTTCCACGGCCCGTACCGCTCGGGCAGATCCCGCCAGGCCACCCCGGGCTTGGCCTTGAACAACATCCCGTTGATCACACGCCGGTCATCCACCCGGGGCCGCCCACTGGCCCCCGAAGGTGGCAGCAACGGCTCGATCGCCTGCCACTGCTCATCGGTCAGCTCATGCCTGCGCACCACGAGGCAAGATCAAACCAGATCACCCACACCCACTTTGAGGACAGGCTCTAGCAGTCATTACACCGCTCGTGACATCCCTGCATCGGCCGACCACTACCCGTCCGTGAGTTGTGGTCAACATCCGTGGGTTGTGGTCAGCAGCGGTTGCCATTCCCTCGCCTGATTCTGGCGCGCCCGACCACCGCTGAACCCCAAACGGCGAGCCACTCCGGACGCGCTGGCCCCATCCCGCCGCGATATGGCTAGCGGTTAGGGGTCAGCACCAAGTCAGCACCGCGTTGGGAACCGACGGGAAACGATGGGGTCTGACGAGCAATCGCTGATCGGCGTGCAGCGTGATCAAATCCGGCACAGACGAACACGGATAGCGTGCCTGACCTGCGGAAATGCTAGCGGACCGGCAAGCCCGTGATCGTGCGGCCGATGACGAGGCGCTGGATCTCCGACGTGCCCTCGAAGATGGTGAAGATCTTGCTGTCGCGGTGCCAGCGCTCGACCGGGTAGTCACGGGTGTAGCCGTTGCCGCCCAGGATCTGGATGGCGTCCTCGGTGACGCGTACCGCGGTCTCGCCGGCGTGCAGCTTGGCCATCGAGCCCTCGGCGCTGGAGAAATCCTTGCCGTTGCGGGCCATCCAGGCGGCGCGCCAGACCAGGAGGCGGGAGGCGTCGACCTGGGTCTTCATGTCGGCCAACTTGAAGGCGATGGCCTGGAAGTCACCGATCTTCTTGCCGAACTGCTCGCGCTCGCGGGCGTACTCGAGGGCGTATTCGTACGCGGCCCGGGCGATGCCGACGGCCATGGCGCCGACCGTGGGGCGGGACGCCTCGAACGTGCGCAGGGCGGCCTGGCCTGCGGTGCGCTTGCCCTCCCGGACGCGGGCGAGCCGCTCGTCGAGTTTCTCCTTGCCGCCGACGAGGCAGGAGCCGGGGACACGGACGTCGTCGAGGACGACCTCGGCGGTGTGGGAGGCGCGGATGCCGTGCTTCTTGAACTTCTGGCCCTGGGACAGGCCGGGAGTGCCGGGCGGCACGATGAAGCTGGCCTGGCCGCGGGTGCCGAGCTCGGGGTCGACGGAGGCCACGACCACGTGGACGTTGGCGATGCCGCCGTTCGTCGCCCAGGTCTTGGTGCCGTTGATCACCCACTCGTCCTTGGCCTCGTCGTACTCCGCGCGAGTGCGGATCGAGCCGACGTCGGACCCGGCGTCGGGCTCGGAGGCGCAGAAGGCGCCGAGCTTGATGTCGTCGGCGGTGCCGAACATCTGCGGCACCCACTCGCCGATCTGCTCGTGGGTGCCGGTCGCGGCCACGGAGACGGCCGCCAGGCCCGAGCCGACGAGCGACAGACCGATGCCGGCGTCACCCCAGAACAGCTCCTCGAACGCCACCGGGATGCCGAGCCCGGACGGCTCCATCCACTGACCCGCGAAGAAGTCGAGGGAGTACAGCCCGATCTTGGCGGCCTCCTGGAGGATCGGCCACGGCGTCTCCTCCCGCTCGTCCCACTCGTGACCGGCGGGGCGAATGACGTCCTTGGCGAACTCGTGGACCCACTCCTGGACCGCACGAACGTCCTCGTTGAGCTCGAGCGAGAAGCCCGGGGCGCCGTCCTCCGACATGTTTCCTCCGTTCACGGCCGGCCACGGGCGGCGGGCACGCTATTGGACCCGTTGTCGACTTTCACCCTAGCGGGCGGGGTGCTACCGCCGGTAACAGGGTGGCGAGTGTCACAATACGGCCGGAAGAGAGTTGACTTGATACGATGGGAGTCACGAGGCTGTAACGAGCGGTGCGCCCCCCGCGAGGTAAGAGGTAACTTATTACGCAATCCGCGCCCGTGTCCCTGGTCGCTCGGAAGAACGGGAGTTCGTGTGGGTTCGCCCGGTTCCCCCCGCCGTCGGGATTCCCGCCCCACCCGCGTGCTGGCGTACGGCGCGGCCGTCCTGGCCGTCGTCCTGGTCGCCGCGCTCGCCGCCGTCTTCTGGCCCAGTGGCGAGCAGACGCACGTCACCGCGTACTTCGAACGCGCGACCGGTGTCTACCCCGGCACCGAGGTCCGCATCCTCGGCGTGAAGGTCGGCAAGGTCACCCGCGTGACCCCCAAGGGCAACATGGTCGAGGTCGGCATGGCGTTCGACGCCAAGCACAAGGTCCCGGCCAACGCCCAGGCGGTCATCATCGTCCCCTCGCTGGTCGCCGACCGCTACATCCAGTTCACGCCGGTGTACCGCGGCGGGGCCGCGCTCAGGAACGGGGCCACCCTGTCCCTGTCCAGCACCGCGGTCCCGGTCGAGCTGGACGACGCGAACCAGTCGGTCAACGATCTGGCCAAGGCCCTCGGGCCGCAGGGCGCCAACGCCCAGGGCGCGCTGTCCCGGCTGCTGAAGTCCAGCGCGCAGACCCTCGACGGGCAGGGCGAGAACTTCAAGCAGACCCTTCAGGACCTGTCCGAGGTCAGCCGGATCCTCGCCGACAACCGCGGTGACACCAGCCAGACCGTACGCAACCTCGCGAAGATCACGCAGGCGATGGCCGCGAGCGACCGGCAGATCCGGGCGTTCTCCGAGAACCTCGCGACCGTCTCCGGCACGCTCAACGGGGAACGAGCCGAGCTCACGGCGGCGCTGAAGAGCCTGACGGTCGCGCTGCAGGAGGTCTCGGCGTTCGTCAAGGAGAACAAGTCGCAGATCGCCGCGAACGTCCAGGGCCTCGCCCAGGTGACCGGCATCCTCGTCAAGGAGAAGCAGGCCCTGCAGACCTTCCTGGACAAGGCTCCGGTGGCGGCCACCAACGCCATGTCGGTCTATGACTACCAGGACGGCACACTGCACTCGCGGCTGAACCTCATGCAGTCGCAGAACATCGCGATGTGGTTGTGCTCGCTGGCCTACTCTCTCGGCGCCCCGCCCAAGCAGTGCGAGACGCTGCTCAAGCCGCTGAACGCGCTGGGCGCCCCGCTCAGCAAGATCGGGCTGGACCTGTCCGGGCTGACCCAGGCCACGACGCACTTCGACGTCGTGCCCCCGCCGGCGGACGCGTACGGCAGCGGCTCCGCCCGCACCACGGCGAAGACCAAGCAGGCCGGCCCGTCGGCGAGCGCGAATCCGGACCCGACCTTCGGCGGGATCCTGGCGCCCCCGTCCCCCGGCTGAGCCCGGTCTCGGGTGCGCGACACCCGGCCTCCGACGGGTCCCGTCTCAGGCGCACGCGCCTCGTCGACCTCATTCCGGCCGCGCGGCCGGAGGCGGACAGACACGTCGATTCCGGCTGTCCGTGGGTGATACTCGGACAGACGCGCGTAGATCATCTCTCGTCGCCTCGGCCGTGACGGGGAACCTGTGCCCGTCGTCGTGGGTTCCCGCGTGAACTCGGACTCGACCGGTCAGGAGCGGCTGAGTGGCACTGGACATGTCCTTCCTGATCGCCGACCCGGATCACTACGCGCCCTGGGACGCCGCCGATCCCGGTCCGCGCTACGCCGCGGGTCCCCTGCCGGCCGGATGGACACGGCGGGACTCCGGCGCGTGGACTCACTGGGGGCCGGCGGATCTCCTTCTCCCCGATCAGGGGTGGAAGGTGCATGTGGCCAGCTCCCTGCCCAACGCGCAGTTCGTGCTGGGAGTGGTGGCGACGGCGTGCGCCGAGTCGGGTGTCCCTTTCAAGCACCTGGCCGGGCGCGAGATGTTCCTGCACGCGCACGGCAAGCACGCGAACCGGGTGCAGAGCGGGAAGTTCTGCACCCTGTACCCGCCCACCGAGGACCGCGCGCTGCGGATCTTACGACGGCTGGCGGAGGACCTGTCCGGGATCAGCGGGCCCTTCGTGCTCTCCGATCGCCGTTTCGGCGCGAGCGAGTGCGTCTCGTACCGGTACGGGGCGTTCCGCGGTCGCGTACGGGTCGACGCGGAGGGCGAACAGGTACCCGTCATGCTCGGACCGGACGGCCGGGAGATCGATGACGAGCGCGGGCCGGCGTTCCGCCTGCCGCCCGGCGTCGTCGACCCGTTCCGGCAGGCCGCTCCGGACGTCGCGACCGGACCGGTCACCCTGCACGGCTACACCTTCGAGGCCGTCGTACGGCACGGCAACGCGGGCGGCGCCTACCGCTTCCGCGCCGCGGACGGCGGCCAGGTCTTCCTGAAAGAGGCGAGGGCGCACAACGGCTACACCCCCGACGGCGCCGACGCGAAGGCGCGGTTGACCGCCGAGTACCTGGTCCTCCGGGCGATACACGGTCGCGAGCCGGGCCTGTGCCCGCGACCGGTGGAGCTGTTCCAGCACTGGGAGCACAGCTATCTCGTCTCCGAGTTCGTGCCCGGCATGCCGTTGTACCGCTGGATGGTGCTGAACAACCCCGCGGTGCGCATCGGGCCGGACCCCGCGGAGTTCGCCGAGTATCACCGCCGCTGCGTGGCCATCATCGACCGGCTCGACGCGCAGTTGCGCCGCCTGCACGAGCTGGGCTACGTCTTCGTCGACCTCAGCCCGACCAATGTGCTCGTCGACGACGACGATCAGGCCCGCCTGATCGACTTCGAGGCGGTGCAACCCCTCGAGGACGTACGGCGGATCATGGGGACTCCCGGCTACCTGCACCCGGACCCGCGCTCCGCGGTCGAGCGCGATCCTCTCGAGCTCGACCGCTTCGGGCTGTCCGCGCTGGCGCTGCTGCTCCTGTTCCCCGTCCACGAGGCGGTCGAACGGCATCCGCCGCTCCTCGACCACCTGCACGCCGACCTGTCCGAGCTCGCGCCGGTCGCCCCGAGGCTGTGGCGGTGGGCCACCCACTGCCAGGACCGAACCCCGGACTCCCGCCTGCCCACGCCGCAGGCCGTCCGCGAGGACACCGTCGCCGCGTTGCGCCGGCTGGCCGACCGGACCGCGGACGCGCTGGAGGCGATGGCCCGGCCGGACCACCCGGAGTCGGTCTATCCGACCAGCCCGCTGGGGTACCGGACCGACACCCGCGCGGTCGCCGCCGGCACCGCCGGTGTGCTGTACGCGCTGCGCCGCGCCGGGCGCGGCTGCGACCCGGCCGTGGTCCGCCGGCTGCGGGACGACGCGCTGGCCGCGGCGGACATCAGCGCTCCCGGCCTGCTGTACGGCAGCGCCGGCATCGCCTGCGTGCTGGCGGAACTCGGGGAGTCCGACGCGGCCGGCACCCTGCTCGCCGCCGCGGCGGCTCATCCGCTGAACGCCACGTCCGCGACCCTCGGCGGCGGCGCGGCCGGCACCGCCCTCGGCCTGCTGATCCATCACCGCCGCACCGGCGAGCAGCGTTGGCTGGACCTGGCTCAGCGGCTGCTCGACCAGGTCCCGGACGGGGACGAGCTCACCGCCCGGTTGAGCCCGGTCAACCGGTCCGGGCTGGTCGGCGGCCGGACCGGCGTGGCGCTGGCGCTTTACGGCCTGTACCGGCGTACGGAGGATCCTCGGCTCTTCGCCCGGGGCATGCGGCTGCTCCAGGACGAACTGGCCTACGCCGAGCCGCTGCCGGTGGACGGCCTGGGTTTCAAGCTCTCCCGCACCGACCGTCGCGTCTATCCCTACCTGTTCGGCGGCAGCGCGGGATACGCCGCGGTGCTGTCCCGCTACCTCGCGTGCCGCCCGGACGCGGAGTTCGACGTGACCACCGGCGACGACCTCGGCGCGGCCGACGCGCTGGAGCGCTGCCTGCGCGCCTGCTCGGTGCGCTTCGCCGTGTTCCCGGGGCTGTTCCCGGGCCTGGCCGGTCTCGCCGTGACGCTGGCCGGCGCGGGTGAGCGGCTGGGCCGGCCCGAACTCATCGACGCCGCGCTCGCCGGCGCCCGCGGCCTGTTCCGGTACGCGATCCCACGTGAGGACGGGGTCGGCTGGCTCGGCGAGCCGGGACAGCGGCTGTCCGCCGATCTGTGGTCCGGCTCGGCCGGAATCCTGCTCGCCCTCCGGCGCCTGACGGATTCCGCGCCTGCCCCCCTTGACGCCCTCGACGGGCATCCGGCCGAGTCGAGGGATGCCGTAGCGCCCGCATCGATGGAAAGGAGTGGTCGGCATGGAAGAAGTTCTGCGGTTGCAGGCTGAGACGGCGGTCCAGGAGGAACTGGCCTGCAACGTGCTCACCATGAGCAGTAAGGGCAGCATCTGCCTGTGACCCCGTGACCTGCCGGACACGGCGCGTCCGTGCCCGGCAGGCCCTCAGAGCGGGGCCTCAGGCGGCGTACCCGGCAGGCTCTCTCACCCGTCCGAGCGGGCCTCAGGCGGCCGAGTTGCTGTAGGCACGGGCCTCGGCCATCGGCGGGCGCTCGCCGACCGAGACGTCCCGGATCCGCACCTGGTGGCCGTCGCCGTCCCGGCGGAACTGCGTCAGCACGGTCGACGGCGGTTCGAGCGGCACGATCCGGCCCTGCCGGTCGAGCCGGGACCACGCGGTCTGCATGATCTGGCCCGCCATGCCGCCGAGCGCCTCGGACGACTGGTGGCTGTGCTCGCGGGTGCCGAGGTCGACCTGGGCCATCGCGTCCAGGCCGGCGGCCTCCAGCACGTCGATGAGCAGGCCGAGCTCCACGCCGTAGCCGGTGACGAACGGGATCCGTTCGAGGAGGGTCCGCCGCCCGGCGTACTCGCCGCCCAGCGGCTGGACGAACCCGGCGAGCAGCGGCCAGTGCATGTTGATCAGTGGGCGGGCGACCAGCTCGGTCACCCGGCCGCCGCCGCTGGGGACGGAGACCCCGCCGGTGTTCAGCGGGCGGTCGTAGCAGGCCTTGACGTACGCCACGGACGGGTCCGTGAGCAGCGGGCCGAGCAGTCCGGTGACGAAAGAGGACGAGAAGTTCCGCAGGTCGGCGTCGACGAACACCAGGACGTCGCCGCGGGCCGCGTGCAGTGACTTCCACAGCGCCTCGCCCTTGCCGGACAGCGGCGGCAGGTCGGGCAGCACGGCGTCCTGGGCGACGACGCGCGCGCCCGCGGCCGCCGCGACCTCGGCGGTGTCATCGACGGACCGGGAGTCGATGACGAGGATCTCGTCGACGAGCGGGGCGCGCTCGACGAGATCCCGTCGTATCGTCGTGACGATCTCGCCGACCGTCGCGCGTTCGTTCCGGGCGGGCAGCACGACGCTCACCGTGGTCTCGCCCTTGGCGGCCAGGAGCCGGTCCACCGGCCAGTCCGCCGCGGAGCTCATGCGGTTGCGCAGCCACGCCTGTACCTGGGGCAGCACCTGATCGTCCCCTCTCCTGCGTCAGCACTCCGGGCCCATTGACTCCCGCCAGCGTTTCACCCTCGTTTCGCCGGCATCACAGCGAGGGGAACCCTGGCGGCTCAGGCTGGCTCAGCTCTCGGCGTGCTGCTCCAGGAACGCGTAGACGTCCGCCTCGTCCACTCCGGGGAACGCGCCGGGCGGCAGCACGGCGAGGACGTGCGAATGGGCGCGCGCCGACGGCCAGGCGTGCCCCTGCCAGCGGCGGGCCAGCTCGGCCGGGGGCCGCTGGCAGCAGTCGCCGTCCGGGCAGGCCGACCTGACACGGCGGTTGGTGTCCCGGCCGCGGAACCATCGAGAATGCTCGAACGGCACGCCGAGCGTGATGGCGAAGTCCCGCTCGTGGCTCGGGTCGATGTGCGACAGGCACCAGTACGTGCCGGTCGGGGTGTCGGTGTATTGGTAGTAGACGGAGAACCGGTCGTCGGCGCCGAACACCCGCCGCCCGGCCCACTGGCGGCACATCCGCTGGCCCTCGATCGCGCCGTGCTCGTCGGCGGGGAAGATCAGGCCGTCGTTGGCGTACGCCTTGTAGATCGTGCCGCTCTCGTCGTTCTTCGTGAAGTGCACCGGCAGGTCGAGGTGGTGGGTCGCCAGATTGGTGAACCGGTGCGCGGCCATCTCGTACGAGACGGAGAACACGTCGCACAGGTCCTCGATCGACAGCTCCCGGTCGGCCTTGGCCTCTTTCAGGTACGGCACGACCGTCCGCTCGGGCAGCAGGGTGGCGGCGGCGTAGTAGTTGGCCTCCACCCGCTGCCGGAGGAAGTCGGCGAAGTCCCTGGGCACCGCGTGCTCGAGCGCGATGTGGCCGAGCGTCTGCAGCAGGATCGTGCGCGGCGTGTGCATGCCGAGCTGCTCGCGCTCCAGGTAGATGCGGTGGTTGCGCAGATCGGTGACGGACCGGACCGAGCGCGGCAGGTCCTGGACGTAGCGCAGGGTGAAGCCGAAGTGGGTGACGAGGGACAGCAGCATGCCCTGGGACAGCGCGCCGCCCCGGTAGCCGGCGGCCTCCAGAGACTTGGCCGCGACCTGCTCGATCTCGCCGAAGTAGTTGCCGCGCTCGTGCATCTGGCGGCGCAGTTCAGCGTTGGCCTTGCGGGCGTCCTCCGGGCTGGCGGTCGGTTTCGTACGGCCCCGCTTCACCTCTTCGTACAGCGCGAGCAGGTGTTCGAGAACGTCGTTGGGCACCCGCTTGCCGGCCTTCAGGTGCGGCAGGCCGAGGGCGCGGTAGACGGGGTCGCGCTGGGCCTCCTCGAGCGCGATCTCCAGCTGGGCGCGCCGGTTCGGCGGCTGTTTGCGGAGCAGTTCCTCGATGGGGACCTCGAGCGCCGAGGCGAGCGCCTGCAGCAGGGACAGCTTGGGTTCGCGCCGGCCGTTCTCCAGGAGGGAGAGCTGGGACGGGGCGCGTCCGACGCGTTCTCCCAGCTCAGAGAGGGTGTAGCCACGTGCGCGCCGGAGGTGGCGAAGCCGCTGGCCGAACGTCACGAGGTCTAGACCATTCGTCAAGTTCAGCGCTTCTTCTTTTTGAAAGGCCGTCACAGGTTCATAGTAGCGAAAATTATGCGGTTCTTCTTGTTACTGACCGGTTCACTACCGGCGCCTGAGGCCGGAGAGTAGGACACAAGCACCCAGGGGACGACAGAGGAGGGCAGTATCCATGAGCGACCGTCGCCTCAAGGGAGCAGCCGAAGAGCTGCAGCGTCAGTGGAAGACCGACCCGCGGTGGGCCGGCCTCGAGCGGACCTACACCGCCGAGGACGTCATCCGCCTGCGCGGCTCGGTGCAGGAGGAGCACACGCTCGCCCGCCTCGGCGCGGAACGCCTGTGGAAGCTGCTCCACGAGCAGGAGTACATCAACGCGCTCGGCGCGCTGACCGGGAACCAGGCCGTCCAGCAGGTGCGGGCGGGCCTCAAGGCGATCTACCTGTCCGGCTGGCAGGTGGCGGCGGACGCGAACCTCAGCGGGCACACCTACCCCGACCAGAGCCTCTACCCGGCCAACTCCGTTCCCTCCGTCGTGCGCCGCATCAACAACGCCCTGCTGCGCGCCGACCAGATCACCTGGGCCGAGGGCGACGAGGCCGCCCCGCACTGGCTGGCGCCGATCGTCGCCGACGCCGAGGCCGGCTTCGGCGGGGTGCTGAACGCCTACGAGCTGATGAAGGCCATGATCGCCGCCGGCGCCGCCGGGGTGCACTGGGAGGACCAGCTCGCCTCGGAGAAGAAGTGCGGTCACCTCGGCGGGAAGGTCCTCATCCCGACCGGCCAGCACATCAAGACGCTGAACGCCGCCCGCCTCGCCGCCGACGTCGCCGGCGTCCCGTCCCTGATCATCGCGCGGACCGACGCCCAGGCCGCGACGCTGCTGACGAGCGACGTGGACGAGCGTGACCAGCGGTTCGTCACCGGTGAGCGCACCGCCGAGGGGTTCTACCGGGTGCGCAACGGCCTGGAGGCGTGCATCGCCCGCGGCCTGGCCTACTCGCCGCACTCCGACCTGCTGTGGATGGAGACCGGCACGCCGGACCTGGACGTGGCGCGGCGCTTCGCCGAGGCGATCAAGGCGGAGTACCCCGACCAGATGCTGGCCTACAACTGCTCGCCGTCGTTCAACTGGAAGAAGCACCTGGACGACTCCACGATCGCCAAGTTCCAGCGCGAGCTCGGGCACATGGGATACACGTTCCAGTTCATCACCCTGGCCGGCTTCCACTCGCTCAACTACTCGATGTTCCACCTCGCCAAGGGCTACGCGCAGGACGGCATGACGTCCTACGTCGAGCTGCAGGAGGCGGAGTTCGGGGCGGAGCGGGACGGCTACACGGCCACGAAGCACCAGCGCGAGGTCGGCACCGGTTACTTCGACCTGGTCAGCACGGCGATCTCGCCGGACTCCTCCACGGTGGCACTGAAGGGATCCACCGAAGAGGAGCAGTTCGTCAGCGCCCACTGAGAACTGCGCCAGGTCGGCGCGGTGGCCCCCGGCGTCGCCGGGGGCCACCGCTCTGTCGTTCGCACGGCGCGCGGTGTCATATCCCGGCTTCTCGGGATCACGACCGTATGCCACTTTCGGTGCTGAAAAGTCTGGACAATCCCCAGACGCGTACGCCAGAGTCGCAAGGTCCCACTTGATCTTCTGCACGGAGACCCCCCACATGCGCAGAACATCCCGTCTGGTGGCCATCGGCGCGACCCTCGCCTCCGTCGCGGCCATCTCCCCCGCCGCGTCGGCAGCGGCGCGAACTCACTTCACCCCCGGCGCCCCGGGCATCGGCGACCCGTACTTCCCGCTGGAGGGCAACGGCGGGTACAACGCCCTGCACTACGGGCTCGACCTGAAGTACGACCCCTCGACCAAGCGCCTCGACGGCGTCGTCACCATGACCGCGCGGGCCACCCAGGACCTGTCCCGGTTCGACCTGGACCTGCAGCAGCTGACGGTCTCCAAGGTCACGGTGAACAAGCACGAGGCGGAGTTCACCCGCGACGGCCAAGAACTGATCATCACGCCCAGGAGCGGCCTGCGGAAGAACCGGACCTTCACCGTCACCGTGACGTACGGTGGCGTTCCGCAGACGATCGTGGGCTCGCCGATCGTGTTCGGCTCGCCGTACGGCTTCGTCCACACCGACGACGGCGCGTTCATGGGCGACGAGCCGAACGCCGCGTCGACGTGGTTCCCGAGCAACGACCACCCGGGCGACAAGGCCGCCTTCACCTTCAAGGTGACGGTGCCCAAGAACCTCGGCGTGATCGCGAACGGGCGGCTCGTGTCCCAGCGCACGAAGGGCGACCAGAGCACCTTCGTCTGGGACGAGAAGAACCCGATGGCGACCTACCTCGCCACCGCCGACATCGGCCAGTGGACTTTCAAGAACGGTAAGACGCCCTCGGGCATCCCCGAGACGGTCGCCGTCGACCCGAAGCTGGTGGGCCGCGACCCGAACCACCCGGACCCGACGGCGTTCTTCTGGGACACCACCGCCGAGGCCACGGACCTGTGGGACAAGCTGTACGGGAAGTTCCCGTTCGACTCGACCGGCGCGATCGCCGACCTGGCGACGTACAACGGGCAGGCGATCGGCTTCTCCCTGGAGACCCAGACCCGGCCGCTGTACTCCGACGTGCGCAGCACGAACACGATCGCGCACGAGCTGGCGCACCAGTGGTTCGGCGACAGCGTCTCGGTGAAGACCTGGAACAACATCTGGCTGAACGAGAGCTTCGCGACGTTCTCGCAGTGGTACTGGGCCGAGAAGCACGGCGGCCGGACGGTGCACGACCAGGCCCTGGCGGTCTACAACGGCCACGCGCCGACCGACAGCTGGTGGAACGTCGTGATCGCCGACCCGAAGCGGGACACCATGTTCCACGACCGGGTCTACAGCGGCGGCGGCATGGTGCTGGAGTTCCTCCGGGAGAAGATCGGTGACGACGCCTTCTTCACCCTGCTGCGCACCTGGGCGGCCCAGCACCGGCACGCCAACGCCACCACCGAGCAGTTCACCGCGCTCGCCCAGAAGATCTCCAAGCAGGACCTGAGCGGGTTCTTCAAGACCTGGCTCTGGTCCCCCGGCAAGCCCGCCCTCCCGCAGGGCTGACCCTTTCCGCCGGGGATCCTCCGGGATCCCCGGCGGAACACCACCGGGTCTCCCCCCGGCCACCGCACGCATATTCCGCAGCCCATACTCCGGGAAGCCGAACAGCAGGCCGCTCAAGAAGTGGTCAACGGCGGCAAAGAACCGGAAATCCGCGACGCACGGATGCGGTGCGGTGGCCTGCGCGATGTTTCTCTATCCGATGTCGGCGGTGCCGCGAAAACAATTCATCACCGACAAAGGGAAATGTCCACTCTGTTCGGGGGGAGCCTCATGGGTTCATTCGCTAGAACGGCGGGCAGCGTAGCGGCTGCCGCGCTGATGGGGGCGGGAGTAGCGGCGGCATCGCCGCCCTCGGCCTACGCACAGCCCGTCGTGACGGTGCCGTGCAGCGGACCTGCGGGCGGGGCGGCCGGCCTGGTCACGGCGATCAAAAACGCCAACGCGGCCGGTCACGGCACGATTCGGCTGGCCGCGAACTGCAACTACGACTTCACCGCCCCGACGGACACGTCGGGCACACGCGGCGGGGACGCGCTGCCCATCATCAGCGGGGACATCACCATCATCGGGGGGCCGTCTACGCATATCAGGCGTGTCGGCGGCCCGCAGTTCCGCCTGTTCGAAGTGTTCACGGGCGCCCGGCTTACGATCAAGGGAATCTTCATCGAGGGCGGCGACTCCGGGGTCTGGACCGGCGGCGGCATTCTCAGCGCGCGCGGCACCCTGGTCCTGCACAAGGTCACCCTGCGGAACAACACGGCGGACAACGGCGCAGGCCTCAGCAACGACAGCGGCACGGCGGTGCTTTCATACACCCTGGTCACCGACAATACGACCATTCATCCCAGTGGAGCCGGCGGCGGCGGCGCGGGCATCTACAACGACGGCCGGCTCGAAGTGAAGTTCAGCCAGCTCAGCTTCAACAGCGCCAACAGCAGCGGCGGCGGCGTCTACAACGAGCTGGGCGGGACCGCCTTCTTCTTCCGGTCCACGCTCGACAAGAACACCGCCAAGATCCGTGGCGGCGGGCTGCTGAACGGCGTCGGCGGACGGGCCAGGCTGGTGCTCACCCTCGTCAAGGCCAACAGCGCGAGCGACGGTGGCGGGATCTTCCGCGTCCCCGACTCCGGCCCGGTCACGCTCAACGACAGCCTGGTCATCGCGAACGCTCCCAACAACTGCAGGCCGGTCGGCAGCGTGCCGGGCTGCTCCTGATGCGAGTGCTCGACCGTCTTCCGCAGCGGTGACAGCACACGACGATCGGCCGGCATGGGGTGGCGGGAACGGACTTCCCGCCACCCCATGCCGTTCGCGGGTCGGCTGATCCGATCCGCAGCGACGATCACGGAGCCCGGGAGGCGCGGCATGCCGGAAGGCGGCAGGATGACATACCTGGTGACGGGCGGGGCGGGGTTCATCGGGTCGCACCTCGTCGAGGCGCTGCTGGCCCGCGGCGACTCCGTCATCGCCCTCGACAACCTCTCGACGGGCAGCCCCGCCAATCTGAGCGAGGCGGCGAAGAACGCGGGCTTCCGGTTCGTCCACGGCTCCGTGCTCGACGACCTGATGGTCGACGAGCTCATGCGCCAGTGCGACGCCGTGGTCCACATGGCGGCGGCCGTCGGCGTACGGCTGGTGGTCGACGAGCCCTTGAAGTCGTTGATCACCAATATCCGCGGCTCGCAGATCGTGATCGAGGCGGCGCACCGTTACCGCCGCAAGGTTCTGATGACCAGCACGTCGGACATCTACGGGAAGAACTCCGCGGGGCCCCTGCGGGAGAGCGCGGACCGGATCCTCGGGCCTCCGTCCATCGTGCGCTGGGCGTACAGCACGGCGAAGGCCGTCGACGAGATCCTCGCCAACTGCTATCACCGGGAACGCGACCTGGCGACGATCGTGGCCCGGCTCTTCAACACGGTCGGCCCTCGGCAGAGCCCGGCGTACGGCATGGTCGTTCCGCGGCTGGTCCGGCAGGCCGTACGGGGCGAGCCGCTGACCGTGTACGGGGACGGGCGGCAGACCCGCTGCTTCACCCACGTCAGCGACGTCGTCGACGCGCTGCTCCGGCTCCTGGACGAGCCCGCCGCCATCGGGCAGACCTACAACGTCGGTTCCTCCCGTGAGATCAGCATCCGGGAGCTCGCCGAGACGATCATCGCGCGCACCGGCAGCGCGTCCGGGATCCAGGTCATCCCGTACGACCAGGCGTACGAGTCAGGGTTCGAGGACATGCAGCGAAAGGTCCCCGACACCACGAAACTGCGGGTGCTCACCGGCTGGCTGCCACGCCGTTCCCTCGATGACATCCTCAGCGACGCCATCGCCCACGCGAGACGGGAACGGGCGGGATGTCCTGCACCGCGCGCCATCCCGATACGGACGTGAGCGCGGGACCGCGCCGCCGTCGCCGCGCGCGGTGGCGGTACGGACGTGCGCGGTGCGTACCGGCGGCGCGTCAGTCGGCACTCCAGGACGGGGTGCGGCGCACCGTCCCCCACAGGTAGCGGAGGTCGGAGCCCCGAGGGAGCAGGTCACTCCACGAGTGCCGGGTGACCCGCAGGAACCACTGGACCTGGAGTGCCGCGAACACGCTGTAACCGACGCTGGAGGCGAACGCGGCGCCCCCGGCACCGTACGACGGGATCAGCGCGAGGTTCAGGGCGACGTTGGCCGTGAGGGCCGCGACCGCCGTCACCGAGTTCCGCAGCGGGCGGTCGAGCCGGAGCAGGAAGGCGCCCACCGGTCTGCTCGCGCCGATCGCCCACAGGCCCGGCGCCAATGCGAGGAGCGGGCCGACGGCCCCGGTGAACGCCGGCCCGTACACCGCCGGGACCACGAACGGCGCGGTGGCGCAGAGGAACCCCACGGAGCCGGCGGCGACCAGCGCGGCGATCCTCGTGGACCGCACGGTGCACACGGTCGCCGCCCGCTCGTCGTCCTCGAGCTGCCGGGGCATGGCGAGGTTCGCGACGACGTCGGAAGGGACCCGGCCCAGCTCCATCAGCGTCACCGCCACGGCGTACAGCCCCACCTCGGCCGTCGTCGTCATCGCGCCCAGGATCAAGACGTCCACCCGCAGCAGCAGGAACATCGAGACGAGACCGGTGTGATAGCGCAGCCCCAGGCGAAGCGTCCGGCGCGCCATCCCGAGGTCGCAGTGTCGCAGCCTCGGACGCGCGGCGGGCAGGAGGACCACCAGGGGCAGCGCGGCGGACATGGTCCACAGCGCGACCACCCACCACAGTGTCACCTTGCCCAGCGCGGCGAGCAGGACCAGCGACGCGCAGTGCACGCCCACACTGAGCAGGCCGCTGCGGTTGTTGACGTCGATGCGCGCCCTCAGGACCATGAGGCGGGCGAGCAGTTTCTCGGTCATCGCGCAGGGGATCCAGACCAGCGCCACGGCCAGCAGACCGGGATCCGTCACCGGGACGACGCCGGGCCCCAGCCCCACCACGACCACGGCGGCGGCGATCGCGCAGACGCCTCCGAGCGCCGCGCCGAACAGCACGCTGTTGGCGGTGACGACAGCAGTGTCGCGGAGCCGGGACCAGAGCGCGACGTGCGACTCCTCCACCGACAGGTGCCCGAGATGCAGCGCGACCGTCCCGACGGCGATCAGCACGGCGTAGGCACCTCGCCCCTCGGGTCCCAGCGACCGGTTCACGACCACGCTCATCAGCGCGCCGAGGACGAACCTGGCGGCGTAGGCGCCCAGCGTACGGGCGGCCTGCCCGGCCGCCGCGTTCACCGCGCCGGCCGGCGGCCCGGGCGACGGCCGGCGCGCGGGTCCACGGGCGGACGGCGGCCACGGGGGCGCACGACCGGGTGGCGGTCACCGCGGGGGCGCACGACCGGATGGCGGTCGCCGCAGGGGTTCACGGGCGGACGGTGGAGCCGCGGTCGGGCCCCGGCACCGGCGGGTCGAGGAAGACGCGGCACCACAGTTCGAACTGCAGCAGCGCCCAGATCCGGCCGCTGTGGTCGTGTCCGTTCGCGTGCCGCCGCAGCAGCTCCCGCACCCCCTCGGGCCGGAACAGCCCCCGGGACCTCGCCGTGTGGTCCGTCAGAACGTCCCACGAGAGGTCGGCCAGTTCGGTGCGGAGCCACCGCGCGAGCGGGACGCCGAAGCCCATCTTCGGCCGGGTCAGGAGCTCGGGCGGCAACCACGGCGCGACCGCCTTCTTCAGCAGGTACTTCGTCGTTCCCCCGCGGATCTTCAGCTCCGGCGGGAGTCCGGCGGCCCACTCCATGAGGTGATGGTCCAGGAAGGGGGAACGCGCCTCCAG
Source organism: Actinoallomurus liliacearum (assembly GCF_039542035.1). Classification (NCBI taxonomy): domain Bacteria; kingdom Bacillati; phylum Actinomycetota; class Actinomycetes; order Streptosporangiales; family Thermomonosporaceae; genus Actinoallomurus; species Actinoallomurus liliacearum. Next base: position 47,599 of record NZ_BAABHJ010000004.1, read on the forward strand.
CGAGTTGGCCATCGTGGCGGTGTCCATCTTCACCAGGAGGTCGCCGGGGAGGTACGTGTTGATGTCGACGTCCATGACGCGGCCCAGGACGGAGTCGGCGCGGGAGGCGGCGAACGCGTCGTCGAGCAGATCGTGGCTGTCGACCTCGGCCAGGCGCGCGCGCAGCGGGTCGGAGTACAGCGCCGTCTTCTCCGCGGACGTGAAGTACGACATCAGCCGCGCGTGGCGGCGCGACGCCGGGTGCCCCAGGAGACCGAGCACCCGCCCCGCCCGCTGCAGCCCCGAGCGCGGGGCGCCGCGCGCGGCGAGCGCCGAGCCGACCCGGTCGAGCGGCCCCCGCAGGAACGGGAAGGCGGGGATCCGGCCGGCGCGCGCCATGAGCAGATAGCGCAGGTAGCCGCCGAACAGTTCGTCGCCGCCGTCCCCGTTGAGGACGACCGTCACCTGCGCACCGCTCATCCGCGCGACGTAGAAGGTGGGGATCGACGATGAGTCCGCGAACGGCTCGTTGTAGTGCCAGGTCAGCGCGGGCAGCACCTCGAGGGCCGAGGAGGTGACGACCATCTCGTGATGGTCGGTCGCGTAGTGCCGGGCCAGCATCCGCGCGTAGCGACGTTCGTCCAGGCTCTCTTCGTCGAAGCCGATGCTGAACGTCTTGACGGGGCCGGTCGAGTATCGGGTCATCGCGGCGACGACCGCGGAGGAGTCGATCCCGCCGGACAGCAGGGCGCCGAGCGGCCGCTCACCGACCATGCGGACGCGCGTCGCGTCGAGCAGCCGGCCGCGGAGCTCTTCGGCGGCCTCCTCCTCGGACGTGACCGCGCGCGGGGTGCAGTCGACGCGCCAGTAGCGTCGTGTCACGGCGATGCCGTCCTGCCAGGAGAGCAGGTGGCCGGGCGCCAGTTTGTGCACGCCCCGGAGGATCGACCAGGGGGCCGGCACGTACTGATAGGTCAGGTAGTGGTGCAGCGCCACCAGGTCGACCTCGCGACGGATCGTGGGATCCCGCGTGAGCGCCTTGAGCTCGGAGGCGAACCACAGTGTCCCGCCGTCGGACCGCCAGTACAGCGGCTTCTTGCCCACCCGGTCCCGGGCGAGGAGGAGCCGGCGCCTTCTGCCGTCCCAGATCGCGAACGCGAACATGCCACGGAGCCGGTGGACCAGATCGTCCCCGAAGTCCTCGTACAGGTGGACCAGGCACTCCGTGTCGCCGTTCGTGGCGAGACGGTGGCCCCGGTCGCGGAGTTCGCGCCGTAGCGCGGGGAAGTTGTAGATCTCCCCGTTGAAGATCGCCACCACGGTCCGGTCCTCGTTGTAGACCGGCTGACCGCCACCCGGCACGTCGACGATGGCGAGCCGCCGCATGCCGAGTGCGGCGTGCGCGTCATCGTGGAAGCCCTCGCCGTCCGGCCCCCGGTGGGCGAGCACATCGCACATACGGCGGACGAGGGACGGATCGGGACGACCCGTCGTCACCACGCCCGCTATGCCGCACATATACGCCCCCATCCTTTAAAAAGGCTGATTTTAAATCACGACGCGTGCTGCAGCACATTAACACTCCCCCGCCAACCGAGACCCGTCCGCCGCGAGATGCCGGGTTTCCAGCATTTCACCGTCCGACCTCCACGGCGGCAAGTCGCCGAAGCCGCCTCGATGAATAATTTCCGTGCGACTGACCAACTGTTGATCTTGAAGATGGGGTGGTCATTCACAAGGCGGTGATATACCTGAGGCCAGGGAGTGGGGATCTCTTCAACTCGACGCCGGGGAACAATAATGTCCATTTTTGCACCGGGCACACAGTCGGGTCAGGTCACGTCGACAGACCAGCTCAACCATCACGTTGCGGATTTCGACGCGCCTTCGCCTCCGACTCGCCATCCACCTGGAAAACGCCTGATGGGCGGGCACGGGGCACGCCGCGTCAAGCATGCCGCCGACCGGGTGCTGGCCGTTCTACTGCTCCTCGTCCTTGCCCCGCTGCTGCTGACCATCACCATTGCCGTCCTATTGAGCAGTCCGGGCCCGGTGTTCTTCGGGCATGAGCGTATCGGCGCCAACGGCAAGCCATTCCGAATGTGGAAGTTCCGTTCCATGAAAGCGAATGCCGCAGAACAGCTCACAGATCTGCTGCGCGTTCACAATCGGGGCGATGAGCCGCTGTTCAAGATCCCCGACGATCCGCGCATCACACGACTCGGCAAGTGGTTGCGCCGCTGGTCCCTCGACGAACTGCCCCAGTTGTGGAACGTGGCAATCGGTGAGATGTCGCTGGTCGGCCCGCGTCCGCAGATCGACGCCGAAGTGCTCCTCTACACCCCCAACGACTACGGCAGGCTCAGCGTGCGACCGGGCATCACCGGCCTCTGGCAGGTCAGCGGCAGGTCGCGGCTGTCCTGGAAGGAGGCGATCCACCTCGATCTCCACTACGTGGACAACTGGTCGCTCCTGCTCGACGTCCGGATCCTGGCTCGCACCGTCAGCGCGGTGCTGGGCGGCCGCGGAGCGGGGTGAACCGATGACACGAGTGGAAGTGGAAGCCCCATCGGACGGGCGGCCGGGCATCGGGGCCATCCCCGTTCCCCGCCCGACGAACGAGGGCGGCGGCCTCAAGGTCGCGCTCGTCCACGACTGGCTCACGAACCAGGGTGGGGCCGAGCGTGTCCTGTGGAGCCTGCACAAGGCGTTCCCGGAGGCGCCGATCTATACGTCGGTCTTCGCACCGCGGGCGCTGCCGCAGTTCGCGCGCGCCCAGGTACGGACGTCGTTTCTGCAGAGGTGGCCCTTCGCCGCCACCCGTCACCAGCTTTATCCGGTTCTCCGGACTTTCGCCTTCGAATCATTTGATTTCAGCTCGTACGACGTCGTCATCTCGAGTTGTTCCGCCGAGGCGAAAGGGATCGTGACACGCCCTGAGACGCCGCACATCTGCTATCTGCACACGCCCACTCGCTACTATTGGAGCGACCACTACCGCTATGCAAAGAATCCAGGTTTCGGCCCCTTGAACCCTGTCATCCGATTGGCCATGCCCGCTTTCATCCGGCACATGAGAATGTGGGACCTGGCGGCGACGGCCCGAGTCGACGCCTTCATCGCCAATTCGGCATTCGTCGCGCAGCGGGTGGAGAAGTACTACCGGCGGGACGCCGTGGTGATCCATCCGCCCATACAGACGAATCAGTTCTCCATCAAAGAGGACGGACCGGACGATTTCTTCCTCATAGCCGGGCGACTGGTCCCCTACAAGCACGTGGACCTCGCCGTCCGAGCCTGCCGGGAGCTGGATCTGCCGCTCGTCGTCGCGGGAACGGGAAGCGAACTGCCCCGGCTACGGGCGATGGCCGGTCCGAGGACACGGTTCACCGGCCGGGTCAGCGACGAGCAGCTGGCCGGTTACTACCGCCGCGCCAGGGCGCTGATCCACTGCGCCGAAGAGGACTTCGGGCTGATACCGCTCGAGAGCATGGCGAGCGGGCGGCCGGTGATCGCCTTCAACGGCGGTGGCCTGCAGGAGACCGTGGTCGAGGGACGCACGGGGACGTTCTTCGACCGGCAGACCGTCGACTCCCTCAAGGACGCGCTGCGCCGCTTCGACGGGATGCGATTCGAGCCGGAGGCCCTCCGGCACCATGCCGCGCGCTTCGACGAAGCGGTCTTCATCGAGAAGATCACGGCCTTCGTCACCGCGCTGCGCCGGAGGTCGGCGGAGGTTCCGACGACATGAGAGGTTCACGGCCCTTCCGCGTCGCGTTGACCGGCAAGGTCCTGAGTCGCAACGTCGGCGGCAACACGACCTACACGGAGCGGCTCTATCACCACTTGGCCGACCTGGGGGTGACCGCCGACGTGCTCCTGCCGGCGGGGGACGGGCGTTCGGGCGTCACGCGCGCCCTGGCCTACGCCGCCGCGGAGGGCCTCGTCTGGCCGCGTACGGTGGACGACCGGCACGCCGATCTCCTGCACTATCCCGGGGACACCGGCGCGCTGCTCCCCGCCCGCGTGCCGATCGTGGCGACCGTCCACGGCGTCCCGTCGGTCCGTGTCCCGGGTCTCCGGCGCGCCGTCTGGGAGCGAACGTGGCGGCTGCGCGTGGCCCGCCTCACCGAGGTCGCGGCCGCCGTCATCACCGTCTCGGCGAACTCCGCGCGCGAGATCGAGCGCACGTTCGGCGTGCCGGCGGACCGCCTGCACGTCATCCCGCACGGCATCGACACCGCGCGCTTCCATCCCGACCGTTCCGCGGACGGCCCGCTGCTCGCGCCGCTTCGGCTGCCGGAGCGGTTCGTTCTGTACCTCGGCAACCTCGATCCCCGCAAGAACGTTCCGGCGCTCGTCGAGGCCGTCGGCCGGCCGGAGATCAGCCGGCTGGGAGTACGCCTGGTCGTCGCCGGCGGTTCCTTCCGGGGTTCGGAGCCCATCGAGCGGCTGCTGGCAACCGTCCCGCACGTGCGGTACCTCGGCCAGGTCCCGGGAGATCTCGTCGCCCCCTTGTTGCGAGCCGCGAGCGTCTTCGCGCTGCCGTCGAGCCATGAGGGATTCGGGCTGCCGGTCGTCGAGGCGATGGCCTGCGGCACGCCGGTCGTCACGTCCGACCGAGGCGCGCTGCCCGAGGTGACCGGCGACGCGGCGCACGTCATCACCGATCTCGGTCCGGCCTCGATCGCCGCGGCGTTGCGCGACGTCCTGACCGACGACGGACGGGCCACGCGGCTGCGTACCCGGGGGCAGGCCAACGCCCAGCGGTTCACCTGGGCGGAATGCGCCAGGCGGCACCTGGAGATCTTCACCGGTCTCGTCTCGGGAGCGGCGACTTGATCGGCCGCGGAGGTTCCCGCCGGACCACGTCGGCGCCTCCTCGAAACAGCAGCCTGATCAGCAACGGAGACAAAGAGTAGGAGATCGCGTGACGATCAGTGAATTCGTACGGGGGCTTCGCCGGCATTTGGTGCTGCTGGCGCTCGCGCCGCTGCTGGGGGCCGCCGTCGCTCAGCTCATCACCATGCTGCAGCCCCGGTCCTACGAGTCAAAGGCATCGGTCTTCTTCTCGCTCTCCCAGACGACGGACAAGCTGGACCAGGCGTACCAGGGGACTCTGTTCAGCCAGCAGAAGGTGCGCTCCTATGCCGACATCGTGACCACCCCGAAGGTCACCCAGCCCGTCATCAGTGAGTTGGGTCTGCGCATACGACCGGAGACGCTCGCCAAGCGGTTGACCGTCGAGGTTCCCCTCGACACGACCCTGTTGAACATCAGCGTGCGCTACTCCGACCCGAGGATGGCCGCGGGGATCGTCAACAGCGTGACGCGCAATCTGTCCCGAGCGGTCTCCGATCTGGAGCCGCCGCAGGCGGGCCGGCCCTTGCCCATCCAGATCCACGTCGTCCGTCCGGGCACCGTCCCGCTCAAGCCGAGCAGCCCGCGACCGCTGCTGAACGTCGCCATCGGTCTCGTCCTGGGAACGATCGCCGGCATCGGGGCGGGGGCGCTCAAGGACGCCCTCGACACCCGGATCGGCCGGGCCGCGGACGTGACCCGGATCAGTGGTCTCCCGGTGCTCGGCGAGGTCCCGCATGATGCGGCCGCCCGCAAGCACGTCCTCGTCGACGACACCGACCGGTTCGGCCAGCGCGCGGAGGCCTACCGCAAGCTCCGCACCAATCTGCGCTTCATCGGCGTCGACCAGCCGCCCCGGACGATCGTCGTGTCGAGCCCGCACCGCGGCGACGGCAAGTCGAGCACCGCGATGAACGTGGCCTTCTCGCTCGCCGACGACGGCGCTCGGGTTGTCCTCGTCGACGCGGACCTGCGGCGATCGTCCATCGCCTCCGCCTTGGGCCTGGTCGAGGGAGCCGGTCTCACGAGCGTGCTGGCCGGCCAGGCCACGATCGCCGACGTGCTGCAGCAGGCGAAGAGACGATCGACGATCGACGTGATCGCCAGCGGTCCCGTTCCGCCGAACCCGAGCGAACTGCTCGGCACCCGGAGGATGCAGCAGATCCTGGAGGAGCTCAGCGAGAACGCGGACTACGTGATCATCGACTCGCCGCCGCTCCTGCCCGTCGCCGACGCCGCGGTGATCGCCCCAGGCTGTGACGGGGTCATCCTCGTGGCGCGGGCCGGAAGGACCAAGCAGGACGAGTTGCGCTCAGCCGCCGAGAGCCTCGCCGCCGTCAACGCCGAGACTCTGGGCGTGGTCGTCAACATGACGAAGTCCACCGCCAACGATCGCTACTACGTCTACTCGGGAAGAACCTCGGCGAGCGGCGGCGCCGAGGCGTCGTCGTCGCCTCGGCGCCGCGACGAGGAGGACCCGGTGCCGAGCGCGAGCGCCCGGTGATGAGAACCCTCGGCACGGTGAGCCGCCCGGCCGCGCCCGGCCGGGACGGCCCCACCGGGAAGTCCCTGTGGATCCGCCACGGCACCTGGTGGCTGCACCCCGCCTGGACGGGCGTTCTCGTCGCCCTCCCATGTCTCGCCGTCACCTGGTACATCCCCGACCAGGACTACCGTCTCTGGTGGCGCACACCGAAGTACTTCGACTCGGCGGCCTGCCTGACCACGCTGCTCCTGCTCGGTGCCTTCGTCGTCGGCGCCATCGCGCCCTCGCTGGCCCGCAGGCGCAGCATCGTCCGGGGTTCGCGGGTGACTCCCACGGCGGACCAGCAGCGGATCCTCGCGCAGGCCGGTCGGGTCTTCGTCGTACTGACCCTGATCGGATACGCCGTCTGGGCCCTCCTCGCCATTTCGCGCGGCTATGGCGGCGACCAGTTGGGCAGCGCGCTTCTTCTCAACCGGGACACCCTGATCGGGGCGAAGGAGGAGTACTTCTCGACGGCTCCCGGGGTGACGACGCTGACGCAGTTCGGCCCCCTCGCCATCGTGTGCCTGCTGCTCGACCGCCGCATCAGCGGCCACCACCATCGGTGGGCCCTGGCGCTCCTCGCGGCCCTCGTCCTGGCCAGGGTTTTGATCAACGCCGAACGCCTGGCGCTCTTCGAGGCGGTCGTCCCCGTCATCGTGGTGGCCGCGGCCCTGCGGTCCGGGCGCTCCGCCCGGCCCCGGCACCGGCTCTGGTGGGCCCTGCTGCCGATGGTCGCCCCGCTGCTCCTGGCGGTCGTCTTCGGGCTCTTCGAGTACACGCGCAGTTGGAGCGACCGCTACCAGCACGAACACATCGGAGTCGGCGAGTTCGTCATGCTCCGGCTCGGCGGGTACTACGCGACCGCCTCCAATAACTCGGCGGTGCTCCTCACGCACCTGGCGCCGTACGCGAAGCTGCCGTGCTTCACCATCCCGGTGATCTGGAACTTCCCGATACTCAAGTCGCTGTTCAACGTCCACGGCGCCCTCGACGCGGGCCCGCACCACTGGATGCTGGTGCTGGCGCAATACGGGAATCCGGAGTTCAACAACCAGGGGGCCATCCTGCCGGCGGTCGCGGACTACGGCCCGGTCGGTGCGCTGGTGTGGTGGGCCGTCATCGGGCTGCTGCTGGGCGTCTGTTACCGCGCTCTGCGGGCGGGCGAACTACACGGCCTCGTGCTGTACGCGGTCCTCTACGTGGGGCTCCTCGAGATGGGGCGCATCTTCTACTGGGGGCTCGGTCGCGCCTTCCCGGTCATCGCCGGCGGCATCCTCCTCGCGGTCCTCCTGCGTCGCGCGGGGCCGCGTGCGGCGGGCGAGGGAACCTGATCGGCCGATGGAGAGAGGATCCTCATGCCGCTGACCGAAGCGCCGATCGTCCCTTTCAACCGCGCCTACATCACGGGCGTGGAACAGCAGTACATGACGACGGCCATCATGAACGGGCTCCTGGAAGGTGACGGGCCGTTCACGAGGCGGGCCAACGCCCTGGTCGCCGAGATCATCGGGGCACCCGCCGCGTTGCTGACGACCTCCTGCACCCACGCCCTGGAGATGAGCGCGTTGCTGCTCGACCTCGTTCCAGGCGACGAGGTCATCGTGCCGTCGTTCACCTTCGTGTCGACGGCCACGGCGATCGCCCTGCGCGGCGCGGTCCCGGTCTTCGTCGACTGCCGGCCGGACACCCTGAACCTGGACGAGCGCCGGGTCGAGGCGGCGGTCACGCCGCGGACCCGGGCGATCGTCGTCGTGCACTACGCGGGCGTGGCGTGCGAGATGGACGCCGTCACGGCGATCGCCGGCCGATACGGCCTCGCGGTGGTCGAGGACAACGCCCACGGGCTCGGCGGCCGTTACAAGGGCCGCCCCCTCGGGTCGTTCGGCACCCTGGCCGCACAGAGTTTCCACGCGACGAAGAACGTCCAGTGCGGTGAGGGCGGAGCGCTGGTCGTCAACGACGCGGCACTCATCGAACGCGCCGAGATCATCCGCGAGAAGGGGACGAACCGGAGTCAGTTCTTCCGCGGCATGACGGACAAGTACCGGTGGGTGGAGAACGGCTCCAGCTATCTGCCCTCGGACATCCTGGCCGCCTTCCTGGTCGCGCAGTTGGAGGCGATCGACGACATCCAGCGTCGACGCCATCGCGTCTGGGACGCCTACGACGAACGGCTCGCGGACTGGGCCGGAGACAGAGGCGTCGGGCGGCCCACCGTCCCCGACGGCTGCGCCCACCCCGCGCACCTGTACTACCTGCTCCTGCCCGGTCTGCCGAGCCGCCAGTCCCTCCTCCGGCACCTGGCGGAACGAGGCGTGCGCGCGGCCTTCCACTACCAGCCCCTGCACACCGCGCCAGGTGGACTCCGTTACGGGCGAGTCGCCCCCGGAGGCTGCCCGGTCACCGAGGACGTCGCCGACCGGATCATCCGGCTCCCCCTGTTCGCGGAGATGAGCGACGCCGAACTGGACCTGGTCGTCGAGAGCATCACGTCGTTCAGCGGACCGACCGCTTAAGGAGTGGCAGTGGCACCGGTGACAACGGTCCAGATGTCGAGGCGGGCCGGGAAGGAGACCTCGAAGCCTCGCGAGGTTCTCCGATCAGGCTGGATCCCGGCCGCGCTCACGCTCGCACTCGCCGTCGCGGTGTCGCACCACTATGGCGTCGCGGCTCGGCAGACGGTCGTGTTCGGCATGTCCGTCGTTCTCGGGGTGGCAGTGCCGGGGACTCTCCTCGCCCGCGCCCTCCGCGGTCACTCGGCCGGTCTCGGGGAGGACGTGGCGCTCGGCACCGCCCTCGGGCACGGGATGACCGTTCTCGCCTACGTCCCCGCCCGGTGGGCCGGACTGCCACTGCTGGTGCTCGCCTGGCCGGTCGCGACGATCGTCGCCTTCGTCATGGTTCCGGCGCTTCGTCCGTACTGGAGAGGGGCGGACCGTGCCGGCCGGGCCCCGATCGCGTTCTCGTGGGGTCTCGCCACATTCGTCGCACTGACCGTGGTCGCGAGCGCCACGTCCTTCTTCCGGGCGCACCGGCTGGCCTGGTCCGGGCACGCCACACCGTACGTCGACATGCTCTTCCACCTCAGCGTGGTGGGCGAGCTCAAGCACCACGTCCCGCCGACCTCACCGTTCGTGCTCGGCGAACCGCTCCACTACCACTGGTTCGTGTACGCCGACATGGCGGCGACGAGTTGGGTGACGGGGATCGAGCCCGAGACCCTGTTGTACCGCCTCTTCCTGCTCCCGGTCCTGGCGGCCACGGTCCTGCTGTTCGCGGCGATCGCACGCCGGCTCACCGACCGGTGGTGGCCGGCGCTCGTGGCCCCTGGACTCGCGCTGTTCGCGCTGTGCCCGAACCCGTGCGCGTGGGCACCGGGTCTGGGGGCCGACTTCGTGCTGCGGTACAGCGTCCCCTGGTGCAGCCCCACCCAGACCTTCGGCGTGATGCTGTTCGCCTCCGTGGTCCTCCTCCTCGTCACGATCCTGCGGCAGCCGAGGTCCGGGAAGGGTCCTTGGACGATGTTCGCCATTCTGATCACGGCGACCTCGGGGGCGAAGTCGATCTTCCTGCCGATGCTCTTCGCCGGCCTGATCGTCGTGTCGGCCGTGACCCTGCTCGCACGGCGGCGGGTGCACCGGCCCGCCGTCATCGCCGTCCTCATGGTCACGGCGGCCCTGGTCTTCGCGCAGATCGTGATCTACGGTGGGGCCTCTGACGGGCTGGTGGTCCACCCCCTCTCGGTCTTCAGCACGCTCGCCGCGGACATCGGCTCGACGGCCGAGCCTTCTCTTCCGCTGAAGCTCGCGGTCGTCGTGGCCTGCGTGTTCGGACTGGGCTGCTTCTGGATTGGGGTGTTCCTCCTCGGGCTACGGCCCAGAGCGCTGCTCGACCCGCCGGTTCTGTTGCTCCTCGGGATCGGGGTGGCCGGGTTCGCGGCGGGTGTGACCCTCCGCTTCCCGGGCAGTTCCCAGCGCTACTTCCTGTATGGCGCGACGCCGTACCTGTGCCTCGCCGCGGTCCACGGACTGGCGGCCGTACTCCCCCGCCCGGACATCGCCCGGTCGCGTTCCGTACCGGCCCTGGTGGGAGCGCTGGCCGGTGGAGTCGCCGTCATCCTGACCGTCCGCCGACTGGACGGAACGGCCAGGCCCGAGGCCGACGAGATGGTGCGACGGATCGTCGGCCCCGTCACCGTGCTCGTGCTCCTCATCGCCGCCCTCGCGGTGACACTGCTCGTGGCCGGACGCCGGCGCCTCGCGCTGCGGGCGGTGTCGCCGGGGGTGATCGCCGCGTTCGTCATGGGCCTGGCGGTGCCCGCCAGCGTCGCCCACGTGAAGGAAACGTGGCACAACGTCTCCGCCGGGTCACCGACGACCGTCGTACCCCCGGGGACCGTCAGAGCGGGACGCTGGCTCCGTGACCACTCGCGCCCGGACGACATCGTCGCGACGAACGCGACCTGCACGGCGTCCGACGCCCGGGTCTGCGACCTGAACCACTTCTCGGTGACCGCCTACACCGAACGGCGCCTCCTGGTGGAGACCTGGATCTACGAGATGAGGACCCAGGACCAAGCGGCGAAGGAGCACGTCGAGGACGCCTCCGTACCGTTCTGGGACGGTCGGCGGCTGGCGGACAACGACGCCGCCTTCCACCGCCCGTCGCCCGCTACGGTGCGGCGGCTGCGCGACCGGTACGGCGTGCGCTGGCTGTTCGTCGACCGGCGGGAGGACCGGCCCGGGCCCGGACTCGACCGGTTCGCGCGCCTGCGGTACGCGGCGGGCGACTGGGCCGTCTACGAAATCTGATCTCGCGCGTCGCGCGAAGTGAGGGGGCGCCACCACGCCTCGTTGTCGGCGTACCAGCGCACGACCTCGGCGAGTCCCTCGTCGAAGTCGACCTCGGGCCGGTAGCCGAGCCCGCGGATCTTCGTCGTGTCGACGGAGTAGCGTAGGTCATGGCCTGGCCGGTCGGGCACGTACTCGACCATCTCCCAGCCCACTCCGTGCGCCGCGAGCAGTCGCCGGGCGAGGTCGGCGTTGGTCAGCTCGACGCCGCCGCCGATGTTGTACGTCTCCCCCGGCGACCCCTTCTGGAGCACGAGCTGGATGCCGCGGCAGTGGTCGGCGACGTGCAGCCACTCCCGTACGTTGCGCCCGTCGCCGTACAGCGGGATCCCGCGTCCGTCGAGCAGGTTCGTCACGAAGAGAGGGATGATCTTCTCCGGGAACTGCCGCGGGCCGTAGTTGTTCGAACAGCGGGTGACGCGGACGTCGAGGCCGTACGTCCGGTGGTACGCGCGGCAGAGCAGGTCCGCGCCGGCCTTCGAGGCAGAGTAGGGAGAGTTGGGCAGGAGGGGATCCGTCTCCACCCAGGATCCTTCGTCTATCGACCCGTACACCTCGTCGGTGGAGATCTGGACGAACGTCTGGATCCCTGACTTGACGGCCGCTTCGAGCAGCCGCTGCGTGCCGAGCACGTTCGTGCCGACGAAGTCGGCGGCGGCGCCGATCGATCGGTCGACATGCGTCTCCGCGGCGAAGTTGACGATGAAGTCGTGCCCGGGGACCAGCCGCCTCAACAGGTCACCGTCCGCGATGTCGCCGCGTACGAAGGTGAGATCCGGATGTCCTGCCACCGCCGACAGGTTCTCCAGCCGGCCGGCGTAGGTGAGCTTGTCCAGAACGGTGACCCTGGCGTCCTCGAAACCCGGATAGGCACCGCACAGCAGCGCGCGAACATAATTCGATCCGATGAAACCGGCTCCGCCGGTGACGAGAAACCTCATGCCCGTAGCTGCACCTTACTGTGATCGCCCACCATGAGCCGGTGGGCGTTGGGGACGCGTGAGGTGCCCGTCACCTCGACGTCCCGTCCGATCAGCGAGTGCTCGATGCGCGGCACGCTCCGGATGGTGGAGCTCCCGAGGACGATGGAGTACTCGATCTCCGCGTCCTCGATCACGCAGTCCTCGGCGATGGACGTGAACGGCCCTACATAGGAGCGGACCACCTTGGTCCCGGCCCCGATGACGATCGGCCCGCGCAGGACGGAGTCCTCGACGACGGCGCCCGGATGGACGACGACCCGTCCCTCGATCTCCGAACGCCCACCTATCGTGCCGTCCGTTCGAGCCTCGACCCGCTCCAGAAGGATACGGTTGCACTCGAGGATGTCCCGCAGCCTGCCGGTGTCCTTCCAGTACCCGCTGACCAGGTACGAATGCACCTTGTGGTCGCGGTTGATCAACCACTGGATCGCATCGGTGATCTCCAGTTCCCCCCGCGCCGACGGGGTGATGGCCCGCACCGCCTCGTGCACCACCGGCGAGAACATGTACACCCCGACGATGGCGAGGTCGCTCCGCGGCACATCCGGTTTCTCCTGGAGGCTGAGGATGGCGCCGTCGGCGTCGAGCTCGGCGACACCATAGAACTGCGGCTCCGCGACCCTGCTGAGCAGGAGCTGTGCCGCGTAGGCGCTCGACTGGAAAGCGGCCACCAGATCCGCTATCCCGCCGATGAGGAGATTGTCGCCGAGATACATCACGAAGTCGTCATCACCGAGGAATTCCCGCGCGATGACGACACAATGCGCGAGTCCCAACGGCGCTTCCTGCTGAATGTAGGACACTTTCAACCCGAAGTCCGATCCGTCGCCGACCGCGGCTCGGACCTCGTCGCCGGTGTCCCCGACGACGATGGCGGTCTCGGTGATCCCCGCCTCGCGAATCGCGTCCAGGCCATAGAAGAGCACCGGCCGGTTCGCCACCGGGACGAGCTGCTTCGCCGAAGTATGGGTGAGGGGACGTAGGCGGGTGCCTCGCCCTCCGGCCAAGACCAATGCCTTCATGCCGGCTCCCCCTCGATTCGGCGCATGGCCATACCACGATCGCATGCGGTTCTCATACGCAGAACGAGGGCCACCGCGTCTTTGCCGATCGCTGCCCGAGATCGAATGACCTATTTGCGCACCAGGCGATAGGACACGCCGGCCGCCGTGCATCCATTGCTTAGGATATCTACATCGGCGGATCCGGCCGCTCTGATTGCGAGCAACTCATCGATAACTCGGACAAAGGAGTGGAATGCAGGAACTACTGCGGGTTGTCGAGACCTACTTCGAAGACAAGATCAAGACACATGGCGCCACCCATTTCGGTGTGGATTTCATGACCCCGACCGCACAGACGGGCCGCTTCGAACAACTCGTCAAAGTGATCGACGGTGACAAGGCGTTCTCCATCATCGACTACGGGAGCGGATACGGCGCGCTGGTGGAGGTTCTGGCGGCCCGCTGGACCGACTTCACCTACTGCGGATTCGACATCTCGAAAGCGATGCGAGTCGCAGGTGAATCGCTCTACGCAAGCGACGCGCGAATACACTTCGTCGGCGACTACGCCGAGCTCGAGGTGGCCGACTACAGCGTCGCCAGCGGCATTTTCAACATCAAACTCGACTGCGACTCCGACACCTGGCAGCAGTACGCCATCGAGGAGGTCGGGCGCATGGCTGCGGTGAGCAAGAAGGGCTTCGCCTTCAACATGCTCACGTCATACTCCGATCCGGAGCACATGCGAGACGACCTTTATTACGGAGACCCTCTCCTGTACTTCGACTACTGCAAGCGCAACTTCTCGCGCAACGTCGCACTGCTACACGACTACAACGGGTTCGACTTCACGATCATAGTGCGCCTTTAGCGCGCCCCTCAGGCTCCCGAACGGTAATCCTGCGAGGTAAAGGTGTTCGTTTCCGTAGTCGTTCCGTGCTATCGATCAGCCCGGACCCTGCCGTCGCTCGTCGGCCGACTCGCCACCGCCCTGCCCGCGGCGGCCATCGGATATGAGGTGGTGCTGGTCGTCGACGGCAGCCCGGATGACACCTGGGAGGTCGCGGCCGAACTCGCACGGGACCGCCCGGAGGTCCGCGCGATCCGGCTGGCGCGCAACTACGGCCAGCACAACGCCACCATCGCCGGGGTACGCGCCGCCGTGCACGAGGTCATCGTGACCATGGACGACGACCTGCAGCACCCGCCGGAGGAGATTCCGCGCCTGCTGGCCGCGCTCACCGACGAAGTCGATCTCGTGTACGGCCACCCGCGTGAGGAGGAGCACGGGATTCTGCGCAATCTCTCGTCGCAGTTGTTCAAACTCGGGCTGTCCGGACCGCTCGGCGCGCGAGACGCCAGGTCGCTGAGCGCGTTCCGCGCGTTCCGCGCGTTCTTGCGTAGCGGTCTGGGCGACGTGACCGGTCCTTTTGTGTGTCTCGACGTCGTCTTGCACTGGTGTACCACGAAAATCAAGGACGTCGAGGTGCACATGGACCAGCGCGGCGAGGGAAGGTCCGGCTATACGCTGCGCACGCTACTGCGCCAGGCCGTCAACCTGATCGTCGCGTACAGTTCGACGCCGCTGCGACTCGTGAGCTACCTCGGTCTTCTCGTCGGCGGGTTCGGAGCCTGCCTCCTCGGCCTCTTCCTGTGGACCTACTTCTCGGGTCACACGAGCGTCGCCGGGTTCACCAGCATCGCCTCGATGATCGCGCTGTTCTCGAGCGCGCAGATGCTCGGCATCGGGGTCCTTGGTGAATATCTCGGCCGACTCCACTCCGGCGGCATGGGCCGCCCCACGTATGTAGTGCGAACAGAGGTCGGCGTGACCGGCGCGAGCACGGGTCAGATTCGCGTCCCCGAAGTCGTGTCCCAGCGGTCATAATAGGGGTGGAATGCGTGAAACGAGTCGCGATAGTGCAGTCGAACTACATCCCGTGGAAAGGCTACTTCGACCTGATCGCCGCGGTCGATGAGTTCATCTTGCTCGACAACGTGCAGTTCACGACCAGGGACTGGCGCAATCGCAACCGCATCAAGACGGCGTCCGGCGTCCGATGGCTCTCGATCCCGGTCATCCGCGGCGCGCGGAACCGGCCGATCAATGAAGTGGAGTCCGGTGACCCGGACTGGCGTCTCGAACACTGGCGGATCCTCACGGAGGCGTACCGCAGGGCTCCGCACTGGGCGGACGCGGCGCCGATCCTGGAACGGCTCTACCAGGGCTGCGAGAGCACCCGGCTGTCCACGATCAACCGGCACTTCCTCGAAGGCGTCTGCGACATCCTCCGGATCCGGGCCGAGTTCAGCCGGGCCGAGGACTACGACCCGACAGGGACCAAGACCGAGCGTTTGGTGGATCTGTGCGTGAAGGCCGGTGCCGACGAGTACGTGACAGGCCCGGCGGCCCGCGCCTATCTCGATGAGAGCCTCTTTCACGACGCGGGCATAGACGTCCGTTGGTTCGACTATTCCGGATACCCGGAGTACCCCCAGGTCCATCCGCCGTTCGACCACCAGGTGAGCATTCTCGACCTCATCGTCAACACCGGACCGGCCGCCGCCCGATACCTCAAGTTCGCCGCCCCGGCGTCCACCCGTTCGTGAGCCACACCCGGAGTGAGCGTGCCATGTCGCGATCGAACGGCCGGACAACGCTGAGAACCCGTGCCGCGCGCTGGGCCTGGATCTCAGAACTCTTCGGCGAGCGCGTCACCTACCTGCTGGCGGGCGGCGTCACCGCCGTGGTCTACTACGTGCTCCTCGGCGTCGGGCTGCTGGCCGCCCAGGACCGGGTGCCGTACCTGTTCCTGGTGGTGGGCAGCCACTTCATCACCGCCCTGATCGTCTATCCGATGTACCGGATGGCGATCTTCAAGGTCTCCGACGAGGACTGGCTGCCCGGCTTCATGCGGTTCTACGCGGTCGGGCTCGGCTTCCTCACGGCGTCCGTGATCGGCCTGCCGATCATGGTCGAGTTCGGCGGGGTTCCCCTCATGGTGGCGCAGGCCCTGATCATCCTGATGAGCCCGCCGCTGAGTTACGCGATAAATCGGACCTGGACCTTCCGGAAGCGAGGCGACGCCTGACATGTCCGCACAGCCACGGATGGCATGCGTGGTCGCCACGATCGGCCGGCCGGTCCACCTGGACACGCTCCTGCGGTCACTGGCCGACCAGACCCTGCCACCCAGCCACGTCATCGTCGTCGACCAGAGCACGAACACCAAGACCGCCGACGTCATCGACACCTGGCGCGACCGCCTCCCCCTGCGCCGCCTCACCTCCGCCCGCGGCCTCTCGCTCGGACGCAACACCGGCCTGGCCGCCCTCGGCGACGACTACGACATCGTCACCTTCCCCGACGACGACGTCCGCCTCGCCCCCGACGCCCTCGCGAACGCCGCCGCCGCCTTCGCCACCGGCGACCACATCGGCGTCGTATCCGGCGCTCTGATCACCCCGTCCGGCCGCCTCGACAGGCAGCAGGCCCCGGCCCGTCCGACGCCCCTCACCGAGAGAACGGTCTGGGTCGCCGCCGAAGGCGCCACCAGCGTACGGTCGGCGTTCCTGCGATCCGTCGGGGGTTTCGACGAGACGCTCGGCGTCGGCAACCCCACCCCCTGGCAGTCCGGGGAAGGGACGGATCTGCTGCTGCGCGGCCTGCGAGCCGGCTGGACGATCCTCTTCGACCCGGCGATCGCGGTGCATGAGACCTGCGAAGAGGACGGCCCGGCCGAGCCGAGGTGCCGGGCGAAGGCGCGCCACTACGCTCGCGGCACCGGGCGGGTCTACCGCCGGCACCACGGGATTCGCCGTCAGCTCATCAGCGTGCTCCGCCCGCTCGGCGGCCTCCTGCTGTGCTCGTTCACGGGGCGCGGCGCCGAAGCCCGCTGGCACTGGCAGCGGGCACTGGGCCGGGCCGAGGGGCTGACGGGTCACGTCCTTCCCTACTCCGCCATGCCCGAGCCGCTCGAACAACGCCGTTTCCGCGACGGCGCTCCGTCTCCCGGGCCGGACGGGGCGATGAAGGACCGGGCAATGAAGCGGTAACCTCCGCCGCAAAAGAGCGTCCAAGGCCGACGGGGCAGCGGCCGGTCCCCCGCCCGTCCGCCGATCATCGAGACATGTCCTCACAGCCACGGATGGCATGCGTGGTCGCCACGATCGGCCGGCCGGTCCACCTGGACACGCTCCTGCGGTCACTGGCCGACCAGACCCTGCCACCCAGCCACGTCATCGTCGTCGACCAGAGCACGAACACCAAGACCGCCGACGTCATCGACACCTGGCGCGACCGCCTCCCCCTGCGCCGCCTCACCTCCGCCCGCGGCGCCTCGCTCGGACGCAACACCGGCCTGGCCGCCCTCGGCGACGACTACGACATCGTCACCTTCCCCGACGACGACGTCCGCCTCGCCCCCGACGCCCTCGCGAACGCCGCCGCCGCCTTCGCCACCGGCGACCACATCGGCGTCGTATCCGGCGCGGTGAACTTTCCCGGCGGCCATCGCAGCCACCGGATCTCCGGCGGTCGACGGACCGTCCTGACGAAGGCGACGGTCCGCACCAACACGATCGAGGCGGGATGCTTCTTCCGCGCGGCGTTCCTGCGTGGCGTCGGCGGATTCGACGAGACGCTCGGCGTCGGCAATCCCACCCCCTGGCAGTCGACGGCCGGCCTCGATCTGCTGCTGCGCGGCCTGCGAGCCGGCTGGACGATCCTCTTCGACCCGGCGATCGCCGTCTACGAGACCGGCTACAACGGCACCCCCGAGGACCTCCTCTATCGGGTGAAGTGCCGGCACTACGCGCGAGGAGCCGGGCGGGTCTATCGTCGCCACTACGGCCCCCGCCTGATCGCCCCCATCCTGGTCCGTGAGATGGGAGGCGTCGTCTTCTTCCTCGCGACGGGGCGTCGTCGCCGCGCCGCCTGGTGCCTGCAGCAGGTCATCGGCATCCTCGAGGGCCTCACCGGGCGGGTCTTCAGCCAGGTCCGCGCTCCGGAGCCGCTCGAGGCACGGCGCTTCTACGACACCTCGGCCTGTTCGGCGACCGGGACCGGAGAGCCCGGTGAGTGAAGGTTCTCCGCCCGGCGCCGGGCCAGGATACGGACGAAGACGAGGAAGGTCAGGACACACCCGAGCGCGTTGAGCGTGGCCAGGCCGACCGCGGCACCGAACGCGCCGTACCAGGCCGCGCCGACCGCCGGGCCGAGGAAGGCCAGCGCCCCGCCCAGGACGCGCAGGGTGAACTGTTCGCGGACCGCTTCGAGGGCCCGCATCGCACCGCCCATCGTCATGGCGATGGTGCTGACGAACTGGACGGCGACGAGCGGCGGCAGCACGACACGCGCGGTGGTCCAGGAACTCCCCACCAACCGGTCGCCCAGGCTCGGCGGCAACGACAGCATGACGAGCCCCCAGCAGACGGCCACCGTGGCCAGGCTTCCGCCGATCACCAGCATCGTCGGCACGAGCCGGCTCGGCGAGTGGGCGATCGCCCGGCGGCATTCCGAGATCGCGATGGTGCGTCCGGCGGCGCAGACCAGACCGACCGGTCCCAGCAGCGTGTTCCCGGCCCGCAGGGCGCCCACGGCCGCGACGCCCGCCACCACGCTGACCGCGAGCGTGCCCGCGTAGGCGGCGGTCGCGATGACGGCGACCTCGACCGCGTACGGGCGGGACAGCCTCCCGTAGTCGCGCCACCACCCGCGTACGGCGGTGCAGCGCGGCACGACACCGGCCTGAGCCATGCCGAGCACGGCCGCCGCGAGCCCGGCGCCCGCCCACATCGCCAGCGCCCACACCAGCCCGGCGCCGGCGGTGAACAGCAGGACCAGCGCCACGGCCTGCGACGCCCCCCAGAACAGGTCGTTCGCCAGAGACCTCGCGGCCTGTCCGTGCGCGATGAACCCCACGCGCAGCGCGTCCTGGACCAACAGGCCGGGCAGCGCCAGCGCCAGGACCACGGCCGCGGGGTCCAGGCCGCCGCGCACCATGATGGACAGCGGGATGAGGACCGTCGCGGCCACGGCGCCGAAGACCGCCGCGGCGCCGGCGCTGTCGGCCAGGTTCCGTCTGTCGCGCGACGCGCCGGAGACGCGAACCAGCAGCGGCTCGCTGAACGTCGCCCGCGACAACTCGACGACGAGGACGTAATAGCCGTACAGCACGGCGAACACGCCGAACTCGGCGCGCGTGACATTTCGCGCCACCATGACGGTCAGCAGCATGTTGGTCGCCGCGGAGACCCCGTAATCGGCCAGGACCCAACCACTGCGCCGCAAGGGTGCTTTGATCATCAATACCGCGCCTTTTTCGTCGTTGGCCACCAGGGATTTCGCGCCGACGTCATCTGTGTATCAGGCCGCTAATGGCAGGCGATCAGGCCGCGATCAACGCTTCTGAAACGGTTCGACAAACACCTTCTCAACAGATGTGGCGACACGCGGGGCCGGACGGCGGGAAGCCGCCGCGGCGCGGAGAATACGGAGAAGATGAAGCCGCGCACCGACGATCCGACCACGGTCCCGGCCGAGCCCCGCGGCGCGGCCGCGACCCGGCTCGGGCGGGTCTTCCTGCTGATCGGCCAGCTCGGCCTCGGCGGCACCGAGAAGCAGGTGGTCCTCCTCGCGGACGGGCTGCGCGCCCGGGGCGTCGACGCGCGTGTGCTGGTGATGTTCGAGGGCGGCCCTCGCGAGGACGAGCTTCGCGCCCGGGGCGTCCCCGTCGAGCATCTCGGTTTCCGGCGCAGGCCGGCGGGCCCCCGGATGCTCGCCGGAAACGTCGCCGCCTTCGTGCGGCTGGTCGGCTACCTGCGCCGCACCCGGCCACAGGCATTGCACGCGTTCCTCTTCCACAGTTACGTGACCGCCGCGCCGGCCGCTCGGCTGGCCGGGACGCCGGTGCTCGTGGCGGGCCGCCGCAGCCTGGCGAACCTCGTCCGGGCCCGCCCGCTGCTGCGGGTCGTCGAGGCGGTGGCGACGCGGATGACCGATCACCTGGTGGCGAACGCCCGCCTCGTCGCCGAGGACGCGCTCCGCGACGGATGGGTCCGCCGCTCCAAGATCACCGTGGTCCGCAACGGGCTGCCCGCTTCGGCCTTCGACCCCGTGGTCCCGGCGGCCCTCCCGGCTTCGTCGCCCGTCGTCCTGTGCGTGGGCAACCTCATCGCGTACAAGGGTCACCGGCATCTCCTGGACGCCATCGCGCGACTGCGGTCGCGCGGCGCGGCCTGCACCCTCGTACTCGTCGGCGACGGGCCCGAGCGACCCGCGCTGGAGGACCAGGCGGCACGGCTGGGGATCGACGTCCGATTCCTCGGCGTCCGCACCGACGTCGGGCCGTTGCTGGCGCGGGCCGACGTCGTGGCCCTGGCCTCGCTCGAGGAGGGCATGAGCAACGCGGTGATGGAGGCGATGGCGGCGGGACGCCCGGTCGTCGCGACGGACGTCGGCGGCACCGGCGAGCTCCTCGACGGCCGTGGCCTGCTCGTGCCTCCGGCCGACCCGGAGGCGCTGGCCGACGGCCTCGAACGGCTGCTGGGCGATCCCGGGCTCGCGGCCGACCTGGCGGCGAGGGCCCGCGCGTGGAGCCGCGTCCACCTGAGCGCCGATGCCATGGTCGAGCAGCACGTCCGCCTCTACGCCGACCTCGTCGGGCGGGCGCGGCGCCCGTAGGCGTACCGGCCGACTCGCCGACGCCCGGCGCCGAGGACCCGCCGCGACACCGCCTGACGACACGCACGCCGCTCCGTCGACCGCGACACCACCTGACGACGCGCACGGCCGGTCGACCGGGACGCGGCCTCAGGCCCCGTGGGAGCGTTCGAAGACGAACTCGTTGCACCCGAGACCGCCTCCGCAGGTCGTCATGCGGCACAGCGCGAAACCGCGGGACCGCAGGAAGTCGAACACCTCCTCGGGCCTGGCCACCTCGAACGGGAACCCGCCGACCCAGTCGAGGAGGTCATGCCACGCGGACATGCCGCGCGCCCGGACCAGCCCGGCCGGTAGGCGGCCGGCCGGGCGGACGAGTCGTTCGAGCAGGCGCAGTGGCAGGCGCCGGGCGAGGTAGGCGGCGCTGCCCGCCAGGAGCAGGCGACGCGTCAGCGGACCGGACCTGTTGTAGCGGCGCTTGACCCGCCACCACCTCCGGCTGCGCGGCCCCTGGTCGTTGTACACGGAGACATAGAGCAGGCCGCCCGGCGCCACCAGGCGGGACGTCGCGTCCATCGCACCCCACAGGTCCCCGGTATGGTGCAGGACCCCCCACGCGTAGACGATCTCGTACGTGCCGAGCGCCTCGGTGAATCCCGCGTCGAGGATCGACCCCTGTTCGATGAGCCAGTCGCTCCCCGGCGCGAACCGGTCCCGCAGTCCGGCCGCCGTCGCGACGGAGTCGGGGTCGAAGTCGAACGAGCGGACGCGGGCCCCGAGCCGGTGGGCGGCGAGGGAGAACAGCCCGCTGCCGCACCCGACATCGAGGAAGGCGCAGCCTGCCAGGTCGGCTCGTTCCAGCGGTCCGAGCAGCGAATCGCCGGCGGCCTCGATCCGCGCGTCGTCGACCAGCGCCGCGAACGAACGCCAGTTCCTGCCGAACGCGAACCGGTCGGCCCGGCGGCCCTCCGTTTCAGTGCGGAGCATGCGATTCGGTCCCTTCCCACGATGCGATCGGTCCGGGCACCGGCGGGCCTCCGCGCCCGTGGCCGGACGCTCTGCGGAGGCGAGACGCGATCGAGGGCCACGACGGATCCGGGGCCCGGCGAGGTCGCCATGCCAGCAGGCACCCGAGCGCTCCCCAGAACGGCGCGCTGACGACGGGATTCGCCAGCGGATTGGCGAACATGAGCAACACCCCGAAGGTCAGCATGACGGCCTGCTGCACCGCCAGTTCGCCGGGGCGCCGGTGGAAGATCCCAAGGCCGAAGAGGACGAGGAAGACGAGGAGCGTCGGTACGCCCGCCTCGGCCGCCAGCCGCAGGTAGTCGTTGTGGGTACCGAGATAGACGGCGAACCCGGGAGACCGCTGCGCGTAGGCGGGGAACATCGCGTACCCGATCCCCCGGAACGGGTGGTCCGCGATGACGCGCGCGGCGAGCTCCGCCACCTGCGCGCGCTGTCCGTTGCTGGCGCTGAGATCCGTGGCCGTCCGGTTGGCCGCCCCGAGGTTCGCGACGTGCCGTGACAACCGGCCGAACATCCCGGTCGCCACCGCCACGCCCGCCCCCGCGCCGAGTCCGGCGACGAGGACGACATGGGCATGCCACGACCGGTCGAGGAAGAGCACGCAGGCGGCGCCGACGGCCGCCGCCAGGAACGCGCTCCGGGAGTGGGTCTGGACCAGCGCGAGGGCGCAGACCGCGGCGGGCAGGAGCCACCTCACGTTGCGGGCGTACCGCAGCAGCCCCACGGCGGCGACCAGCGGAGCCGCGAGCAGGCAGCCGAGATAGTTCGGATTGCAGCCGAGCCCCGCGAGGCGCGCGTGGACGAACTCGCCGCGGACGAGCACGTACGCGGCCGCGGCGGCGCCGGACAGGACGATGACGCGGGCGACCTGCCGAGGATGCGGCCTCGACGCGATGAGGAGGCCCGTCAGCGCCAGCCCGGACAGCAGCCCCACGAGATCGGCGAGACGGCTGAGCTGGAGCGGGGCCGCTCCGCCGAGGATGTGCAGGTGGTCGGCGAACCGGGGGCGCACCGGCGGTGCCACCCGGATCGTCATCGCGGGGCGGAAGAAGCTCACGAGGAGCAGGCCGGCGAACAGCGCGATCCACAGGTAGCAGAGCCGGAACGGCAGGACGCCCGTCGCGAGCAGGCCGGCGGCCACCGGCGTGAGCGCGGCGGTCCCGGCCACCGCGGCGAACCGGCCGTCGGCCGACGTCGCGCCGAGCATGCTCACGGGCACGAGCAGCAGCACGACCGTCGCCGGTCGCCACAGGTCTCGGAAGCCCGCGGCCGCCGCGCGTGCGGCGCCGGGCGACGCGCCGTCCCGGGAGCCTTCGCCACGGCCGCGGCGGAACACCCCCACGCCGGTCCCTCCTGTCCGAGGCGGCGGGAACACCCGGAAGGCCGTGGCCGTCCCGCACGGTGCGAACGGATATAACTACGGAGCGTAGCAGTCGACGTGCCGGCCGGACGGCCGACATCCGGGGGTGCCATGGAAGACGAATCCCAGGAAGCGTCCCGAGCGCGCGGAGACGTGCCGCCGCGCCCCCGGTGGACGCGGTGGTCTCCGTACGGCCGCGGGCGGTGGCCGTTCGCCGTGCTCGACGTCCTCATCGTGTTACTGATCGGCTGCTGCGCCTTCGCCGAGACGGCACCGCGCCGGGTGGACGCGATCGGGGGCTACTACCCCGGCAGACCCACGTGGGGGCTCGGGCAGGACTGGCTGCTCGTCCTCTACGACGAGCCGGACCACGGCCGGCCCCGCGCCGACCGGTCCGGCGCCGATCAGCTCCGGCACGACGGGCCCCGCCGCGACGAGCGTCGCGCGGGCGCGACGCTCGGGATCGGCACGGGGCGGCGTCAGGTCGACACCATCATGCTGCTCCACCTCCCCTCCAACGGCAGGAGGCCGACGCTGATCGACCTGCCGCCCGACGCCTACGCCCCGGCGGTGGCCGGGCACGGCGCCGGCTCTCTCCGGGCCGCGTTCGCGTGGGGCGGCCCCAAGCTGCTCGTACGGACGACGGAGTCCGTCACGCATGTCGGCGTCGAACGGTACCTGGAGATCGGCCTGACCGGCCTCGCGACGCTCGTCGACCTGGTCGGTGGCGTGCGGATCTGCGCCCGCCCGACCGTCGCGACCACGGCCGGGCCGCGGCCGTCCGGCACGGCGAGAAGGGCGAGGGCGCCCGGCCCGCCGGCGGCCTGCCCCCGTCTCTCCGGGCCACAGGCGCTCGCGTACCTGCGCGCCGCCGCAGACGCCCGCGGCGACCTGGACCACGCCGAACATCAACGCAGGCTGGTCACGGCGCTGGTCCGCGCGATGGCCGGATCCGGCGTGGCCCTCAACCCGGTGCGCGGTCTCTCGCTCGTGGCGCACGGCACCGGCATGGTCACGACCGACGAGGGCGCCCACCTGTACGACCTCATCCGCCTGGCGCTCACCCTGCGCGAAACGGGCGACCTCCCGCCCACCGTGATCTCCACCGTCGGGCACGGATGGGTCCCCGGCGTCGGTCGGGTCGTGACGCTGAGCCCGGCGGAGGTCAGCGAGATCGCCAGGGTCCTGGTGACCGACTGCCCGAGTCCCGGCTGTCCGGATCGTTGACCCGGCTCGATCCGCCGCGGCGCGCGGCCATGCGAGTGACGCGACCAGGCGTCTGCTACTCTCCGCGACGGAACGACAGCAGTGTGTCGCGGACCGGGTGCGACCGGAGTCGGAAGAGGTGGGATTCCTTGAGAACGGCGACGGCGGCCCCGACCGGCACGACGCCACGGACGCGCACGCGCGAGGTGACGCGCGTGCTGGTGCGGTGGTCGGTCGTCATCCTGGCCCTCTGGGCGGTGGCGCGCCTGACCGGGGGCGACCGGATCTCCTTCCTCACCGGGATACTCGTCCCGGTGCTGGCCTTCACGCCGTATGCCGCCGCATTGTCAACCGTGTTCATCGGCTGCGCCCTGGTGCTCCGGCGCTGGCGGGCGCTGGCCGTGACGGTCGCGGTCACGGCGGCCTTCGCGATCGCGGTGGTGCCTCGGGCGGTCGGCGGCTCCGGGCCCGCGGCCGACGGGCCGTCCCTGCGGGTGCTCACCGCGAACCTTCGCCTCGGTCTGGCGGATCCACACGCGATCGTCGGTCTCGTACGCCGGACCGGCGCGGACGTGCTGAGCGTGCAGGAGTTCACCGCCCGGGCCGACGCCGGTCTCGACCGGGCCGGACTGACGAGGCTGTTGCCGTACAAGGTCGCCATGCCGATGGCGGGCGCGCAGGGGACGGCCCTGTACGCGCGCCATCCGCTGCGCGCGCTGCCGACCTTCCCGGTGAGCGAGATCGGGCTCGCGATGCCGCACGCGGAGATGAGGCTGCCCGGCGGTCGCCGGGTGGAGTTGTTCGGCGTGCATCTGGCCCGGCCGCTGAGCCCGTCCGGGGTCGGGCAATGGCGTCGCGCGTTCGTGCTGCTCCCCGGCGCTCGGCACGGCGTCGTACGGATCCTGGCCGGTGACTTCAACGCCACGCTGGACCACGCTCCGCTGCGCGGCCTGCTCGGCGAGGGGTACGCCGACGCGGCCGACCTGACGGGCAAGGGACTGGTCCCGACCTTCCGGAAGGCCTGGTGGGTCCCCCCGATCACCCTGGACCACATCCTGGTCGACGCGCGCTGCGCGGTCCGGCGGGCCGACGTGTACGCCCTGCCCCGCAGCGACCACCGCGCCGTGTTCGCACGGGTGCGGTTGCCGTGACCAGCCCGACGGCCGCCGGCCTCCGTCCCGGTCAGCCTCCCCGGGCCGGCGAAGGCCCCGCCTCGAGTTTCCCGGGCCGGCGGAGGCCCGCCTCGAGGACGCGGAGACCGGAGGGCCCGTGATGACGCCTGAGCGGTTCCACCTGCTGTTCGTCTGTACCGCGAACATCTGCCGGTCGCCGATCGCGGCCGAACTGACCCGGCTTAAGATCCGCACGACCGGACGGTCCGACGGGTCGCGCCTCGCCGTGAGCAGCGCCGGCACTCGCGGACGCGACGGGGCCGCGATGGATCCGCGCGCCGTCGCGCTGCTGCGGTCCCTCGGCGGGGACACGGCGGGGTTCTCCGCCCGGGCCGTCACCGCCGCCGTGGCGGCAACGGCCGACCTGGTCCTCACCGCCGAGCGCCGGCACCTGGAGGCCGTCGTCGCGTGCCGGCCGGCGTCTCATTCCAGGGTGTTCACGATCCTGGAGTTCGCGCGACTCGTCGACCGCCTCGACGCGGGCCGGCTCACCGGCACCTGCGTCGTCTCCCGGGCCGTGTCGCTGGTACGGGAGGCCGCCCGCACGCGCGGCCTGACCCCGCCCGGCGCGGCCGGCGCCGATGACATCCCTGACCCCTACCAGCGCTCGGACGGGGAGTACCGCGCCTGCGCCACGGCGATCGACCGGGCCCTCGATCGGCCGCTCCGGTACATCCTGTCCGAGCCGGCGTGATCTCTGGGGGTTACGCGGGCGATATCCCGCGCCGTCCGATTCATCGGGTGGCGCGCGGCGTCCATTCCGCTTTCTTTAGCGAAGCCGGATCGTTCGTAAAGCGAGCAACGGAGAGGTACGTAAGTGATCACTTTAGGTGCCGGGGGGCGCATGGTGGTGGACGATCGGATCAGAGTAATGCGGGTCATCACCCGGATGAACGTCGGCGGCCCGGCACTCCAGGCGGTGGAGCTGATGCGCGGCCTCGACCCCGGGCTCTTCGACCAGCGTCTGTACACGGGGACCGTCGAACCGGGCGAGGCGGACCACCTCGACCTTCGCGGCGCCGACGTCACCCCGAACCGGATACCGGCCCTCGGACGTACGGTGCGGCCGGGCGACGACGCCCGCGCCATCGCCGCACTGGTCACCGAGATGCGTCGGTACCGGCCGCACATCGTGCACACCCATACCGCCAAGGCCGGCCTGCTGGGCCGGGCCGCCGCCGTACTGACACGCGTGCCCACGCGCGTGCACACGTACCACGGTCACCTGCTGCACGGCTATTTCTCGCCCGCCAAGACCCGGCTCGTGGTGACGGCCGAGCGGGCCGCGGCCGCGATGACGGACCGGCTCGTCGCGGTCGGCGCCCGCGTCCGCGACGAGCTCATCGCCGCCGGGATCGGCGGTCCCGAGCAGTACGCCGTGGTGCCGCCGGGCACCTCGCTCGGCCCGCTCCCCGGCCGCGCCGAGGCCCGGCTCGAGCTGGGGATCCCCGTCGACGGCCCGGTCGTGGCGTACGTCGGCCGGCTGACGAGGATCAAGCGGCCGGACCGGCTGGTGGCGGTGGCGCGCCAGGTCCGCCGCCTCCACCCCGAGGTGCGGTTCGTCATCGCCGGCGGCGGTGACGCCATGCCGGCGACGGAGGCCGCCGCCCGGACCTTCGGCGGCATGTGCACCATGCTGGGCTGGCGCGCCGACGTCGAGACCGTCTACGCGGCGGCCGACCTGGTGATCCTCACGTCCGACAACGAGGGCATGCCGGTCTCGCTCATCGAGGCCGGGATGGCCGGACTGCCCTGCGTCGCGACGCAGGTGGGCAGCGTCGCGGAGGTGGTGCGGGACGGGGAGACCGGGCTGCTCGCCCGACGCGACACGCACGAGCTCACCCGGCACATCGTGCGGCTGCTCGAGGACGAGCCGCTGCGCCGCAAGATGGGCGACGAGGCGCGGGCGTGGACGACGACGCGGTTCGGCCCGGAGCGGCTGGTGTCCGACATCGCCGAGATCTACGCGTCGATCGCCGAGGCGTGGGGCCGGCGGCCGGCGCGGGCCGAGGAGGCCGCCCGGTGAAGGTCGTGGTCACCGGCGGCGCCGGCTTCATCGGCGCCAACCTGTGCCGGGAGCTCATGGCCCGGCCGGGCATCGACGAGGTCGTCGCCCTCGACGACCTCAGCACCGGCCGGGTGGACAACCTCGAGGGTTCCGGGGCGGACCTCGTCGAGGGCAGCATCCTCGACCAGGGGCTCGTCTCTGACGTCCTGGCCGACGCGGACGCGGTCGTGCACCTCGCCGCGCGCCCGTCGATCCCGCGTTCGCTGGCGGCTCCGGTGGCGAGTCACGCCGCCAACGCCACCGGCACGCTCCTGCTTCTCGAGGCGTGCCGTCGGCGCTCCGTCCACGTCGTCGCCGCCTCGTCCTCCTCGGTCTACGGCGGAGTACCGGACCTGCCCAAGCACGAGGACCTGCCCACGCGTCCGCTCAGCCCCTACGGAGCGAGCAAACTCGCCGCCGAGGCGTACGTCCTGGCGTACGGCGCCAGCTTCGGCCTTCCGGTCCTGGCTCTCCGCTTCTTCAACGTGTACGGCCCCCTGCAGCCCGCGGACCACGCGTACGCGGCCGTGGTCCCGGCCTTCATCGACGGCGCATTACGCGGCGAACCGCTGACCGTGCACGGCGACGGTTCACAGACCCGTGACTTCACCTACGTCGGCACCGTCGTGGCGGTGCTCGCCGACTCGGTCCTCCGCGGGGTGACCAGTGCGCGGCCGGTCAACCTGGCGTTCGGCACGCGAGTGTCGATCCTCGAACTGACAGGGCGGCTGTCCGCCGTGCTGGGACGGCCGGTCGAGGTCGTCCACGTTCCGCCGCGCCCGGGAGACGTCCACGACTCACAGGCCGCCGACGGCCGGCTGCGCCGCCTCTTCCCCGGCATCGAGGCGGTGCCGCTGGAGACGGGACTCGAGCGGACGGTCGCGTGGTTCCGCGACCGGCCGGTCCACCTCCAGGACCCTACGGCCCGCTGACGTGCCGGACCGATGAACGCGTCCTCGGGACGCGCGCGGCGATCCGGCGGCGCCGGTCCACTCCCAGGTCCCGCGGCCCGTCGGGCCGTACGCGCGGAGCGGTACGACGGTCAGACGGGGCCGGCCCCCACGGCGGGCACCGGCGCGAGCCGGCGGCGGGGCGGCATGGGCACCCGGTCGAGGTCGCGCGCGACGACGATGTCGCCGTCGAACGCGGCGGCCGCCTCCTCGGCGAACCTCGGCTGCTCCGCCGCGGGATACCGCTCGGAGAAGTGCGTCAGGACGAGACGGCGGACCCCCGCCGCGGCCGCGATCGCGCCCGCCTGCGCCGCGGTCAGGTGCCCGTACTCGTCCGCCAGGCGGGCGTCCGCGTCGAGGAACGTGGACTCGATCACCAGGAGGTCGGCGCCCGCGGCGAGCGGTGCGATCGCGTCGCAGACACGGGTGTCCATCACGAACGCCGCCTTCTGGCCGGGACGCGGGACGGCGCACTCCTCGAGCGTGACCGTACGGCCGCTCGGCGCCGTCACCGCCCCCTCGCGCTGCAGGGTCCCGACGAGCGGTCCGGTCACGCCGTGGGCGGCCAGCCGCTCCGGCAGCATGGTGACGCCGTCCGGCTCCTCGATCCGGTAGCCGTACGACTCGACCCCGTGCGACAGGCGACGCGCGGTGAGCGTGAACGGCGCCCCGGGCAGGTCGATCCGGACCTCGCCGCCGGCGATCGGCTCCTCGTCGATGACCTCGGTGTCGGCGAAGACCGCCGCATGCCGGAGTCGTCGCCAGTACTCCGCGCCGCTCGCGGGGAAGACCGCGCGGACGCGGTGGGCGACGCCGTCCCGGGCGATGCGCTGGACCACCCCGGGCACGCCGAGGCAGTGGTCGCCGTGGAAGTGGGTGAGGCACAGGCAGGTGATGTCGTTCGCGCTCACGCCGGCGTGCAGCATCTGCCGCTGGGTGCCCTCCCCCGGGTCGAAGAGGATGCCGTGTCCGTCCCAGCGCAACAGGTAGCCGTTGTGGTTCCGGGCCCGGGTCGGCACGGCGCTGGCCGTGCCGAGAACGACGAGATCGCGCGTTGACATGGTCCCATCATGCTCCCGACGAGGGGACGCGTCGCTGGACGGCGACCGGTGGGACCGGTCGGACCCCACCAGGGCGGGGAGCGTGTCGATCACCGGCCCGATCGGACATCACGCTTAGCATTCGAATGTTGACCATGGGTGACGATCTCGGTGAGGTGCGATGGACCAGCCACGAGACGATCGAGCGGTCGAATGGGACCTCGCCGTGATCGGACTCGGCTACGTGGGGATGCCGATCGTCCGCGAGGTATCGCGCAGTGGAATGCGCGTGGTCGGAGTGGACGTCGACCAGCGTCGCGTCGACGGCCTGAACGCGGGCGTCTCCCACGTCGACGACGTCTCCGACGAGGAGGTCGCGGGCCTGCTCGCCCGGGGATTCCACGCGACGACCGATCCGCGGGTGCTGGCCGGGGCGGGCACGGCGATCATCTGTGTGCCCACGCCGCTCGACGGCGACCGGCGGCCCGATCTCGGCGCCGTCACCGGCGCGGCCGAGATGGTGGCCGGGCGGCTGCGGCCCGGCACCCTGGTCGTCCTGGAGTCGACCACCTGGCCGGGGACGACGGAGGAGGTCGTCCGGCCGCTGTTGGAGAAGAGCGGGCTGAGCGCGGGCATCGACTTCCACCTCGCCTACTCACCGGAGCGCATCGACCCGGGCAACCCGGTCTTCGGCCTGCGCAACACCCCGAAGGTCGTCGGCGGCCTGACGCCCGCCTGTCTCGACCGGGCCGTGTCGTTCTACGGCAAGTTCGTCGAGCGGGTCGTGCCCGTCCGCGGCACCCGCGAGGCCGAGATGGCCAAACTGCTGGAGAACACCTACCGCCAGGTCAACATCGGCCTGGTCAACGAGATCGCGATGTTCTGCGACGAACTCGGCGTCGACGTCTGGGAGACGATCTCGGCGGCGGCCACCAAACCGTTCGGCTACGAGGCGTTCCGGCCGGGCCCCGGTGTCGGCGGGCACTGCATCCCGATCGACCCGAGCTACCTGTCGCACCGGGTGCGGCGGCTCGGGTACCAGTTCCAGTTCGCCGAGCTCGCGCAGCAGATCAACGATCGGATGCCCGCGTACGTCGCCGAACGCGCCGCTCGGCTGCTGCACCGCTACCACCACTGCGTCAACGGGGCGACGATCGTGCTGCTCGGCGTCACCTACAAGCCCGACGTCGCCGACGACCGGGAGTCGCCGGCCCGGCCGCTCGCCCGGCGCCTGCACGCCTCCGGGGCGAAGGTCCACTACGTCGATCCGCTGGTCGACGACTGGACGGTCGAGGGCGTCGAGGTCGTCCGGCGGCGCGACCTCGAGACGGCACTGGGGGCGGCCGACCTCGCGATCCTGCTCCAGCCCCACCGCGCCTTCGACCTCGACCTGGTCGCCGCCCGGGCCCGCCTGCTGCTGGACACCCGCGGCGTGCTGCCGGTCTCGGACCACGTGGAGCGGCTCTGACCGGCCGTCGAGCCACCCTGGGCGGCCGAGGCGGGCGACCGGAGCGGCCGCGACGACGCGGCGGCCAGGATGACCGCGGAAACGCGGCGGGTGCCGCGCCGGACGCCGGCACCCGCCCGTGATGTCTGCCACCGCGGCGGCCGTCGGTTACGCCTAAGGCGGCGAGACCGGACGCCGCGCACCGTGTTAACGCCGAGTGATGCTCATGCGGATCACGGGGCGCTGCGATTTCTGCGGCTTGCGGACGTTCTGCGCGCCCTCGCCCCGGCGCGGGCTCTGGGCGAGTTGGTCGCCCTCACCGCGCTGTGCGCCCTCACCCCGGTACGGACTCTGAGTGAGTTGGTCACCCTCGCCCTGTCGCGCGTCCTCACCCCGGCGCGGCTCCTGCGCGAACTGGACGTTCTCCCCTCGGCGCGGGCTCTGCGCGAACTGGTCGCCCTCACCCCGACGCGGGCTCTGCGCGAACTGATCGCCCTCACCCCGACGCGGACCCTGCGCGAACTGGACGTTCTCCCCTCGGCGCGGGCTCTGCGCGAACTGATCGCCCTCACCCCGGCGCGAGCCATGCGCGGATTGCGCGCCCTCGGTCCTGCGCGGGTGGTGACCGGCCCGCCGTCCCTTGTGGGCCTCGCCCGCCCCGCCCCGCCGGCCGTGGCGGCGCCGTGGGCTCCTGGTCTCGCCCCCGGACTCACGGACGTCCCTGTCTCGAATGACGTGTGGGTGATTATCCAGGTTTACGTCGTCCGGGCTGGCCTTGTCATCTTGGGCTGATTGGCTCTTGGGCGGAAGGAACCGGCCGACGCTCTCCGTGCAATCGCTCGCGTATTCGCGAGGCATGCCCTCGCAGTAGGCGCTGACAGCGGCCGATCCCCGGTTGTTCGGCTGCGCCCCGCGCGCCGCCTCGGCCGGCGTCGCCGCGGCCGCGGCGACCGCGAGACCGCTGAACGCCATGACCGCGGCCAGAGCCAGCGGACGCAGTCTGATGGTCGCTTCAGCCGGTCGTTGCTTATGGCAGTACGTCAATTTCGACACCTTCATCCTGACGAGTATCCGGCTTTTCATGCCGTAATGGAGCTGACGAGATTAGGGATACCCGTCTCGCCGTCCAACGGGACATATACCGGGTTAATGATCGAGCAATACCGCCTCCGCCTCACGCAGAATAAACGGCATTTCCGGAAGCCCGCCAAGTATCCGACCGCGAGGCACTTTTCGGTGTCATGCAATCGCCGAGCCGAGGCGACGTGCCGCGCGAGCACGGTGTCCGCGCGGGGGACGGCCCGGCCGAGGGTCAGCGGGTTCGCCAGGTGTACTGGTGCTCGGGACGGCCGGTGCTGCCGTACCGCAGGGTGACGCGGACCCGTCCGGACTGGGCGAGCGATGCCAGGTAGCGCTGCGCGGTGGCGCGGGAGATGCCCACCTCGTCGGAGATCTCGGCGGCCGACCGCGGCACGCCGGCGCGCTGCAGCGCCTCGGCGACGAGGCGGGCGGTGACCGACGACTGGCCCTTCACCGCCCGGCCCTCGGGGCGCGGCACCGTGTGCAGGGCTCGGACGGCGCGGTCCACGTCGGCCTGGCCGAGTTCACCGGCCGCCGCCAGGTGTTCCCGGTAGCGGGCGTACGCCTGCAGCCGCTGTCCCAGCTCCTCCGCGGTGAACGGTTTGATGAGGTAGTGCAGCGCGCCGTGGGAGAACGCCGTGCGCACGGAGTGCGGGTCGGTCGCCGCGGTGGCCATGATGACGTCGGCCTCGAGCTCCGGCAGCAGGGACAGCCCCGACTCGTCCGGCAGGTAGACGTCGAGGAGCACCAGGTCGACCCCTGCCGCGCCGGCGCGGGCGTCGGCGGCGGTGTGCGCCCGCCCGGCGACGCGGAAGCCGGGGACCAGTTCGACGAACCCGGCGTGGATCTGCGCCACCCGGAAGTCATCGTCGACGACCAGCACCTCGATCACTGCAACACCTCCGGGAGGCTCGCCACGAAGACGGCGCCCTGGCCGCCGGGTTCCGGGTCGGCGATGCCGACGTCGCCGCCCCGCGCGCGGGCCGCCTGCCGGGCGAGGGCGAGGCCGAGCCCGCGCGGCCGGCCGTCCTCGGATCGGCGGGTGGACACGCCCTCGCGGAAGACGGCCTCTCTGAGCTCCTCCCGCACGCCTTCGCCGGAGTCCGCGACGGTGACGTGGAGGTCGGTGCCGTCGCCGAGCAGTTCGACCTCCACCCGCGCCGGGCGGCACGTGCCGAGCCGTGCCGCCTCGATGGCGTTCTCGACGAGGTTGCCGAGCACGGTGGTCACGTCCAGCGGGTCGACGACCCGGCCGGGCACCCAGCTCGTCTCGGCGATCTCCAGGGCGACGCCCTTCTCCGTCGCGACGGCAGCCTTGGCGGCGAGGAACGCCCGGAGGTAGGGATCGGGAAGGTTGTCCGGCGGCGCCTCGCGGGCCTCCGGGACCTCGGCGAGGGCCTGGATGTAGCCGGCCGCCTCCTCGTAGTGCCCGAGCCGGAGGAGTCCGGACAGCGTGTGCATGCGGTTGGCGTACTCGTGCCGCTGCGCGCGCAGCGCGTCGAACAGCGCGCGCACCGCGTCGAGTTCCCGGGCGAGGGACTCGACGTCCGTGCGGTCCCGCAGCGTGATCACCGTGCCGAGCAGGCGCCCGTCGTGCCGGACCTCCCGCCGGTTGACGACCAGGACGCGCTCGCCGGCGACGACGAACAGGTTGTGCGCCTCCTCCTTGCCGTCGAGCACCGACCTCAGCCGGCCGCGTACGGGCAGTTCGGTGACCGGCTCGCCGCGGGCCGGGGTGACGCCCAGCAGCCGCGCCGCCTCGGCGTTGCAGGCGGTGACCCGGTTGGCCGCGTCCACCGCGAGCACCCCCTCATTGATGCCGTGGAGGACCGCCGCGCGTTCCTGCACCAGCTCGGCCAGCTCGTACGGCTCGAGGCCCAGTGTCTGGCGTTTGAGGCGGCGCCCGATCGCGAACGACGCGACCACGCCCAGCGCGACGGCGGCCGCGGCGAACAGGGCGGCGACGGCCATCGTGCGGTGCACCCGCCGGTCGATCTCCCCGGCGTCGATGCCCACGCTCACCTCGCCGACGAGGTCGCCCCGCTGGTCGTACAGCGGGACCTTCCCGCGTGCGGACAGGCCGAGGGTGCCGCGCTCGATCACCCTCACCTCCCGGCCGGACAGCGGGGCCGAGGGGTCGGTGCTGACCCGCTTGCCGATGAGCGCGCGGGTCGGATGGGAGAGGCGGATGCCGTTCCGGTCGGTGACGACGACGAACAGCGCGCCGGTGGCCCGCCGGACCCGCTCGGCCCGGCTCTGCACGACGCCGTTCGGGTCGCCGCCGGTCGCCACCGTGTCGCCGATCAACGGATCGGCCGCGACCGAACGGGCCACGGTGAGGGCCCGCCAGGCGTACTGGTTGCGCAGCTCGTCGCGCTGCATCCACGCGGCCAGGGAGTACCCGGTCAGGGCGACGAGCACCACGACGCTGATCTGCAGGATCAGAACCTGGTGCGCGAAGCGGATCCGGATACGGGAGGACATCAACGTGCACACTAGCCCTAAGCAGGCCTGCTTCCGCCGAATCGGGTGAGCACAATGCGATAAACGTCGCAAAGATCGCTAACCTCCGGAAACACGGCTTGCGATTACATCGCGAGCAAGACTTAACGGCCCGGAAACGCACTCGTAACCTCCCGGCATGCCAACGCAAGCAGAGCCTGACGGCCCCGCGATCGAGCTCCGCGACGCGACCAAGCGCTTCCGCTCCTCGTCGGGTGGAGTGCACACCGCCGTCCGCGACCTCGACCTGACGGTGCGCGCCGGTGAGTTCGTCGCCGTGGTCGGCCCCACCGGGTGCGGCAAGTCGACCACCCTGTCCCTCGTCTCCGGCCTGGAGCCTCCGTCGGCCGGCGAGGTCCTCGTGCACGGGCGGCCGGTCGACGGCATCCCCGACGGGGTCGGGTACATGTTCCAGACCGACGCCGTGCTGCCCTGGCGCACGGTCCTCGACAACGTCGCCGCCGGCCCCCGGTATCGCGGCGTCCCCAAGCGACAGGCGCGCGAGCAGGCGCGCGACTGGGTCCGCCGAGTGGGTCTCGGCGGCTTCGAGTCGTACTACCCGCACCAGCTCTCGGGCGGCATGCGCAAGCGCGTCGCCCTGGCTCAGACGCTCGTCAACGAGCCGTCCATTCTGCTCATGGACGAGCCGTTCTCCGCCCTGGACGTGCAGACCCGCGGGCTGATGCAGGACGAGCTGCTCCGCCTGTGGGCCGGTGACGACCCTCTCGGAAAGGGCGGCGGCGCGGCCGTCGTCTTCGTCACGCACGACCTGGAAGAGGCCGTCGTGCTCGGCGACCGGGTCGTGGTGATGACCGCGAGCCCCGCCACCGTCAAGGCGTCCTTCGACGTGCCGCTGAAGCGGCCGCGCGACGCCGAGGAGATCCGGCTCACCCCCGAGTTCCTCGAGATCTACCGCGAGGTGTGGGAGTCGCTGCGCGAAGAGGTCCAGATCACCCGGGAGAGGGGTACCGGCAATGCTGCTTGAGCTGGACGACCACGCGACCGCCGTCGCCCAGGCCCGCGCCGCGGGCCGCCGCCGGGCGTTCTCCGTGAACGCCGTCCGGGTCCTGCTGGTCGTCGCCGTGCTGGGCTCGTGGGAGCTGGCGGCGACGTACTGGATCGACCCGTTCTACTATTCCAAGCCCAGCGCGATCTGGCACCGGCTCGTCGACTGGTTCACGAACGGCACGTCGCAGGGGTCGATCTGGACGCAGATCGCCTACACGCTGGAAGAGGCCCTGATCGGGTTCGTGCTCGGCAGTGTCGGCGGCGTGGTGCTGGG
Organism: Actinoallomurus liliacearum; assembly: GCF_039542035.1. Taxonomy (NCBI): domain Bacteria; kingdom Bacillati; phylum Actinomycetota; class Actinomycetes; order Streptosporangiales; family Thermomonosporaceae; genus Actinoallomurus; species Actinoallomurus liliacearum. The sequence goes on from NZ_BAABHJ010000004.1 coordinate 83,581, forward strand.
CATCGTCCTGGGCCGCAGCCGGTTCCTGTCCGACGTGTGCGCGCCGTTCATCAAGGCCGCCAACGCGATCCCCCGCATCATCCTGGCGTCGCTGTTCGTCATCTGGTTCGGCCTGGGCATGTCGTCGAAGGTCGCGACCGCGTTCATCCTGGTGTTCTTCGCGGTGTTCTTCAACGCCTTCCAGGGCGCCCGCGAGGTCGACCGCAACCTGGTGAACAACGCGCGGATCCTCGGCGCGAGCCGTACCGCCGTGCTGCGCACGATCGTCGTGCCCAGCGCCACCTCCTGGATCCTCGCCTCCCTGCACTCGGCGTTCGGGTTCGCCATCATCGGCGCGATCGTCGGCGAGTACAGCGGCGCGGACAAGGGTCTCGGCCTGCTGATCAACCACGCCCAGGGCACCTTCGACTCGGCCGGCATCTACGCCGGGATGATCGTCATCACGGTGATCGCGCTGCTCGCCGAGTGGCTCCTGACCCTCCTCGAACGCCGGCTGCTGCGGTGGCGCCCGCCCGTCGCCGGCAACGAGGCACGGATCTGACCCCCCTCCCCCAAAACCTCACCCTCCCCCGCCCGCCGTCCGCACCGTCGCGGACGGGCGCGTACCCAAGGAGAGCTCACATGCGCACCACCACCCGTATCGCCGCGGCGGCGCTCGCCGCCACGACCGCCCTGTCCCTCGCCGCCTGCCGCGACTCGCGCACCTCGTCCGGCGGGAGCGGCGGGGGCAAGCAGGGCGGCACCGTCCAGATCATGGTCGGCGGCATCGACAAGGTCATCTACCTGCCGGCCAAGCTGACCGAGCAGCTCGGCTATTTCAAGGAGCAGGGCCTCGACGTGCAGCTGCTGACCGAGCCGGCGGGCGCGCAGGCCGAGAACGTCCTCATCTCGGGCGACGTCCAGGGCGTCGTCGGGTTCTACGACCACACGATCGACCTGCAGACCAAGGGCAAGTGCATCGAGAGCGTCGTCCAGTTCGCCGACGTGCCGGGCGAGGTGGAGGTCGTGGCGGCCGGGAAGGCCGGCCAGATCAAGTCCCCGGCCGACTTCAAGGGCAAGAAGCTCGGCGTCACCAGCCCCGGCTCCTCCACCGACTTCCTGACGCAGTACCTGGCGACCAAGAACGGCGTGCCGACCTCCGGGTACACGACCGTCAAGGCGGGCGCCGGCCAGACGTTCATCGCCACCCTGAACAACGGCGGCATCGACGCGGGCATGACCACCGACCCGACGGTCGCCAAGCTCGTCAGCACCGGCAAGGGGAAGGTCATGCTCGACATGCGGACGGAGGCGGGCACCAAGGCGGCGCTCGGCGGCCTGTACCCGTCCAGCTCCCTGTACATGAACTGCGACTACGTCAAGAACAACGCGGCGACCGTGCAGAAGCTGGCCAACGCGTTCGTCAAGACGCTGGGCTGGATCAAGGCGCACAAGCCGGCGGAGATCGCCGCGAAGATGCCGGCGGACTACGCCGGCGGTGACCCCAAGCTGTACGAGCAGGCGGTCAACGACACCATCGGCATGTTCACCGCGGACGGCGTCATGCCCGCCGACGGGGCGAAGAACGTCCTGAACGTGCTCGCCCAGTTCTCGCCGAACGTGAAGGGCAAGCAGGACACCGTCGACCTGTCCAAGACCTACACCACCGAGTACGTCTCCAAGGCGCCGAAGCAGTGACCGAACGTACGGCCCCGGGAACGGGTTCCCGGGGCCGTACGCGTCGTCGTCACATGTCGACGGCGAGGTACTTCAGCTCGACGTAGTCGTCGATGCCCTCGAAGCCGCCCTCGCGGCCGATCCCGGACTCCTTCACCCCGCCGAACGGCGCGGCCGGGTTGGAGACGAGCCCGCGGTTGAGCCCGACCATCCCGGTCTCGAGCGCCTCCCCGACCCGCAGCGCGCGCTTCAGGTCACGGGTGTAGGCGTAGGCGACCAGGCCCGCCTCGGTGTCGTTGGCCGCCGCGATCATGGACTCCTCGTCCGGGAAGACGGCGATCGGCGCGACCGGAGCGAAGATCTCCTCGCGCATCACCCGGGCGTCCACCGGCACGTCGCCGAGCACGGTAGGCGGGTAGAACCATCCCGGGCCGTCCGACACCTTCCCGCCCGTACGAAGGGTCGCGCCGCGTTCGAGGGCGTCGGCCACCAGACCGGCGACGCGGTCGCGCGCCCGCTCGTCGATCAGCGGGCCGACCTCCGTCTCCGGGTCGAGTCCGGGACCGAGCCGCAGGGAACCGAGCCGCTCCGCGAGACCCGCCGCGAACTCCTCGGCGACGGCCTCGTGGACGATGAACCGGTTCGCCGCGACGCACGACTCTCCGGTGTTGCGCATCTTCGCCACCACCGCGCCGTTCAGCGCGGCGTCCAGGTCCGCGTCGTCGAAGACGAGGAAGGGGGCGTTCCCGCCCAGTTCCATCGTCGTCCTCAGCACCTTGCCCGCGGCCTGCTCCATGAGCCTCTTGCCGACCGGGGTCGAGCCGGTGAACGAGAGCAGCCGCAGTCGCCCGTCCGCGATCAGGGCGTTCGTCACCTCGGGGGCGCGGTTCGTCGGCAGCACGCTGAGAACGCCGTCCGGCACGCCGGCGTCGGCCAGCAGCCGGCCCAGGGCCAGCGCGGACAGGGGGGTGGCCTCGGCCGGCTTGATGATCATCGTGCAGCCCGCGGCGATCGCCGGGCCGACCTTCCTGGTGACCATCGACAGCGGGAAGTTCCACGGCGTGACCAGATAGGCCGGACCGACCGGCTGCCGGGTGGTCAGGATCCGGTAGTCGCCGCCCGGCGCGACCCGGTACTCGCCACCGACGCGGACGGCCTCCTCGGCGAACCAGCGCAGGAACTCGGCGGCGTAGGAGACCTCACCCAGCGACTCGGCCATCGGCCGTCCCATCTCCCGGGTGGTGAGCCGGGCCAGCTTCTCGGCACGCTCGTGCATCAGCTCGTACGCCCGGCGCAGGATCTCCGAGCGGTCGCGTGGAGCGGTCGCGGCCCAGGAGGCCTGAGCGGCCGCGGCGGCGTCGAGCGCGCGTACGGCGGCGTCCGCGTCGGCGTCCGCGACCGAGGCGAACACCTCGCCGGTCGACGGATCGATGACGTCGAAGGTCCCCTCCGCCGCCGTCCACGTGCCGCCGATGTAAAGCCGGTTCTCCATGCCGATCGCCTCCCAGAGCCTCTCGCACCGCACGTTACCCGCCAGGCCGAGGGCAACCCATCGCAGGTCGGGCACCGGTCGGCCGACCGTGGTGCGGTCGCTCCCGTGGTCGCCCACCAGGCGATAAACCGACCGAAGCCAAAATTCGCGTAAACAGGGGGTAAACCTTGAAGTTCGCCGGAGCGTCTGACGGAGTACCAATCAAAATCCCCGGGCTCGGCGAGTTCCGGGCCATCCCTCATATGACCAAGGGGCCAACCGTATGAAGTTCACGCTCGAAGAGGTGAAGTCCCAGACCTTCAAGGCTCGGGACGCCTGGTGGACGGTGTTCCTCGTGGACCCCCTGGCCGGCCGACTCGTCGTCGGAACCGCGAACAGGACCTCCATCACGCCGAACCAGATCACCTGGGGCGCGCTCTTCCTCGGCCTCGGCTCGGCCGGCTGCTTCCTCACGGCGGACTGGAAGTGGCTGGTGCTGGGTGCCGTGCTCTACCACCTGAGCTTCGTCCTGGACTGCATGGACGGCAAGATCGCCCGGCTCAAGGGCACCGGTACCGTGCTCGGCGGCTGGCTCGACTACGTCTTCGACCGCATCCGCGTCCTCACCTGCACCCTCGCGCTGATGTGGGGGGAGTACCGCGCCACCGACAAGGAGATCTACCTCCTCCTGGGCGTCGCGGTCGTCTTCCTCGACATGCTCCGCTACGTCGACGCCCTGCAGGTGGCGAAGGTCCGGCGGCAGATGCGCGGCGAGCTGACCAAGGCCATCGCCGAGTCGGCCGCCACCCAGACGCCCGTCTTCGCCGAGGACCTGCTGCGCGAGGACCCCGACCTGGACCCGGACGAGATCAAGACCCGCACCGTCGAGGTGATCGACCTGCAGCAGGAGTTCCGCTCCCGCTTCGCGTGGTACATCCGGGTCCGTGACTGGCTGCGCGACCACCGCGTCCGTACGCACCTGGTGAGCGGCATCGAGTTCCAGATGGCCGTGTTCATCATCGGACCGCTGGTGAACCAGATCATCCCCGTCACCATCGGCGCGGCGGCGCTGCTGCTCGTGTTCGAGTTCGCGATCATGTACAAGCTGTGGCTGTCCTCCCGTGACTTCACCCGCGCCCTCGCGGAGATCCGGGCCGGCGATTCCCAGCCCGCGCGGGTCGGGTGACCGGTCCTCCCTGCCTCCCGTAGTCCGAGCACATCGCCCGGGTCGTGGGCCGCCGCGCGGCGGCCCACGACCCGGGCGATGTGTTTTGACCCGCTTTTTACGGGCACGTGGCGTCCATCACCGCCCACCCACCGGAGGCAATCATGTCGACCGCCACAGTGGCCGTCATCGTGATCGTCGCGGTTCTGGTCGTAGCGGCCCTGGGCCTCTTCGTCTGGCGGCAGCAGCAGCGCCGCCGGCTGCGCGAGAGGTTCGGGCCCGAATACGACCGCACCGTGGAACGTCATAACAGCGCCCGCGAGGCCGAGCAGGAACTGCGCGCCCGCGAGCAGCGTCACCGGGAACTGCGGATCCGCGACCTCGACCCGACGGTACGCGATCGGTACCGCGCGGACTGGCAGCGGGTGCAGGAGCACTTCGTGGACTCCCCCCAGAGCGCCGTCGCCGAGGCGGACAACCTCCTCGTCCGGGTCATGAAGGACCGCGGTTACCCCACCGAGGACTACGAACAGCAGGTCGCCGACCTGTCCGTGGAGCACGCCGGCACGATCGACCGGTATCGCACGGCCCACGACATCCGGGGCCGAGCCGACGCGGGCCGGGCGAGCACCGAGGATCTCCGCCAGGCGATGGTCCACTACCGCGCCCTGTTCGCCGAACTGCTCGGCGACGGCGAGTCGCTCACTGGCGCCTCTCGTACGGATGTCTCCGACACGGACTCCGCCCGGACGGATGCCGCCGGACACGCGCGGGAGGCCCGGACCGATGGGCCCGTCGTATCGACCGAGCGGGCCCCGTCCCGGCGGGACGCCGACCCCCGCGGGTCGGCCGACGGGCGGCGGGCCGACGAGTCGGCCGAGTCAAGGAGGGACGCGGAGGTCGCGGAGGGACGGAGACGATGAAGGACTACCAGGACCGGACGGACGAGCGCGCCCGTCCCATGCCCGGCGACCGGCCCGTCGCGGGCATGCCGATGACCGGCGCCGACGAGGGGCGCGGTCGGACGGCCGACCGTACCGAGGACCACGACACGGAACCGGACAAGATCATCCTGTCGAGCCGCACGGAGGACGAGACCCGCGAGGCCACCGGGTCCGGACGCGACGACACTCGCGAGCCCCGGATCGAGCCGGGCAGCCCGGCCGACCCGCTGGGCGAGCGTACGGCCGGGCCCACGGCCACCGCCCGGTCGTACGCTCCTGGCGGCTCGCCGGCCGAGTCGACGGGCTCCGCGCCGACGGACGCGGGACCCGCCGGCGACGGAGTCGGCCCGGCGCCCTGGACGACCCCGGCCCGCGCCGACGACGAGCGGCCGCCGGCCGACTCCCCCGGCGTGGCCGTCGCGGCGGACGGCTCCGACCCCGCCACCGTCGCCGGCGAGTCCGGCACCTCCCTGCCGGCCGGGTCCGGCGCGGACGCCGTGGCGGAGGAGACCGCTCCGGACATCCCGGCCGGTGAGACGGCCGCCGAGCGGTTCTTCGGCCGGGACGACGCCGACCGGTTCGACTCGCGGTGGCGTGAGGTCAAGGCCGGCTTCGTCGACGATCCCCGCGCCTCGGTCGAGCAGGCCGGCGCCCTGTGCGAAGAGGCCGTGACCGCGCTGACCACCGCCCTGGAGGACCAGCAGCGGGGCCTGCGGGAGCGGTGGAACGGCGACGCCGACACCGAACGCCTGCGCACGGCGCTGCGCGCGTACGGTGACCTGCTCGGACGTCTCACCTCCCTCTGACCCCGCCGACCAGGCCGTCGAAGCGGCGGGCGCCCTCGGGTGCCCGCCGCTTCTGTTCGGGCGGCCGGCGAGTCGGTCCCGGCCGCCGAGGGCGCCTGCCGGATCAGGACGGACGGCGAGGGCGGCAGCGGCTGCTCCGAGCGTTCCGCTCGCGGGCGTGACGGTCGTCCCGCTCGTCAGGCCGGGTGCGGAGCGGACAGGCGGCCGCTCAGCCAGGCGTACGCCTGGGGCAGCATCGAGTTCCAGACCGAGGCGTTGTGGCCGCCCTTGGGCAGGACGTACAGGAAGGCCGCCGTCGGTGGCTTCACGAGCGGCATGATCTGGTTGATCGCCTGGTCGGAGTTGCGGTCCTGCCGGGTGCCGGCCAGCAGCAGGCTGACCGGCGGACGGTGCGCGCGCAGCAGGTCGAGCACCGAGTTCTGCGCGAACAACGCGTGGTCCCGGCGGACCTCCGGAGTCTGCGGAACGGCGTCTCCCTGCATGGTGACGGCCGCGCTGAACAGGTCCGGCCGGCGGATCGCCATCTTCGCCGCGCAGTAGCCGCCGGTGGAGAACCCCATGAGCCCCCAGCCGCTTCGGTCCGGCTGGACGCGGAACGCCCTGGTCACCGCCTGGCGCACGTCGTCGGTGAGCCAGGTCTCGACGCGTGGCCCGCCGGGGAAGTCGACGCACTCGGTGTCGCGGCCGTGCACGACCGTCGTCACCGGAGCGACGAGGATGAAGGGGTGCGCGCGGCCGGCCGTGATGGCCTCCTTGAGGGCGGCGGCGCCGTGCACGGCGTGGAACCAGGTCGAGGGGGTCCCGGGGTAGCCGGGCAGGAGTTCGACGACGGGATAGGTCTGGTGGGCGTTGGCCGGCGAACCGTACCCGGGCGGCACCCAGACCAGGATTCGCGAGCGCACCCCGGAGTGTTCGCCGGTGATCGTCGCGGTGTAGACGTCCGGGTCCAGTTTCGGCGTGCGCTCGAAGCGCGCCGGCCCGCCGCCCACGCCTCCCGCGCCGACCTGCTCGATCGGGGTGCCCTCGCCCTTGCCGCCGCCGAACAGATCGCTCCAGGAGGCGTAGAACTCGAAGTAGTGGTTGAGGCTGACGCCGCCGACGAACAGCGCGAAGACCTGGCACATCACGATCATGAACAGCCGGACCGTGACGGCGAGCCGTCCCTTCACGCGGTTCCACACGTACAGGCAGGCCACCGGCCCCCCGATGGCGAGCAGGACGACCGCGATGAGAAGCGGCCAGCCCATCAGTCCCATGTCGTCCCCCGAAGAACCGTTGACGCGAGCAGGCCGAGGCTAAGTGGCGGCTCGCGGCCCCGGCTCCTGATTCATCCGCTTTTCGAGCGATGTTCACCCGGGAATCCGCTCGGCTCCGCCCGCGAGAGGAGCGCCGGGGACCCGCCGTGTTCCCCCATCCGTATGCCCGAGGGGCCGGGCGGGTGAACCGCCCGGCCCCTGCCGGTCGCCGTGGGCGGTCAGTGGGCGAGGAACGCGATCACCGCGTCCCGTCCGGCGTGCCCGCGCTCGCGGTTCTGGATCGAGTGCGAGGCGCCCTTCACGACGACGACCTTGCCGTTCGGCGCGTGCGTCGCCTCCTCATACGCCCACTCGAGCGGCGTGGACAGGTCGTGGTCACCGTTCAGCAGCAGCACCGGGACGTTCGGCAGGCGGGCCGGCGGCTCCGCGGCCGGGCGCGCGGACCAGCGCAGGCACTCCTGGGTGAATCCGCTGCCCGCCGACGTCGCGAGCGTGTACGGCCACACACGGTGCGGGTCGGTGTGCCGCAGCGCCCGGTCCAGCTTCGCCTGCCGGCTGCCCAGGGGCGCGTCGGACCGGCCCCACGGGAAGGCGCCGTCGGAGCAGAACGCGTCGATGTGCAGTCCGGAACTGTAGGACGCGACGGGATCCCCACCCGGCGCCATGTCGGCGATGATCGTGTCGAGCCGGGCCGGATCGCCCTGCCGGGCGGCGTGCAGCGCGCCGACGAGGTCACCGTGCCCGGCGGGCAGGCCGGGCGGGTTCGGGTCGCGGTAGGTCGGGTCGAGGAACTCGTAGGAGACGATGGCGTCGAAGATCTTGACGCCGTCCGCGGCCGTACGGTGGCGGACCACCCAGGCCAGGTCCTCGGCCGGGTCGGACGCGCAGGCGGGCCCGGTCGCGCACGCGTCGCGCAGTACGCGGGCCTGGGCGTGCAGGCCGACGAAGTACAGGCCGTCGTCGGCCTGCGGGTCGACGTGCGGCAGCACCGAGTCGAGGACGACCTTGCGGACGTGGGTCGGATGGACGGCGGCGTAGCGCGCGGCGGTGAACGAGCCGTACGAGACGCCGTCGACGACCATCTTGGGCACGCCGAGCGCCTGGCGGAGCGCGTCGTAGTCGGCGACCGTCTGCTCGGTGCTGTAGAGGCCACGCCGGTCACCGAGGATGTCGGAGCACTCCTCGATGGCGGCGGGGGTGGGCGCGGCGATGTCGGAGCTGCCGACCTGGGCCTGCAGCTGCGGACAGTCGATCGCGCCGAACTCCCCGGTGCCGCGCTGGTCCAGCATGACGAACCGGTAGTCCTTGGCGAGCTCCGGCAGCCGCTGCGTGGCGATCCGGGTGATGAACGGCACGCCGGGCTGCCCGGGCCCGCCGGTGAGGAACAGCAGGACGCCCTTCGGCGCGCCGGCATTGTCCGCGGTGGCGACCTGGAGGTCGAGCGTGCCGGGCACCTTGCCGCGGTGGTCGAGGGGTACCCGCAGGGTGGAGCAGGTGAAGCCGGGCTGGTCCGGGCACGGGTGCGGGTCGGCCAGCCGTGGCCGGCCCGGGGCGGCCGGGGCTCCGGCGGGTCGCGGAGCGCTGCCGGTCGTCGGCGACGGGGTGCCGTCCGCGGCGGCCGGGCCGCCGACCGCGGCCACGGCGGTGGCGACGACCGCGGTGACGAGGAGTCGTGATCGCATGTGCGGATTCTGACGATCGACGGCGCCGAGGAACATCCCTGACTCGCCGGTCGGTGCTTCCTTGACCTCTGGTGGCCACGCGGTACGCCGTACCGCCGCTCCGGGCGTCCGGGACGCGTGCGGCGGCCGCCGGCGGACGCGAGCGGTCCGGGGCCGATGTCAATCGAGGATCGCGACCACGCCAGGACTGGGCCAAGTCACGCGCGGTCGGCACGCCGCCCGGGGCGGGTCCGGCTAGCGTCTGCGCTGATCACCATCAGGGGGGACGTCATGCGCTCATACGCGATCACCGCACTCATCGGGACCGGCCTGCTCGGCCTCGCGCCGCAGGCCCAGGCCGCGTCGCACGCCCGGCCGGCGGACCCACAGCCTGAGCCGGCCCGGCCCGCCGTCCGTACACAGCCGCAGCACGCCCGGCAGCTATCCCAGTCCCAGTCCCAGTCCGCCGGCCACGCGCAGGCGCAGCAGAACCGGCCGTCGGCCGAGGCCGCTCACGGGCAGGCACAGCAGCCGGCGCACACCGCCGTCCAGGCGCGGCGGGCCGAGCCGCGGCCCGACCGGCCCGGTGAGCAGAACACGAACGTCCGGTCGGGGAACGCGCAACAGGTCCGGCCGGTCGCCGAGCACCCGGTGCGGATCGTGCCCGCCGACCCGCAGCCGATGCCGGTCCGGCCGGCCTACGCCATGCACATGACCGGTCAGGCCACGCACTGGGAGGTCTCGCCCGGCGAGCTGCAGACCGTGCGCTGGACGCTCACCAACACCGGCAACCGGCCGCTCGAGCACGTGCAGCTGGTGGCCGCGATCCCGGCCGGCTGGTCGGTGCGTGAGGGGCAGGGCTGCGCCCGCCACGGCGAGTACCTCGGCTGTGACCTCGGCGGGCTCGAGCCGGGGCGGAGCTCGGCCGTCCTCGTTCCGATGGTCGTGCAGGGGCAGCCCGGAGCGGTGCGGCTGGCCGCGTGGTCGCGGGCGACGGCGGGTTCGCTGACCATCCCGGGTCCGACGACGTCGTTCCGCGTCGTGGTCACCGGCCGTCGATAGGTTCTGGCCAAGACGGACCTCCTGGGGCCAAACTGAACGCTATTCGGTTTGGCTTCCCAGGAGGTACCGATGCCCGAGTTCACCATGACGATCGGCGGCGCCGCCGTGGAGACCACGGCCGCGTTCGACGTGATCAATCCGGCGACCGGGTCGCCGCACGCCGCCGCGCCGGACTGCTCGCGAGCCCAGCTCGACGCGGCCTTCGACGCGGCGGCGACGGCGTACCCGGCGTGGCGGTCCGATGAGACCGCCCGGCGCACCGCGCTGAAGGCCGCGGCCGACGTGCTGCTGGCCGCGGCCGGCGGCGACCTGGCCGAGACCCTGACGGCGGAGCAGGGCAAGCCCCTCCAGGACGCCCGGTTCGAGGTCATGGGCGCCGCCATCTGGCTCCAGTACTTCGCCGACCTGGAGATCCCCCGCGAGGTCATCCAGGACGACGACCGGGCGAAGGTCGAGGTCGTACGCCGCCCGCTCGGGGTCGTCGCGGCGATCACGCCGTGGAACTTCCCGCTCGTCCTCGCCGCGTGGAAGATCGCCCCGGCGCTGCTGGCCGGGAACACCCTCGTCCTCAAGCCGTCCCCGTACACGCCGCTCGCGACGCTGAAGGTCGGCGAGCTGCTGCGCGATGTTCTCCCGCCGGGCGTGCTGAACGTCGTCAGCGGCGGCGACGACCTGGGCGCGTGGATGACCTCGCACCCGGTCCCCCGCAAGATCAGCTTCACCGGGTCGATCGAGACGGGGAAGAAGGTCGCCGCCGCGGCGGCCCCGGACCTCAAGCGGACCACACTGGAGCTCGGCGGCAACGACCCGGCGATCGTGCTCGACGACGCCGACCCCGCGGTGGTCGCCGACAAGGTCTTCGACCAGGCCTTCGCCAACAACGGCCAGGTCTGCTCGGCCATCAAGCGGGTGTACGTCCCGGAACGGCTGTACGACGACGTCGTCGAGGCGCTCGCCGCGAAGGCGCGGTCCGTGAAGGTCGGGAACGGTCTGGAGGAGGGCGTCCAGTACGGCCCGATCAACAACCGGCCGCAGTACGAGCGGGTCCAGGAACTGGTGGCGGACGCGCTCGCGAACGGGGCGCGGGCGGCGGCCGGCGGGGCGCCGATCGACGGTCCCGGCTACTTCTTCGCGCCGACCATCCTGACGGACGTCGCCGAAGGGGTGCGGATCGTCGATGAGGAGCAGTTCGGCCCGGCCCTGCCCGTACTCCGGTACACCGACGTCGAGGACGCGGTCGCCCGCGCGAACGCCACCGACTTCGGGCTGTCCGGCTCTGTCTGGGGAACCGACGCCGACCGTGCCGCCGAGGTCGCCGAGCGCCTGGAGTGCGGTACCGCGTGGGTGAACACGCATCTGGCCCTCGCGCCGCACCAGCCGTTCGGTGGGTTCAAGTGGAGCGGCATCGGCGTCGAGAACGGCACGTGGGGCCTCGTCGGCTTCACCGAGACCCAGGTCGTGCACCGCGCCAAGCGCTGACCGCCCCCAGGAGTCCGCTGAACGACTCGCGAGTTCTCCCGGCCGGGCGGTGGCCGGGCCGGGAGGAATTTGCGCGGTCCGCTGTCATCTGCGGCGAAAGGCCGCGCATGGGCCGGCACTGACCGATGACGGCTTAATTCCGCATACGGATGTGGGGGCGAAACGGTTCACTCGCGGATGCGCCATTTTCCGCCGCACCTTTGGATCGGCCGCGCGACATGTCGACGACGATTTATTTCCGCAGGTCAGTGGATTGGAAATTCTTTTTGTCGCCGACCTCCGACATACCACTTTGCGTGGTATATATCACAATAGCTCGGCAGGTCAAGACAGAATGGCCGTTCACGTGCAGAATTGCACTTAAGTCCACTCGGCGTCATTGCGAGATGCTCGCACAAGGATGACTCTGCCATTATCGTCGATTCGGACCTTCGGCAAGGATCGTCGACTTCCGAAATGAGGCAACCCATGCGACGTGCCGCTCTTGGCAGGCTTGGCATCGCCACCGGCCTCACCGTGGCGGCTGCGGCACTCTCCCTCTCCGGCGCCGCATCCGCGTCCGCCGCCGACGGAGGCTGGTCTCCCCGCTGGTACTCGACGTACGGAGAGTGCCAGTACAGCGGAAACGTCCTCGCCCAACTGGGCAAGCTGCACGGATTCTCCTGCCTGCCGTACGACGGCGGCTATGGCCTGTACCCGTGGTGACCACGCCACCGGATCACGGCACTCGACCCGGTGCTGCCCCGCGACTTACCGGAGTTCTCACATCGTGAGACAGGCGTCCCCGGCATTGTGCGGCGCCCATCGGCGATCACGACGTGATCGCCGATGGGCGCGTCGCGTAGGTGAAAGCGGCAGACCCCTGGGCGCGTCCGGGGTCGCCGCGGCGAGACGGGCATCGTCGGGTCATTTCGGATTCGTCAAGTTCGCCGCAAAGCCGGGGAATGTGCCGGGTCAGGGCCGACCCGACGGCCTACGATGAGCGCGTGCCCGAACTGTTGTTCCCCTTCCTGGGCGTCGTCGCGCTCCTCACCGTGACCCCTGGCCCGGACATGCTCCTCGTCGTACGCAACGGCCTGAGCGCCGGCAGCCGTGCGGCCTGGCTGACCGGGCTGGGCTGCTGCCTGGGCATCTCGATCCACGCGACCGCGGCGGTGCTCGGACTGTCCGCGATCCTCGCCGCGTCCGCGACCGCGTACACCGTGGTGAAGCTGGCCGGCGCGGCCTATCTGGCCTACCTGGGCATCCGGATGTTGATCTCGGCCATCATGTCCGTCGACCCGGCCGCGGAGGCGGAGGCCGACATCGCTGCGGCGGCGGCCGCCCTGCCGGAGGCGACGGTTCCCGGGCCGGCCGTGGCGGAGTCGGCCGGCACCGCGCGGCCGACCGCGGCGGCGCCCGCTCCGGCCGCCACGCCGGGCACGGCGGACGGCGTCCGATCCGCGCCCCTCACCAGCGGGGCGATGTTCCGGCAGGGCCTGTTCACCAACCTCCTCAACCCGAAGATCGCGCTGCTCTTCCTGACGCTCCTGCCGCAGTTCGTGGCGCACGACGAACCACGCCTGCGCACCACCGCGACGCTCGCCGTGATCTTCCTCGCGATCGCGGTCGTGTGGTGGCGGACGTTCTCGCTGGCGATCGGCCCGATCTCCCGGGTGCTGCGCGGCGGCGCCGCCCGCCGGGCCCTCGACGGTCTGGCCGGCTCCGCCCTGCTCGCCATCAGCGCCGCGGTGGCCCTCGACGGCGACCGCTAGCAGCCGCCCCGGACCCTGGATCTACCAGGCCGGCGGCCCCGCCGGCGTCGTACGGCTCACGGCCGTGCAACCCGGCGACCTCTCGCGCGGCCTGATCGCGACGATCACGCTGGGCGTGAACCAGGGCACCGTCTCCTGACGGACGAGCCCCGCCGGGGAGGCGCGCAGGCGTCTTCCCGGCGGGGCGGCCTTCCGGCTGGAAGGCGCGTCAGCGCGCCAGCCAGGTGCGCAACGCCCACCACCAGTGCGCGGAGTGGGCGACCGCCGCTCCGGTCGGCGGTACCAGGGACCGGCCGGTGATGTCGCCGAACCGCCGCACGCGGTACTTCACGGTGTTCGGATGGACGTGCAGGGCACCGGCCGTGGGCTCGATCCGTTTGTCGTTGTCCAGGTAGGCCAAGGCGGTCTCGGCGAGCTGCCGGTGGAAGTCGTCGGCCGGGTCCAGGCGGTCCAGGAGGGTGTCGGCCAGCAGCCGCCCGAGGTCCGGCGCGCCCGCGGCCGCCACCGCGAGGGCCAGGTCGGGCAGCCGGTGCAGGCCGCCCTCGCCCGCGACCGCCCGCAGTGCCGCCCGGCAGAGCGCGTACATCGAGGGGACATCGGCCAGGGGAACCGCCGGAGACGCGACGAACAGCGGCGCGCCGGTCGGCAGGTCCGGCACCAGCGGCACGAGCGCGGCGAGGCGGCCGTCGACGAGCGCGCACAGCCCGCCGGTCAGCAGCCGCTCCAGAGACGCGGCCGTTCGCGGATCGCTGACATCGCCGACCAGGCAGTGATAGGGGCGTGCGGCGTCGAGCGGCGCGGGGTCACCGCTCTCGCCGTGCAGGACCCGGCGCAGCACCTGAGCGTGCGCGTCACGGGTCGTCCGCGCCATCTCCAGCTCGGCGATCCGGTGCGCGTGAACCATGCGGTGCTCCAGCGCCGTCGCGACCGCGTCGATCCTGATCATCCCCTCGAGGAGGTCGTCTGCGGGCAGGCCGGCGGCGCGGCCGCGCTCCACGACCGTGCGCACGATCAGTGCCCGCCCGGCCTGGAAACCGTCGAGCAGCGCCGCGACCGGCACGCCCTGGCGGGCGCGGTCGGCGCCGAGCCGCCCGGCGGCCCGCAGGTCCGCCTCGGCCAGTTCCCCTCCCGCCGTGATCGCGCCGATCGCGGCCTGGACCACCGCCCGCACGTGCCGGCGGACCTCGGCCTCCGGGAGGGCCGCGACCGGCGGCGAGTGCACCCGCGCGGCCCGCACGGCCGCGTCCGCGATCACGCCGTCGTCGTCTCTCAACAGCTCGCTGAAGCGGTTCATTGGCTCTCTCGGATAATCACCTTCCGCATCCTTGGTGCCGGTGCGGCTAGGCGAAACGTCGTGCGATCAGGTTTGGTATTAGGAGACGAACATCGGAGGAGTCAACCCATGGCAGACGAGTTCCTGGACAAACTGCCCCCGCAAGAGCTGATCTTCAACCTGCCCCCGACCTTCGAGACGGTCGAGGAGGAGCGGCGGCATCGCAAGGAGCGGCTCGCGGCGGCGCTGCGGCTGTTCGGCAAGTTCGGCTTCGAGGAGGGCGTCGCCGGGCACATCACCGCGCGCGACCCCGAGCTCACCGACCACTTCTGGGTGAACCCGTTCGGGATGTCGTTCAAGCACATCCGGGTGAGCGACCTCATCCTCGTCAACCACGAGGGCAAGGTCGTCCAGGGCCGCTACCCCGTCAACGAGGCGGCGTTCGCCATCCACTCCCAGATCCACCAGGCGCGGCCCGACGTCGTGGCGGCCGCCCACAGCCACTCCGTACACGGCCGGGCGATCTCGGCCCTCGGCGAGCTGCTGGAGCCGATCACGCAGGACGTGTGCGCGTTCTACGAGGACCACGCCCTGTTCGACGACTACACCGGCGTGGTGACGGACCTGGAGGAGGGCCGGCGCATCGCCACCGCCCTCGGCGACCGCAAGGCCGTGATCCTGCGCAACCACGGCCTTCTCACCGTCGGTGACTCGGTCGACGCCGCCGCCTGGTGGTTCATCACGATGGAGCGCTCCTGCCAGGTCCAGCTGCTGGCCAAGGCCGCCGGCCGGGTCGTGCACATCTCCGAGGAGAACGCCAAGCTCACCCACGACCAGCTCGGCAACGACCTGGTGGCGTGGATCAACTACCAGCCGCTGTACGACCAGATCGTCCGCGAGCAGCCCGACCTGTTCGAGTGACGGCGGGCCCGCCGGGCGGATACCCACCCGGCGGCGCTGACGCCGGTTGCAAATTATCGTCAGGCCCGTCGCCCTTCCGGGACCGCGGGCCGGGCGCTAAGTTGCCTCTGCCCTGGTCGTACGGCCGGTGTCCTTCCAGTGATCCCCTTGCGATCCGGCCCCGCGGCCACGGCGTGCCGGGGCGGGGCGGCGATCCACGCGATCGCCGCCCCTCCCTACGGCACGTCGCCCGTGCCTCACGGACGTTCGTCACGGCAGGAGCTCGCTCCACAGCGGGATCCGCGGCTCGACCAGCAGCAGCATTCCCGCCTCTTCGGGGGTACGGTCCCGCTTGCGGTTGTTGCAGGGACCGCAGGCCAGGACGGTGTTCTCCCAGGTCGACCCGCCGCCGCGCGATTGGGGGAAGATGTGGTCGACGGTGTTCCCCCGCCCACCGCAGTAGGCGCACAACCCGCCGTCCCGGCGCCGGAGCCCCCGCTTGCCCCACGCCGGCCGGTGGCCGTGCCGCCACCGCATGGCCACGTAGCGGACGAGCCGCAGCACCCGCGGTAACGGGAAGTGCCCGATCCGCCGGCCCTCCACCGCCTCCTCGACCACCGCGACGCCGCGTACGAGCATCCGCACCGCGTGCCGCACGTCGACCTTGTGCAGCGGCTCGTACGACGCGTTCAGAACGAGTACGTGCACCGAAATCCCCTATCGAATGAAAAGGGCCGCTCCCGGAGGTCCGGAGGCGGCCGACGTCGTACCAGGGCGTCAATCGCCCTGGCGGTGGTCTCCGTCGGCTATTCGATCGTGTCTCCGGTGCTCGTCCGGACCGTACTCGGCCGGGTCACCGCAGGTCAGAACCTCGGTGGACATGCGTGAGCGCCGCCCCGGCGGGGTGTGCGCGGCCGGCGCGTCGCTCGGCGTCTCGTCCGCCGACTCGATGTGGTCGTACACCCTCTCCCCCTTTCTTCCCCGAAATCGGGAATAGCATGATTCAACGGAGGCACCGCAGGCAACGCCTTTTTCGGAATATCCCACGGGATGCGGTCCGCGGCAATGGGCATATCGGTCAGCCGCACGCGACCCCACGCCGACCGCCGGTGCGGCCGCCCACCTCTGAGCCGCACGGCCGCACCGGCCGGTCGTCCGGCGACGTCGCGTGCCGCCCACCCGTGGCCGCACCACCGCACCGCCGCACCGCCGCACCGCCGCACCGCCGCACCGCCGCACCGCCG